>CAXTKV010000181.1:0-10663 GCA_964244895.1 uncultured Deinococcales bacterium
CCGAGGCAAAGTTGTTGGCGCGGCACACCGTGATCGGCACGCGCTGGCTGACCGATTTCGTCTCGCAGGGCGTGGCCGAACCCATTGATGGATACATGAGTCCCGAGTTCAAAAACTCGTTCATCTCCACCTTCCTCAAGCCTTCGGTGCTCGGCGGCAAGACCTACGGCTTGCCGATCGCCGCCTCGGCCCGCGCGATGTACTTCAACAAAGACATTTTGGCGAAGGCTGGACTGAAGACCCCACCGACCACCTGGAACGGCCTATACGCCGCCTGCAAACTGATCGCAGTCAAGGTCAAGGATGCCTACTGCTATGGGCTGCAGGGCAAGGAAGTCGAGACCGACGCATACTGGTATTACGCGCTCTGGAGCTTCGGCGGCGAGATCTTCAACGCGGACGGCAAGAGCGGCATTAACAGCCCCGAGGCGATCGAGGCCGCCGAGTTCTACTCGAAGCTGGTCAAGGAGAAGCTGACCCAGCCCGGCCCGACCGGATTCAGCCGCGAGAACGTGCAGGACCTTTTCAAGCAGGGCCGCGTGGCCTTCATGATCACGGCGCCCTTCCTGGCCAACCAGATCAAAAAGGAAGCTCCCAAGCTCCAGTACGGCATCACGGCCATACCCAAGGCCAAACGCGCGGCCACCTACGGCGTGACCGATACGATCATGGTCTTCAACAGCTCGAAGGTCAAGAAGGAGGCCTACAGCTTCCTCGAGTACGTCTTCAAGACCGAAAGCCACATCCAGTTCACCAAGGCCGAGGGCTTTTTGCCCGTGCTGAAGGGTGAGGCATCCGACAGCTACTTCCAGACCAACCCCGAGCTCAAGCCCTTCGCCAACCTCTTGCCGGTCGCCGAGTTCGCGCCGAACGTCGCGAACTGGGAGAAGATGGCCGAGGCCACCTCACGCGCCCTGCAAAACATCTACCTCGGCAAGCAGACGACCAAACAGGCGCTGGACGCCGCTGCCGCCGAGATCAATCAGATCCTCGGCAAGTAATCTCGAGCGCGCTCGGGTGGGCACACCCCACCCGAGCATCGATGCGTTCAGTATCAAAACGAGCCGACGCGAAATAAATTGAGAACTCGAGCGCAAGGGAAGGCCGTCAAGCACACAAACCCGAATCTCGTGTGTATCGGTGTTCTCAAGCGGGAACCTCGGCGAGGGCTGGCGGGCGGCTCGAAAGCGAAAATGAAACAAACCCAGAACGCGCTCGCGTATTTGATGCTTTTCCCCAGCCTGGCTCTGACGCTGCTGGTCATGGGCTACCCAGTTTTTGACCTGCTGATGACCGCCAGCCACCAAGTCAGCCGCTTCGGTGTGGTGCAGGGCTTTACCGGTCTGGCGAACTTCGAGGAGCTGTTCCGCAACCCCCTCTTCTCCGCGGCGCTCTGGCGCACCATCGTCTGGACGCTGGCTGTGGTCGGCGGCACGATCCTCGTGTCCACGCCGGTCGCGCTGATCCTCAACGAGAACTTCTACGGGCGCGGTCTGGCTCGCATGATCGTGATGCTGCCGTGGTCGGTGTCGTTGACCATGACTGCGATCATCTGGCGCTGGGCGCTGAACGGACAGAACGGACAGGTCAACGGCACGCTCTTCGAGCTCGGCCTGCTCAAAGAACCCGTCGAGTGGCTGGCGACCGCCGACACGAGCTTCCCGATCGCCATCGCCATCGCCATCCTGGTCTCGATCCCGTACACCGTCACCGTGCTTTTGGGCGGCCTCTCGAGCATTCCCGGCGAGGTCTACGAGGCGGCGAAGATCGACGGCTCGAGGGGGCTGCACCTGCTGGGGACGATCACCTTCCCATTGATGCGGTCGTTCTTCACCATCACGGTGGTGATCAACGTCATCAACGTCTTCAACTCCTTTCCAATCATCTGGGTACTGACCGAGGGTGGCCCGGCCAACGGTACAGACGTGCTCGTCACGTACCTCTACAAGCTCGCGTTTAAATTTGGCGATCTCGGTGAGGCGGGCGCGATGTCGCTCGTGATGTTCGCCATCCTACTGGTCTTCAGCCTGACATACCTGTGGGTTTCGAGGAGGAGCGAGGCCGATGCTTAAGCGCTCGATCCTCTATTGGGTGTTGTTGCTGCCCCTGATCGTGGTGATCCTCTTCCCGTTCGCGGTGATGCTGACCACCGCCCTCAAGCCCTTCGACGAGATCTTTAAGTTCCCGCCGCGCTGGCTGCCGAGTCACCTCGAGTGGAGAAACTTCGCGGACATGTGGAGCGCCACTAAATTCGGCGGCACGCTGCTCAACAGCCTTCTCGTCAGCGCGCTGACCACGCTGCTGGCGCTTCTGGTCAGCGCGCCCGCCGCGTATGCGCTGGCGCGGTTCAACTTCAGCGGACGCGACGGCTACCAGCAGTTTCTGCTGTTGACGCAGATGTTCTCGCCGATCGTGCTGGTGATCGGGTTGTTCCGACTGATCGTCAAGCTCGGCATGGTGGATTCGCTTTTCGCACTCGTGCTGATCTACGCGGTGTTCAACATTGCCTTCTCGATCTGGATGCTCAGAAGTTACTTCCAGACGCTTGCCCCCGAACTCGAGGAGGCCGCCTGGATCGACGGCGCGAACCGGGTGCAGAGCCTCGTGTACATCTTCTTGCCGTTGGCGTTGCCCGCGATCACCGTGGTGGCGCTGTTCGCCTTCATCTTCAGCTGGAATGAATTCGTGCTGGCCCTGACCTTGTTGCGCAGCGCCGAGAAGCACACCCTGACGCTGGCCGTGTTCTCGCTGGTCGGCGGGCGTTACACGGTCGAATGGAACCAAGTGATGGCCGCGGCTCTGTGCGCCACGCTGCCCGCCGCCGCCGTATTCATCTACCTGCAACGCTACCTGATTCGCGGCCTGGGGCTGGGCGGTTTCCGTTGAGCGCTGCATCCCCCATCGCCTGCGTCTACCTACACCCGACAATCGAGCACATGCTCGAGGTCGGCGGCGAAATCCGCGGGTGTCGCACGCTGCCCGAAGGCGCAGACCATTCCACCGAAAGCTACGGGGATGGCTCAGCCCTCACCAGCGAGCCTCTCATGCCGCTCGAGCGATCAATCCAACTGGACGCGGGCTGGGTGATGATCGGAAGCCTGCCGCAGGGGCTCGAGCCCACGGACTTCGTGCCGTGGTTCAAGCCTCTGTCGCGCCGCACCTGCGCAGTGGTGGATACCGCCCACCACCCCTTGCGCTCCGCGCTCCGCGCGGGCGTTCACCTCGTCGAGTGGAGCGCGAAGAAACACGGGGGAACTGATCCGGACGCGCTCGAGATCGTCGCGCATTTCGGCGTGGGGGTGCTCGAGAACCGTGGAGTCGAAAGCTCGCGCTGCGTTGAATTTGAAAGGGTTCTCGGGTACCCCGCCGTGCTCGCCAAAGCCCTGAATCCGGTCGGCGTGAGCGACGCGACCTTGACGCCACGACCTACAGCGAAAGCCTCTAAGGCACCCTCTGCTGGGCGGTGGCCCGTAGAACTGCAGCTCGCCTCGAACCGGAGACGGGCGCGATCGGGGCAGAGCAGGTTCAAACTTTTCTCGAGGCACAACATGCCCGAGTGGGTGCTGGGACTCGACGGCGAGTGCTCAAACCCGCGTTCGCTCCGGGCGCGCGGGACGGAACGGTACACGGCCCGTACTCGTTCGAGGGCACCAACGCGCTCGAACAACGCGCCGGGGGCGAACGGCTGCGCGCTGCTCGAGTCCGCGCGAGCCAGAGGCTCAGGCTCGGCGCGAAATGACGTGGCGGTCGCTTTCGCGGGCGCGTTGCCAGGCCGGTTGGTTCATCACTCACGCTTGCCTCGAGCGGAGCGCTCGGGCCCTCAGGAGGACTGAAGTATGACTCGAGAACGCGTCTTGAACCCAACGGAACGCAGCATCGCCGAGCAGTTCGGCTACTGGCGGCAGGCCCTCGAGCTCGACCTCAGCGTCGCCACCCTCGAGCCGGGCGCGAGCATCGCCATCGTCGGCTGCGGCACCTCGTACTACCTGGCTCAAACGATCGCGAGCGCACTCTCGGCGCACGGCCAGCGGGCCATCGCCGTGCCGGGCGGCGAGTGGAACCTGCACGCCGAGAACTTCCTGCCGTCCTCCGAATCGACTCAGGTGATCGCCGTTTCGAGGAGCGGCGACACCACCGAGACTGTACAGGCCGCTCAGCGCAGCCGCGCGCTCGGTCAGCGCGTGATCGGCATCACCTGCGAGGCGGGCAGCGCCCTCACCCGAGCGGTGGGCGTCAGCCTGTTCGCGCAGACGCACCCGGACGAGGACATCGTCATGACCTCTTCAGCCAGTTTGATGCTGCTCATCGGGTTGGGCATCGCTGGGGCAAGACTGCCCTCGAGCGGCGTGAATGCCGCCGAGGCGCTACTCGAGCGGGCCGCGCCGCACCTCGACGAGCTTCTGGCGGGGTGTTCGCACTTCGTCTACCTCGGCAGCGGGCCGCTCTACGGTCTGGCCAACGAAGGGGCGCTGAAGTTGATGGAAATGAGCCTCAGCTACTCGCAGGCCTACCACCCGCTCGAGTACCGCCACGGCCCGATCTCGCTTCTCGACGAGCGCACGCTCGCGGTGATGCTCTACCACCCCGACACTCGCGACGTGGAAGCCCGACTGGTCGGCGAATTGCAGGGCAAGGGGGCGCGCGTCCTCGGCCTCGGTGGCCCCGGCGACCTCAGCCTCGAACTGCCCGATCTCGAACCCGCCCTGCGCGGCCTGGTGGCGCTGCCGACGCTCCAGTGGCTGGGTGAGAGGGTCGCACAAATGAAGGGCCTGGACACGCGCGCGCCGCGCCACCTGACCAAGGTCGTGAAACTCGCGTGAACGCGATGGTTGATCGCTACGAGATTTCGTGAACGTTCAGGACAGAAGTTGATGCTTCTCCTCGAACACGACCGGTGCCACGATGCCGAGCCTCGAGCGACGACGCTCGCGGTTGTTCCGGACGTCAATCCATACAAACACCACCGCCCGAGTTTCGCCCCGAGTTCCAATCGCCATCTCGCGGTTCAGTTCGCCTTTCGATGTCCCGAATACGCGCTCAGCCACCGCGTGATCCCAACGACTCCTGTCTCGGCTCATCCTCGACATCGCGCCGAACTCCTCGGGCGCCACGCGACGACACCGAGTTGCCTAGAGCGCCAGAGCACTCAGCCACGCCTCGAAGGTTGGACCCGCCAGCAGCGCGTTTGAACCGGGCAGCAGGCCACCGTCCAGATTCAGGGCTCGGTCTGGGTCGCTCGCATCGATCACACCCTCGATTCGCACTTGGTCGCCGTGCCGAGCCGCAAACAGCCTCGCCATTGCGACCAGGTTTTCCTCCCTCGGACCGCCCATTTCCGTGATGGCTACCTCACTCGCCTCAGGCGTGGACTCGAGACCCGTAGCGAGGTCGACGAGGCGGCGAGCGACCGTCCTGGCGGACACCAGTTGTGTCCGCATTTCTGGCACGCAGCACACCCCGTCCCGCCTGTCCCATTCCATGACCTGCGGGACGAACTCGTGAAACTGGGTCGCCCGCAGAATGCGGACTGGAATTGACCCGGACAGCAAAACCAGTTCATGCGCGCGCTTAGCTGCACCGTAACCTGCGGTGTAGCGGTCGCAGCCGACGATAGACACCGCGACGATTCGGTTTACGCCAGCCCGAGCCCCGAACTCGTGCAGGTTGCGAGCTGAGGTGGTGAAAAACGCTGTCGCCTCCATTTGGTCTGCCGAAGCGGTGGTGGCGGTGTCGATGATGCACACCACGCCCGACAGGGCATCCGCCAGACCCGCTGTGGTGATGACGTTCGCGCCACTCGAGCGCGATAGGGCGACTGCGTCATATCCCGCCAATTTGAGCAGCTCGACGACATGCCGTCCAACTCTTCCGGTGGCTCCAACGACGGCCACTTTCATCGCGGTTTTCACGATCATCCTCCTGCGTTGCCCAACGTCGCCACCCGCCGAAGCGTTCTCGAAATCGGACGTGGTGAGTCAATGTCCCGTTGAGTGTGCAATTTATACTCTAGGCGGTCAGGCTGGAAGCGAGCGCGAAGTTCACCTGCACATTTTGGATGGAGCAGGGCCGCATCGAGCGATCCTCTCGAACGGAGTCTCCCGCGATGAACCTTCGAGAAATACCTTGCTCACCGCCCCTGACACCTGCTGGCGCGGATGACGCTTCAGTGCGTATCGCAGCTCCCCTGTCGCACGACGAGCCTTCGATTTTGACCAGCGATGCCAGCGCACAGAAGGCGATCACCGACGGAGGCCTCCCATGAAACTGAGTTCAATGGCCTAAAAATGGGTTGAGCCCGACTGGCGCTCCACGCACGCATCGGCTACTTCAGTTGGGTGTAGAACAGGGCTGGATCAGCGGACAGTGAGGCCTTGACATGGGCGCTCCAGTCGTCGGCGATGACCTCGAGTCTGCCCGCTTCCACGCCGTCCAACGCAGCCTTGACCACCAGAGCCGGGGCCATCTTCTCACCTTCGTAGCTGGCCGTCATGTCGGTATCGGCGGCACCCAGGTGCAGCCCTGTGACCTGCGTGCCTTGGCCCGCCAGTTCGAGACGAATACTGTTGGTCAGGCTCCACTCGGCGGCCTTGGAGGCGGAGTAGCTGTTCGAGCCGTCTACCGAGAACCAGGACAAGGCTGAGAGAACGTTCAAGATAGCCCCACCGCCGTTGCTGGCCAGCACCGGGCCGAAGGCACGAACCACCTCCAGCGTCCCGAAATAGTTGGTGTCCATGTCCTTGCGGATCAGGTTCAGGTCACCGCTCACGAGCGGCTGCCAACTGCTGATGCCTGCGTTGTTGACCAGCAGGCTGACATCCGTGGCGATGACCGACGCCGACGCGATCGAAGCTGGGTCGGTCAGGTCGAGTCTCAGGATTTCCGCGCCGGGAATCCTGACGAGTTCGGGGGTGCGGGCCGTGGCGTAGACCTTGGCCCCCCGAGCCAGGAGCGCTTCGGCGAAGTGGCGACCCAGGCCACGGTTGGCACCGGTAACGAGAGCGACCGTTTGAGAAATGTTCATCTCGGACTCCTTTGTCGGGTGAGCGCAACCTCGCCTCCCGATACTCAACACTGTATGAAGCAAGCGATCGTATGGTCAATGATTAAAACGCTCAAAAACATGTCCATCTGCCTCAAGCACGTGGTGATTGCGCCCTTTCAAGTATGGTTTCGCATTGACGCCGCGTGCCGCGTTCGCTAGACTCGGGCGGTGGATGTGCTTGCGGATGTGCTGGCGCTGTCCGGGGTGCGCGGGACGCTCGGCGCGCGCATTGAGGCCGGAGAACATTGGGGGGTGTGGTGGCGCGGAATTCGTGGTGCGGCATTCCACGCCGTCACGGCGGGCGTAGCCTGGCTCGGCGTGCCCGACCATCCACCGATCAAGTTAATGCCCGGTGATGTGGTGCTGCTGACCTCCGGTCTCGACCATCGCCTGTCGAGCGATCCTGCCACTTTGGCACGGCGCTGCGATCACGGCGCAGCCGAGCGCGCCAGGGCCGACGGCCAAGTGCTGAGCTTTGGCAGCGGCGCGGTTCAGACACACATCCTCTCCGCGTCGTACACGCACGACCCTGCCGTCTTGACTCAGGTACTCACGCTGCTACCGGAGATCGTTCATCTCCACGCCGACCACGGCGGCAGTTGCCTGAGCGATACGGTGCGGTTACTGGCTCGCGAGCTGGCCTCACCTCAGATCGCGACGACGATCGTCCTGAACAGCCTCGTAGACGTGCTGTTGGTGCAGCTGCTGCGGGTCTGGCTGTCGGATCACCCGGTGCAGGCAGCCGCCTCGTGGTTGGGAGTGCTCAGCGACCCGCTGATCAGCCGAGCGTTGAGCAAACTTCACGGCGACCCCGCGCGCGACTGGACCACGGCATCGCTGGCCGCAGAGATCTCGGTGTCACGGGCGACCCTGTCACGACGCTTTCCCGCAGTCGTCGGTCGGACGCCCGGCGCGTACCTGACCCGCTGGCGGATGGACTTGGCTGCCTTGCACCTTCGGGACACCGACGACGACCTGGAAACGATCGCTCGATCAGTCGGCTATAGCTCCGTCTACGCCTTCAGTCGCGCCTTCAGCCGCGCTCGCGCACAGCCGCCGGGGCGTTACCGACTCGCGGCCAGGGCGCAGGTCGACGGTGATCCCAGCGCGCGGACGGATGCAGACTCGACCATGACTGCGGTCGGCAGCGAGAGGCTGTGCAGGTAAGAAATGAATTCTTGGGCTCAGCTTTGAAAGGGGTTCATTGCCGGTTTTGGTGCAAGCTGAGGCACCCGTGCTTTGGAGCGACACGACCTTCACAGACGCGGTTCTCCCCACATCACCGTTGGAATCTAGACCTAAATCCTGCTGGTCGCATCCAGGGCTTCACGGCTGACCGGGAGTGGATTGGGAGCGCCAGGCCCTTCAGGTGCCGCTGTAGGCGCGATATGAAGCCTGGTTGACGAGGCTGCTCGAACACGGCGTGAACCCGGTGATCCGCATCAATCGCCGTACCGCGATCCGGCTTCATGGGAAGACTGCACCCACCTGTGCATGGTTCAACGAACTCAAGGCCAGAGAGGTGCGCGAGCTTTCGCGTGCGCGCGATGGGCCTCAAGGTCTTTATGGTAGTCCAGGGATGGCGAGCTTTTAGCGTTGGTGGCGGTCAAACGACCATCCCAGGCGTTGGCAATTGACGCAACCCGGTGGGATATCGAGTGCTTGTTCGGTGCGTTCAAGTCGCGCGGGTTCGACGAACACGTCATTGACGCCTCGGTTCTTGACTTCGGTCAGGATCGAGAGCCGGAACGTAGGGACGTCTTTGATGCCCTCGAGGTTGACGCCGATGGCGACACACAGCTTTGGTTTTCACCACCCCTCGTTGCGGATTTT
This sequence comes from uncultured Deinococcales bacterium, assembly GCA_964244895.1. Classification (GTDB taxonomy): domain Bacteria; phylum Deinococcota; class Deinococci; order Deinococcales; family JAAFIG01; genus CAXTKV01. The sequence continues at coordinate 8,876 of CAXTKV010000181.1, forward strand.
GAGGTGCAGACAATCGAGGTATGACCTTCCCAGATTTTTGTAGACACGCAGAACAGCCTCGAAGAGAATCGAGGTTCATATGCGAATCACCAAGACCTATACGCCCGAGTTCAAACTCGACGCCATCCGCCGCGCCCGCGAGAACAAGAACATCAACGCCACCGCGCGCGAACTCGGCATCGCCCCGAGCCTCCTCAGCCACTGGATTCGCCAGCAACAAGCCCGAGGCGCAGCCGCCTTCCCCGGCAAAGAGGGCCTGACCGAGCTTGAGACCGAACTCAAACGCTTACGCAAAGAGAACGAAGTTCTGCGTCAGGAGCGTGAAATTTTAAAAGCTGCGGCGAAATTCTTCGCGCGCGAAAACAAGTGAGATTCACCTTCATCCACCACAACCGCGAGCGGTACGACCTCAACCTCATGCTTCGGGTGCTGAACGTCTCGAGAGCCGGGTACTACCTGTGGATCAAACGACCGCCCAGCCAGCGCGAGAAGCACGACGCGCGCATCCTCGAGAAGATCAAGACCATCCACCAGGGAAGGAAGAAGTCCTACGGCAGCCCTCGAGTTCACGCCTGCTTGCTCGGCATGGACGAGCGTTTGAGTGTTCACCGCACGGCCAGGATCATGCGTGAGAACGGCATTCGCGCTCGTGGGAAGCGGAAGTTCAAGCGCACGACCGACTCGAACCACGAACACCCGCTGGCCGAGAACATCCTGGCTCGTGAGTTCGATGCGGCCAAACCGAACCAGAAATGGGTCAGTGATATTACCTACCTCTCGACAGCCGAAGGCTGGCTGTACCTGGCAGTGGTGATCGATTTGTTCTCGAGGATGGTGGTTGGCTACGCGATGGGTGACTCGCTCGAGACGGGGCTTGTCCTCAGGGCGTTCGGAATGGCTTGAGCCTGGCGTAAGCCCGCGCCGGGCTTGTTGTGCCATAGCGATCGGGGCGTGCAGTACGCGAGCGTCGCGTTCAGGCGGGAACTCTGCGTGGTGGGCGCGGTTCAGAGCATGAGTCGGAAAGGCAATTGTTGGGACAATGCCGTGATGGAGAGCTTTTTCGGGTCGTTGAAGACGGAACTTGAGGCTGAACTGCCGCTCGGGTCACGAGCGCAGGCTCGAGCGGTGGTGTTCGAGTGGATCAACGTGTTCTACAATCGGGAACGGTTGCACTCGAAGCTCGGGTTCAGGTCGCCAGCCGAGTTCGAGAAAGTCGCTCAGGGAGTGCTGAACTGAGCGTCCACGAAAAACTGGGAATCTCACACCAAGCGTTTCGGATCGAACAAACCAATCATTTCAAGCCAGATCAGGCGGGCGTGTTCATCACGCTCAGTCGGTCGGCGTGTCTTTTTTTACGACTGATCTTCAGCCGCTTGAGGGTTTGGTGCATCGCGGTCAGGCTCAGTTCAATCCCGGTCGTTTCATACCAGCTTTGGCAGTGTTCCTCGAGGGTGGCGTCGTTGTGAGCTTCGACTTGGGCGCGGAGGGCTGCTTCGTGTTCGGGTGGGATGAGGCGTGGTCGGCCTGTGCTGGTGGCGGGTTGGAGGGTTTTGAGGTCGCGGTCGAGTTGGAGGTAGCGGTAGACGGTGGCTCGGCTGATGGCGTAGCGGCTGGCAGTTTGTTCGGTGGTGTGTTGTTCGTGTTTGATGGCGTGGACGATTCGTTCTCGGAGGTCGGTGGAGTAGGCTTTCACGTGTTGCATGATACTATCTCAATCATTAGCAAAACCGCGATCAGCACGGCTTGGGCGGCTTGCCGGTCCGTGAGGTTCTCAAGGAATTGGAACAC
>CAXTKV010000182.1:0-10642 GCA_964244895.1 uncultured Deinococcales bacterium
TTGGTCATGGCTCGAGTGTGTCCGAAAATGGGGCGGTGCGCAAGGGATATCCTGGCAGTAATGCGAGATGATTTCAGTCAACTTATAAAGAGAAAACTCGTGGATCGAGTTGGTCATCGTTGCTCCAACCCAAATTGCCGAGCAAGAACTTCTGGCCCTGGACAGGCGGTAAATGCAACAGTCAACGTGGGTGTAGCTGCACACATCACCGCTGCTTCAGTTGATGGGCCACGATACGACCCGACGCTGACATCTCGAGAACGTAAAGACATTCAGAATGCAATCTGGCTTTGCCAGAATTGTGGGAAGCTCGTTGACAGTGATTCGCTAAGGTTCACAGTTGAAGTTTTGCGTGATTGGAAAGCCCAAGCCGAACGCGAAGCATCACTCGAGATTGGGAAACCTGTATCACGCGATCCAGCCCTTATAGATGCTCGAGTCCAACGCGCGCTTCAGTGTTACCGTAACAATGGAACACCTAAACCAGAGATTGATAATTGGGACTTGTCGAATGAAGAAAAAGCTGAGTGGTACGACAAGCTCACACTTATGCAATACGGCCTCATTGCGGACGAAAATCCGTACCGACGCTGAACGCTAGCTTACACCAGCTTCCCCAGAAAATACGGCAGCATCTGCCTCCACCACGGCCAATCATGGGCCACGTCGTAACCCCAAAAATCGATCCAGGCGGGTACGCCTTTGGCTTCCAGGACGTGTTGCATCCGGTGCGTGTCCTCGATCATGCGTTCTTCCCACGCGCCCTGCCCGACGGCGAACACGATCGTGCTCTGGCGGTAGCGTTCGAGTCGCCACGGGTCGTTCATGTGCTCGAGGTACCACAGGGGCGAGTTGAAGTACGCCGCATCGCCGCCCTCGCCGCCGACGAATTCGCCGACCTGGTACAGCCCGGACAGGGCGATCACGCCGTTGAAAACGTTTGGGTGGCGGAAGAAGAAGTTGGCGGCGTGGAACGCACCCATCGAGCAGCCGGTCGTCCAGCATTGCTCGAGCCCGGTCGTTTCGCGGACGAACGGCACGATTTCGTCGATGATGTGCGCGTCGTAGGCTTCGTGGCGGCGGGCGCGATCGGCGGGGTGAATTGATGCGTTCGTCCAGGATTGCCAGTCGATGCTGTCCACCGCGATGAATTTGACTCGACCGGCGTCGATCAGGTGCGCGCAGGCTTCGATCATGCCGAAGTTCTCGAAATCGTAGAAGCGTCCGTTCTGCGCGGGGAACACGATGATCGGCTGGCCGTAATGTCCGTAGATTTTGAGTTCCATGTCGTGCCCGAGGGCGTGACTGTAGGCGCGGTGGTATTCGACGTGCATGGGGCTCCTTTAGTGGCTCGAGCGTCATTCCTGATTCTCGAGAACACCGTCTGGGACGCAAACTCGAGAATGCGTGCTGGATGGTGTTCTTACGCCCTGCGGTGGATCTCGTCGGCGGCGGCCACGATGGCGCTCAGCTCGGGATGGCGGATGATGAAGCCGTAATTGCCGATGGCGCGGCTGAAGACGCCTTCGATGGTGGACGCGTTGACGACCATGCCGCCGAATTGCTGCATGATCTGGTCGTGGTCGAGGGCGTAAGAAAAATGGTTCTTGCGTCCGACGTAGGCGCAGAAGTACGGGCGTCTGGCCTGCATGTCCGTCTTGCCCAGCACCAGCACTTCCGCCCAGGCCAGGTACACGTCGATGTCGTTGGCGAAATTGAACATGTCGGTGGTCAAGCCACCGGGCGGGCGCATGTTGACTTCCAGGGCCACGATCTCGCCGTCGTCGAGGCGGAAGAACTCGAGGTGAAAGAAGCGCTCGCGCACGTTGAAGGCTTTCAGCGTGACCTTGCCGAGTCGCTCGAGGTCTTCGGGGATCTCGCGCACGCTGTAGTAGTAGATGTCGCTGTCCTCGTTGACGGTCTCCATCACGCCTTTGGAATACTCGTGCGAGGTCGCAAAAACGATCCGGCCTTCGCTGTCCGTCAGGCCGTCGTAGGTCACGATCCGGCCCGCGATGAATTCTTCTAAGATGTAATCCACGGGCAGTTTGTCGTTCAGGTAATGCCGGAATTCCCATTCGTCCATGATCTTGTATGTTTTGGCCGCGCCCACGCCGATGTCGGGTTTGGCGACGACGGGATAGCCGACTTCCTTGATGAAATCCCTGGCTTCTTCTTCGGTCAGGCAGACGCGCCCGCGCGCCACGCGCACGCCAGCTTTCTGAAAGACCTTCTTCATTTCGGACTTGCGTTTGATCTTCATGATGTCATCGTTTTTGACGCCGAAGACGTTGAAGTCCGTGCGGAGTTGTGCCTCGGTTTCCAGCCAGTATTCGTTCAGGGAATCAATTCGGTCGATCCTGCCGTAACGGTGCGTGTAGTACCCGATGGCGCGCACCATCGCGTCGTAATCGTGCATGTCGTGAACCTTGTAATACTCCGTCAGGCAGGCGCGCAATCTGGAATGCAGGTTGTCGTAGGGCTCGTCAGCCAGCCCGAGCACGTTCGCGCCGACCTCGCGCAATCGCTGGCAGAAACGGTAGTAGTGAGGCGGGAAGTGCGGTGAGAGAAACACGACGTTCACGCGGGCCTCCTGATGTGCGTACTGGCTCGAGCGGCCTTCACGGGTTCGTTCACGCTGAATGGCGCGCATTCTACGTCAGGCAAGGCCGGGAGTGCTGCGCGTCTCGGGCCTGCCTGACCGCTCGAGACGCCAGTTGATCGTCTGGCTCGAGCAATTCTTTTGTCATCCGGAGGGGGCGCGACGAAGAGCCTGTCATTGTCGCTCGGACGCGAAAGCGTGTGCGACTCGATTCTCGAGAAATCGCGCACGAGAACACCGTCTGGCACGCATTTTCTTGAGCCAGGAGATGTGCGTCCAGGACGGTCTTCCCGAGAAGGTTAATTCCGTTTCAGGAACGAAACGATGTCCGGCAAGACTTTCGGCTCGAGATACCGCGCGGCCTTCGCGATGGCCCCGATGATTTCCGTGTGACCCAATCCGGGGTAACGAACCACTTCGACCTGACCACCTTTTGCCTTAATTTTGACTTCCAGGTTGGTGGCGTTCTGCGGGTCCACGGTCGTGTCCGCCAGCCCTTGGAGCAACAGCATCGGCGGGTTCGTGCCGTCCACGTGGTTGATCGGCATGGCGTTCGCCCAGTTCTCTTGCGGCCCGAAGACCTCGCGCAGGTCGGGGCTCTCCGCGACGAACTTCTCGAAGTCGTACGGTCCGGCCACGCCGATCACGGCCCGTAAACTTCTGCGTTCCAAGCCAACCGCTTTCAGGTACGAGGCGTCCAGCCCGAGCAGCGCGACGATGTGCGCGCCCGCCGAGTGACCCATCAAATACACGCGCTTCGGATCGCCGCCGTACTTTGAAATATTGTCCTCGACCCATTTGACGGCCAGCGCCGCGTCCTGCACGAAGCCCGGAAAGGCGGTTTTGGGCGCGAGGCGGTAGCTGATCGCGACCGTGACGTAGCCCTCGTTGACGAAGCTCTCGCCCAGGAACGGGTAATCGGAACGGTCGCCGTTGCGCCACGATCCGCCGTGAACGAAGATCAGCACAGGTGCGTCCTTGGCAGCTTTCGGGGCGTACACGTCCAGTTTCTGGCGTTCGTTTGTGCCGTAGGCCAGATCCGCCGTCAGGTTGAAGGCGTCCCTCGAGACGGCGCCGTTGATGATCTGAATCGGTGAGCACGCGATGGTCATCAAACCGAGCGCGAGGGCGGTGAACACGGGACGGACGCGGTTGAAAGTCATGCTGCAGTTTACGGGCGCGCGGTTCAGGCCGTTGTAGCCCAAAGCTCGAGTTTATGGGGATACCGTCCAGCACGCGATTGTTTCACCTCGAGAAAACGCGTCTGGAACGGTTTTTTGACGCCCAACCCCTTGAAGCCCGAGTCTCGAGGATTGCTCCACGGCACACGCTCTCCCGCAACCTATCCGATCACCTTCCCACGGCTCGAGCCCAGAAATGCGATCCCGGACGGTGCTCATTCAGCACCGTCCGGGACGCCGCAAAATTCAATCGCTGACGCGTTCCAACGTCACGACCATGTTGGCCGCGTTGCGGTCGTTGGCGGTCACGGTGCAGCCGAAGGTCATCTGGCGCTCGGTTTGCGCTTGCGGGGTGACGCTGAAGGTCACGGCTTCGCCCGCCCAGCAGAAATCTGCGGCTTCGACATCGGCGCGCACCACCCGGAATTGCCCCGGCTGACCTTTGAGCATCGCGTGACCCGCCAGGTTCTTGAGCTGGTGCATCAGCACCGCGACCGGCATGGCCGGGTAGTTCTGAAAATGTCCGGCGCACGATTCCAGCGTGACGGATTCCACGCGCCGAATCCAGGTGTCACCGTCGCGTTCGACCGCCCCAAGCGGCACCTGTCCGAAACGCTCGAAATCTGGGGTGTCCAGGCGGCGGTTTCGGAACAATCGCTCGAAGGCCGCTTCCGCCAGGATCGTGTACACGACTTCCAGCCGACAGACGGGCTCACCGAGCGCGGTCGCCGTGACCAGCGCCCGCGCCTGGCGCTTGTCGAGGCTCAAGACCTCGGCCCGAATTTCGATCGGCGTGCCGTAGGGTGCGCGGTTGTCGAAGCCCGTGTACAACGCCTGGCGCGCCAGGTAGTAGCGGCGGTCGCCATCGGGTTGGGCGCTGGCGGCGGCGCACAATCCGGCGATGGCGGCGTGGCGGCTCAGTTCCGCGCCCTGGATCGGCCCGATTTCAGAGTTGGGCGCGTTTTCGGCGCTGACCGCGGCGATCAGCACCTCGCCGTGGGCTGCGGTCTCGAGGCGCAGGTCGTTCAGCGCGAAGTACGGTGGGCGCACACAGATGCGCGCCAGCACGTCCGCCGTGGCCAGATTGCGGCTGTGAGGAATGGTTCCAGTACCGTCTGTGACGTAAAGCATAGGCAAGCCCCTCCCAAGGCCAGGTTCCGTGCCGGAACGATATCAATGTCTATTGCCGACGAACTTCCCGATCATTCCCGGTCGCGTTGCGGCTTCGTTTGCGCCGATCCGACCACGCCTGGATTTTACTCGAGCATTCTTTGGGCAGTCTTTGCATTTTGATACAAGCGCTTTATTGCAAGAAAGAATTCGATTTCCTGGGGCGACTCGAGCCGCAGTCCTCAGCCCGAACCAAATCAGGGATACCGTCCAGGACGGCGTCCCTGCGTTTTCAGCGGTTGCGTGCCAGATGGTCTTCCCGTGAACCCTCGAGCCCGGCTCGGCCCTGACTTCTGACCCCTGACTTCTGACCAGTTCTCAGTTCAGGTTGCTGCTGAAGACCTGCTCCGCGCCATCGCGCAATTTCATCAATCGGGGCGTGATCAGGTGCGCGGCTTCGGGCCGCGCGAAGTGAAAGCCCTGGCCCTGGGCGCAACCCAGCCCGCGCAGGGTGATCGCCTGGGCTTCGGTTTCGATGCCTTCGGCCACCACGTCCAGATCGAGCGCGCGGGCGATGGACATGATCGCCTCGATCAGGGCCAGCGCGAAGTGCGGCGCGTTGCGCGGTGATCCCAGATCGCGGATGAAGCTGCGATCCACCTTGATCGTCTGGATCGGCAGGTCGCGCAAGTAAGACAGGCTGGAATAGCCCGTGCCGAAGTCGTCGATCGCCAGGCTCAGACCCAACTCGCGCAACTCGTTCAGCGTGCGGGTCGTCTGCTCCAGATCGCGCAGCACCACGCTTTCGGTCAGCTCGAGTTCCAGCAGCGACGCGGGCAGACCGGTCGTCACGAGGGTTTCGGCCACGATGCTTTTGAAGTTCGATTGCGCCAGTTGCAACGAAGCCACGTTGACCGCGACCTTCAGGCGCGGCTGGCCGGGCTGGTTCCAGAGTTTTGCCTGACGGCACGCCTGGTTCAGCACCCACGTCCCGATCGGCACGATCAACCCGCTCGTTTCAGCCACCGGAATGAAATCCACGGGGGACACGTACCCGCGCGTCGGGTGGCGCCAGCGCAAGAGCGCCTCGAGCTTGATGACGCTGCCATCGCGCAGATTCACGATCGGTTGGTACGCCAGTTCCAGTTCGTCGCGCTCGAGCGCCAGCCTGAGGTCGCGCTCGAGCTGTAAGCGTTCCTCGATCTCGCTGTCCAGCGTGGCTGAGAAGCGCCGCACGCCGTTCTTGCCGGTGCGTTTGACCGTGTACAGGGCGCTGTCGGCGTGACGCAAGAGCACGTGCGCGTCGAAACCATCGTCCGGGAAGAGGCTGACGCCCGCGCTGGCGGACACGCGAATCGTCTGGCCGCGCACCTCGAGCGGACTGGCGAGCGCCGTCACCAGGCGTTCCGCGACCGCCATCGCCTGCTCGCTCGGGGTGTTCCAGAGCGTCAGCACGAACTCGTCGCCGCTCCAGCGCCCCAGGCAATCGTCTTCTCGACAAAAATCCTTCCAGCGGTTCGCGACTTCCATCAGCACCGCGTCGCCCATCTCGTGGCCGAGCGTGTCGTTGACGACCTTGAAGCCGTCCAGGTCGAGGTATACGACCGCCGCCGGGCGCTTCTCGCGGTTGGCGCGCTCCAAGGTTCGCTCCAGCCGGGTGTGCAACCCCAGGCGGTTCGGCAGGCTGGTGACGGCGTCCGTGTGCGCCAGGTTGTGCATGGTTTCGGCCTGCGCCTCGGCCCGAGACGAACGCTGGTTGATGCCCACCAGCGCCAGCGTCAACAACAACAGCGTCACGTTCGAGAGGTTGAACTGCACCAGTGCGCTCAGCACGCTGAAGCTGCGCGGATTGCCCAGCCCGATGGCGTAAGCCGCGCTGACTGCGATCATCGCGAACACGAACACCAACGGCATGATCCGCGCGCCGCGCACGTTGGGCACCAGCAAACTCAGCACGTGCAAGGTCGGAATCCAGAACAGGCTCTCCGTCATTTCGGCGGTCACGTTGACGGACGCCGAAGCCTCGAACAGCAAGTACCCGAGTTTCGCCAGAAAGAACAAGCCCGAAGCGCTGACGATCGTCAGCACGACCGGCCCGGTCGCCCTGCGGCTCGCGAGCAAAATGATCTCGAGCCCGATCAACCCGACGAACATCAGCGGGAAGGCGATCTGATCGAACGGGGTGCTCTGGTGGCTGAGCGGATCGAAGATCATGCCGAGCCCGAACGCCAGACACGCGAAGGGCAAGGATTTCAGGATGCTGCGCCGCCAACCGTCATCGTCGTTGATGACTGGCGGATCGGTCAGCGCGCGCAACACGTTCCAGAGCATGCTGTCCACAGATTCGCGTTTTTGCAGTTACGAAACCCTTACAGTGCGCGCGCCAACAAATGCGTCTGGAACGGAGTCTCGGCTCTGCCTCGAGAATGTGACGAATCGCATAGCCATCGGGCTCTTCAAACCCCTCGGCGTGTCGCGTAGCATGAGCGCGTGTCGAATCCAGCCGAGCCAGTTCGCCGCAGTCGAGTGCTCGAGGGAGCCGAATACGAGAGCGCCGTCAAGATCCTCAGCGAGCGCTACGACCCGCGCATCCAATGGGCGGCGCTGCTGCTGCAACCGCGCCCGTGGGCGCAACTGCTGACCTTCGGCAACGATGCCCTACCGATGCCGCGCATCAAAGGCAAACTGCAAAAGGCCGCCCGCAACCCCGGCGAGACCGTCCACAAGCTGATCGCGCGCCTCGAGACGCTGCCCAAGGGCACGCCGGAACTCGAGAGTCGGCTGGCGCAATTGCAACTGCTGCTCGGTCGCCACGACCGGGCGGCGCGGATCCTGGAATCCGCGCCCCAGACGCCGCTGGCCTTCGCCATGCAGATGATGGTGCTGGCCACGCGCTACGATTTTGATGCCGTGATCGAACGCGCGGCCCTGATCGAACAGCGCGACGATACACCGCTCGGGCGCGAGGCTCGAGCCAGGGCGCTCCTGGCCGTGGCCATCGCCCATCACGGGCGCGCCGCGTACCCTCGGGCGCTCGAGTGCTTGCAGCAGGCCTTCTTGCTGCCCGGTGCGCTGCCCGGCTTCACCGAGCGCGTCTGGGCGCTGCGCGAGCAGTGCCACACGCTGGCGGGCGAACGCCATCCGGTCGAACAGGAGCACGAATTCCGGGCCTTGCTGAGCAGAACCTCCGGCCTGGAGGCGCGCTATCACATCGAGGAGTTGCTGTTGCGGCTGCTCGAAAAAACCGGGCGCTACACCGAAGCCGCCGAGATCGCCGCCGGACTGCCCGACGACCGCCTGAGCCACGCGCACCGCGACCTGTTGCGCGTGACTGCTGGCAGCCTCGAGCGCTCGGCCTGGCTCAAGCTCGAGCGCAACCTTGCGCCGCACCTGGGGGCGCTCCAGGCGGTGCGCGCGCTGAACCGGCTCGACGCGGACGGAATCGTGCAGGGTCTGGCTCCGCCCGTGCGGGTCGAGAACACCGGCCTGCCGACTGGCGACGCGATTCCCGGCGTGGACGCGCGCAGCTTCGCGATGTGGAACCTGGCGCTGGCCTGGGCTTTCGTGCACCGCGCGCAGATCGGGCGTTCGCTGGAATGGTTGCAGAACGCCTTCGTGCCGCGCTCCGAATGGGACGCCCGGTTCCTGAAAAACCTCGTGCTGATCGAAGGCTTCATCCTCGAACCGGACACGATCGAGGCGTACTACAACACCGCCGCGATCGTCCGCGAGACGCGCTGGCTGATCGAGGAACGCCTGTCGGCAAGCTTCGTGTTCCTGCCGCTCGCACCCCGGCTCGCGCCGCACGCGGTTGCGTTGTTGCTGACCAGCCCGGACGGTTGCCCGAGCCTGGAAGCCCACGCTCGCCCCGCGCTGGCCGTGGTGTCCTCGCGCGGACTGCAATTTCAGGACGTGCTCTATCTGCCGCAGATCAGCGCCGTCAAGCTGCTGCTCGCGCCCGATGGCAAACCGCGCGGCATGAGCCCCGGCGCGATCCGTCAGACGCGCTATTACCTCAAACGCCTGCTCGAGGCTCGGGGCAACCCTGGGCTGGTGCAGGCCAACCGCATCTACCGCGCGATTGAACGCATCGAAGCCGCCGAGCGCGGCGAGGAGCGTCGCGCCTGGCACGAATCGTACCTTCAGTACCGCGAAGCTTACGGTCAGCTGGTCGTGTGGGCAGACCGTTCTGAATGATCCTCATTTCAGGAACGCCGTTCAGCACACGAATTTAAGAATACGTGCTGGACGGCGTTCTCGAGCCCGCAGCATTTCGCGTTTCGAGCCGAAGCTCGAGTCGTCCGCGCCCACCGGAAAACGAGCGGACTGCTCGCCTTCGAGCGTCAGCCAATGGCCGTCGCGCACTCGAGCCTCGCGGTTCACGAATTCTGGCGCTCGAGGAATCGCGGCGATTCCGTCCGGCGCTTCAATCGCAAAGAAGCCAGGGGATAGACTGTCCCGCGTGAACTCGCTCGACCACGCCAACCGCGCCGCACTGGTCGAACGCCTGCTCGAGATCGCACAGACGCCCGCCCCGACCTTCGCCGAAGGCCAACGCGCCACGCTGATCGCGCGGCACTGGGCGAGCTTCGGGTTGCACCCCGAACTCGACGCGGCGGGCAACGTGATCGCTCGCGTGCCCGGCCCCAAACGCGGCCCGAGGTTGTGCCTCGCCGCTCACCTGGACACGGGTCTCGACGCCAACACCGACCTTGCTGTGCGCCGCGAACCGAACCGACTGACCGGCCCCGGCGTGGGCGACAACGCCGCCAGCCTGAGCGTGCTGACCGCTTACGCCGAACAGATCGCCCGCGAAGCCAGCGCCCCGTGCGAGTTGTGGCTGGCCGCCACCACCGGAGAGGAAGGGCTGGGCGACCTGAAGGGTGCGAAGCACCTGATCTCGGAGCACCACCGGGATTTCGATGCCTTCGTCGCCGTAGACGGCTACCTGGGTCTGGTCGTGGACCGCGCCGTCGGCGTGCGCCGCTACCGCGCGAGCTTCAAGACCGAAGGCGGCCACTCGTGGGGCAACGCGGGCGGCCCGAGCGCCATTCACGCGCTCGGCGAGGCGATCCACGACCTGTACCGACTGCCCCTTTCCACCGAACCGCGCGCCACATTGAGCGTCGGCACCGTCCAGGGCGGTACGAGCATCAACTCGATCGCGTCCGGCGCGGAACTGCTGCTGGATTTGCGCTCGATCGACGAGAACGTCCTCGAGATGCTCGAAGGCAGCGCCCGCGCCGCCATGACCCGCGCCGCCCGCCGCGCCCGCGCCGAACTCGAACTCGAGAAAGTCGGGGATCGGCCCGCCGGGGAAACCCACAACGACACCCTGGTGCGCGCCGCCGCTCGCGCCCTGGATCGGGTCGGGATCGCGCCGCGCCGCGTGGCCAGCAGCACCGATGCCAACGCCGCCGTGCCCTACGGCCTGCCCGCCATCGCCTTCGGCGTGTACCGGGGCGGCAACGCGCACCGTCTGGACGAATGGGTCGAACCCGACAGCCTCGAGACGGGTTTGCAGGCGCTCGACGGGTTCGTCAGGGCCTTCGCGGGCTGAGGAATCTCGATCGGGGAAACTCGGCGGGAGGGTAGGTCGCAGACCTGCCCTCCAGGACACGGTTTTTGCAGGAGCGACTCTGAACTTCCGACTGATATGAAATCGTCTTTCATTTGCGCAGCTTCGCCGCTTCAGTTCCAGACGATTTCATTCGCATCCTACGCGCCACAGCGCGGTTTTGATTTGATC
>CAXTKV010000183.1:0-10521 GCA_964244895.1 uncultured Deinococcales bacterium
CTCGCCCGCCCAGTTCGGGCCGCTCGAGATGCCGGACGACCTCGATTTTGGCGCCTTTCCATCGGCGAAACTCCGCACCTGGCAGCGCGGCGACCGCATCCGCCTTTCGGGCGGTACGCGCAAACTCTCGGATGTGCTCTCGGAGCGGCGCGTGCCGCGAGAATGGCGCGAGGCCGTGCCCGTGGTCGCGCAACGATCCGAGGTGCTGTGGATCGGCCTCGAGCCGCCGGTCGTCGATGTTCGCATCGCCCAATCTCGAGATGCGGAATTCGACGCGATGACCGAAGCCCTGCGGCTGGCGCTCGAGGCCTTCGACGACGGCGAGGTTCCCGTCGGGGCGGTGGTTGTGCGCGGCGCAGAGATCGTCGGGCGCGGGCGCAACCGTTCCCGTGCGGCGGGTGACATGACCATGCACGCCGAACTCGAGGCCATCCGGGATGCCGCGAAACGCATCGGATCGCCGTACCTGTCGGGTTGTGCGCTGATCGTGACGCTCGAACCCTGCCCGATGTGCCTCGGCGCGGTTCTGGAATCTCGCCTGCTACGGATCGTGTACGGCGCGACCAACGACAAATCCGGCGCGCTCGGCGGGGTCGGTGGATCATTGCGCGCCCCGTGGCTCAGGTTGCACCCGCTCGAGGTGCGCCCGCACCTGCGCGCCGCTGAATGCGCCGCGCTGCTGACCGCGTTCTTCGGACGCGCCCGTCAGCCCCGCACCGATGCCCCAGAGCGGGCCTGAACGGAGCACACCGTCCGGCACGCGAATCGGGGAATGCGTTCTGAACGGTGTTCTCGGGCGAGCCTCTCGGTGCGACCCCGTGCTTCAGCCGGGACTCAACTTCGGGCATGATCGTGGCGTTGCACGAACCAGTTAGTCTGATTCGAGTCTTCCGATTCAAGGAGTGCGAGATGCCAAAAATCACCGTCGGTACGGAAAACAACGCGCCAATCGAGTTGCACTACGAAGATTACGGCAGCGGCAAACCCGTCGTGCTGATCCACGGCTGGCCGCTCAGCGGGCGATCCTGGGAAAACCAGGTTCCGGCCCTGATCGGCGCGGGCTACCGGGTCATCACCTACGACCGCCGGGGCTTCGGCTGGTCATCGCAACCGTGGGGTGGCTACGATTACGACACTTTCGCCGCCGACCTGCGCGCGCTTCTCGAGCACCTGGATTTGAAGGATGCGACCCTGGTCGGCTTCTCGATGGGCGGTGGCGAGGTCGTGCGATACATCGGCAAGTACGGTACGGATCGGGTCGGCAAGGCCGTGCTGGCGGCGGCGGTTCCGCCGTACCTGTACAAATCTTCGGACAACCCGGACGGCGGCATCGACGACGCGACCATCGCGGGTTTCGAGGGCGGTGTCAAGTCCGACCGTCTGGCGTTCCTGGATGAATTCACCAAGGGGTTTTTCGCGGCGGGTTCCAAGACCGACTTGATCAGCGAGGTGCAGCGCGTTTACAACCGCGACATCGCCGCGTTTGCCTCGCCGAAAGGCACGCTCGAGTGCATCGGCGCGTTCTCGCGCACGGACTTTCGCGGTGATCTGGCAAAAATCAAGATTCCCACGCTGGTGATTCACGGCGATTCCGACGGTATCGTGCCGTTCGAGGTCAGCGGCAAGCGCTCGCACGAATCGATTCCCGGCAGCGTTCTCGCGCTGATCGAGGGCGGCCCGCACGGTCTGAACGCGACCCACGCGGCGGAGTTCAACGCGGCCCTGCTGGATTTCCTGAAAAGCTAACGCCCGATTTCTCGAGAGCGCCGTCCGGTACGCGAGTCAAAATACGTGTGCTGGACGGTGCTTATGAATGAATATCCCGCCAGAACGCGTCCCAGGCCTCGAGCTGCACGCTCCTCGGCACGCGCCCCAGTCGGGGCTTGCCGATGCCCTCGAGCAGCACGAAGCGCACGCCCTGCGCGTCGGCTTTCTTGTCGCGCGACATGAAGCCTTCCACGTCTTCGAACTCGAGCATCGGCAAGGGTGCGGGTTTCTGGTACGCCAGGAAGGCGCGGGTCTGGTTCGTCAGGTCCGCGTAGCCCAGCGTCCGGCACAGGGTTGTCGCGTAGTGCATGCCGTAGCCGACGGCCTCGCCGTGCGGCAAACCGTGGTGCGTGACCGCTTCCAGGGCGTGCGCGAGCGTGTGGCCGAAGTTCAAAAAGGCGCGTTCGCCCGCTTCGAAAGGATCGCGCGAAACCACCTCGGCTTTGACCCGGATCGCGTCCGCGACGACCTGCTCGAGCCTCAAACTGTGCGCGTTGAATCCCGGCTCCAGGATCGCATCGCAAAGTTTGCCATCGGTGATCAACCCGTGCTTGAAGGCTTCGGCGGCGCCCTCGCGGAAGGTGCGGTCGCTCAGCGTCAGCAGCGCGTCCAGGTCGGCCCAGACGCCGCGCGGCTGGTGGAACGCGCCGACCAGGTTCTTGCCCTCAGGCAAATTCACGCCCGTCTTGCCGCCGACGCTGGCGTCCACCATCGCCAGGAGCGTCGTCGGGCAGACGTAGAACGCCACGCCGCGCAGGTAGCTGGCCGCGACGTATCCCGCCAGGTCGGAGGTCGCGCCGCCGCCGAGCGCGATCACCGCCGCGTCCCGCGTCAGGCCATCCCGCGCGAGCCTCGAGAGAAGCTGCGCATGAACCTCGAGCGTCTTGCAGGTCTCGCCCGCCGGGAGCGCGTGCAGGCTGACCTGCGATCCGCCGCGTTCCAGGCTCGAGACGAGTCGTGGAGCGTGCAATTCGAGCACGCTCTCGTCAACCAGGAGCGCCACTCGAGCGTGAGCCACCGCGACCGAATCCAGCAGCCCGCGCCCGACGCGCACGGTGTACGGCGGCTCGAGCATGACCTGGACTTCCCTCACGCTTCCTCCGGTGGGGTGGCGTACATCGGGTGCATGGCCCGCCAGTCCTCCAGGCGCTCCACGATCTCTTGAACCACGTCGGATCGCCTGCGACCGTCGGTCGAGACCTGGATCGGCGCTTCGGAATACGCCGCGCGGCGACCCTCGAGCAACTCCTGAATTCGCCCGATCGGGTCGGGCACCTGCAACAGCGGCCTGGGTGTGCGGCGCGTGCGCTCGAAGATCGTCTCCGGCGAGGCCCAGAGCGCCACGACCGGGCCGCGAGCCAGCAGCTTCGCGCGGTTCTCCGGGTTGATAAACGACCCGCCGCCGCAAGAGATCACGAACTCGTCCAGCTTGACGCAGCGATCGACCGCCTCGGCCTCGACGCGCCGGAATTCGGTCTCGCCGAAAGCCTCGAAGATCTGCGGGATGCTCAGCCCGGTGGCTTTCTCGATCAGCTTGTCCGTGTCGATGAAATGAAGCGCCAGCGCCCTCGCCAGCTCCGCCCCGATGCGGCTCTTGCCCGTGCCCATGAACCCGACCATCGCCACCCAGGTGACGGGCCGCTCGAGGTGAATCGGGTCACCAGTGCGCGGCATGGCGCTCCAGGGAAAGGAAGCCGCGAGCCGCGAGCCGCAAGCCGCAAGGTAAGGTCGAACATCTCGAGTCTCGGGTCTTGGTTTGTCCAGAAAACGCCGTGCTGGACAGTGTTTTTGAGCATTCAAGAATCACTGCGCCAGACGGTATACCTGGTTTTGCCTTTCCCTTGAGGCTCGCGGCTCGCGGCTCGCGACTGCCCCGGCTTGAGGCTTGAGGCTTGAGGCTCTTCATCAATACGTCTCGAGGTACGCGCGGTATTCGGTGAGCCGCTCCTGAATTTCGGGCAGGGTGTCGGAACCGAACTTTTCCAGGTACGCGTCGGCCAGCACGAAGGCGATGGCGCACTGGAAGATCACGCCGGCGGCGGGCACGGCGGTCGTGTCGGAGCGTTCGCGGGCGGCGTCGGCGGCCTGGTGCGTCACGACATCCACGGTCGGCAGGGGTTTCATCAGCGTGGCGATCGGTTTGAGGGCGACCCTCACGATCAGTTCCTCGCCGTTGGTCATGCCCGCCTCGAGCCCGCCCGCGCCGTTGGTGGTGCGGTAATAGGAATGCGGGTCTTCCTTGAGGTAGATCGCGTCGTGAACATCCGATCCGGGCAGTTCGGCGTTCTCGAAACCGCGCCCGATCTCGACGCCCTTGACGGCCTGCGTCGCCATGATCACCTGCGCGATGCGCCCGTCCAGCTTCCGATCCCAGTGCGCGAACGAACCCAATCCGGGAACCAACCCGCGAAACCGCACCTCGAGCACCCCGCCGAGCGTGTCGCCATCCGTTTTGGCCTGATCGATC
The DNA here is from genome assembly GCA_964244895.1 of uncultured Deinococcales bacterium. Lineage (GTDB taxonomy): Bacteria > Deinococcota > Deinococci > Deinococcales > JAAFIG01 > CAXTKV01. The sequence continues at coordinate 4,235 of CAXTKV010000183.1, forward strand.
CGCGCGATCATGCGTTCGCCCGCGTCCGCGTCCAGGCAACGCACCGGGCTGGCGTCGATGGCGGGGAGTTGATCCCAACTGAAGCCGACCTTCGATTCGATGCCACCCAGCCGATCCACGAAATTCGCGCCCTGCACGCCCAGCTCGGAGAGCATCTTCAAACTGATCGCGCCGACCGCCACCCGAGAAGCGGTTTCTCTCGCGCTGGCGCGTTCCAGCACGTCGCGCAAATCCTTGTGGCGGTACTTCATGCCACCGACCAGATCGGCGTGACCGGGGCGCGCGGCGGTCAGGGCTTTCTTGCGCAACTCGCCCCGTTCGTCGGTTTCTAAACGCGCCGGGTCCATAATCTCGAGCCAGTTCCTGTGGTCGCTGTTCTCTATTTTCAAGGCGATCGGTGCGCCCGTCGTGCGGCCCGATCGCACGCCGGACAGGAATTCGACCGTGTCCTTCTCGATCTGCATTCGCCGCCCGCGCCCGTAGCCCTGTTGCCGCAGCGCCAGCCAGTGGTTGACATCCTCCGCGTCAATCGGAACCTGCGCCGGGAAGCCTTCCAGGATCGTCGTCAGTTGAGGGCCGTGCGACTCGCCCGCCGTCAAATACCTCATGCCGCAAGCGTAACACTGATGCCGCGAAGGGAAAACCTGACCGGCGAGAAATCGGCTTCGGGCGCGAGATCGCCCAGAACGACCGCCTCAAACCATCTTCGCGCGGTGCCAACCTGCTCGCAGGTTTCTGGTGGGGTTGCCCTTTCCCCGAGAACACCGTCCGGGACGCAAATAAAAAACACCGTCCAGGACGGTGTTCTCGAGAACCAACAGGCTCAGCGCTCCGGTGGCGCGCCCCGTCCGGGGCTCGAGGGCGCGAGGGCGGGCGTCAGGATCACGCCCGGTGTGGTCGGGGTGGCGGTCACGACCGTACCGGAGGCGCGGGGCGCGACCCTGGCTTCGGTCGGTGCGGGCTTCGGGCGAGGCGTGGGACGCGGCGATGGGCCGTAGGCGAAGACCGCCTGCCAGGCGCGGTAATTCGAGGACATCACTTCGGTCTGTGCGGCCTGTCCGATTCGCGCGATGGTGCGGCTCACCTGGACGCGGTAGCCGTCGGCGGCCCAGTCCACCTGCTTGCGCTCACCGACGCGCAGGCTCGGATCGAATTCAAACTTCGGCGCTGGGGCGGGCGTGTGGGACAGAATCACCGGGCCCGAGACGCTGACCTTGCGCCCGTCGGAGACGCCGTAGAGGCGCACCGTCATGCTCGCACCGCTGGTCGAGGCGCGCACCACCAGCGGCCCCGGCGTGTCGTTGTGCATTTTCAGATCGAGCGATGGCTGGTAGACGGCGGCGTCCAGGCCGACCAGCGGGTCGTACCAGCGCACGCGGTACGCGTGCTGGTTGCGTTCGACCATCGGCAAGCCAGCCTTGAAAAGCGCTCTGAAGGTGGTCGTGGACGCTTGACAGACGCCGCCGCCGACACCCTTGATGGTGCGCCCGCCGGAAATCACGTAGCCTTCCGCGAAACCCTGCTCAGGCTCGATCGGGCCGACGGCATCGTTGAAGCTGAAGGTCTTCCCGGCGGGCACGACGTAGCCATCTAGTTTGGCTGCGGCCACCGCGACATTGACCACGCGCTCGCGGCTGGAACCACCGTAGGACGTGTACGATTCGGCCAGCAGCGTCAGGTCAGCGATTTTCGGCAGGGTATCCGCGCTCAGTTTCGGCTCGATCGGCAGGATCGGCAAGAGCACCTCGGAAGATTCCGGTCGCAGGATTTCGTCCGACAGGAGCGCCCTGGCCGTCTCGAGGTCGAGCTTCCAGCCCTGAGCGTCGCCCTGGGCTTTCAACTCCGTCCCGGCGCGCACGTAACGCGCGTCCTGCGGCTCGCGGTCGAAACCCAGCCCGATGCGGCGCAGCCTGGCCTGCACGGCCTTTGGATCGACCCTGAGGGCGCTGCCTTCGAGTTTCAGGAAGCCTGCGATTTCAGCGGCTGAGAGCATCACGACGTGCGCCGTGCCGCTCGGTTCGGTGTAATTGAGCTTCAGCGACCGCAAGAGCGCGTTCGCTTGCGCGACCGTGCCCGCCAGCGATTGCGCCGTAACGCGCGCCGGGAGCGCGGTCACCTGAAGGTTCAGCGCGGTCTGATCGGGGTTGCTCAGGTAGGTTTTGACCGCCGCCGCCAGATCCACGCCGCGCCCATCGCGATCCTTGAGCACCATGAAACGTCCGCCCTGCGCGACCATGCGCGCATCCGTCGGCGGCGTGGTGACCGGACTGATGATCGCACCCAGGCGCTTTTCCACGGCGGCCCGGTCCGCGCTGGCCGTGAGCGGCACGCGCACCCGACCGCCCAGAGCGCTCAACCGATCCTGCAGGCGGGTCAGGACGCTGCCGCGCCGCCCGATCTCGAGCGCGGACTGAACGGTTCCGCTCACGTTCGGACGCCAGCCGAGTTCGCTGGCGGGCACGTCGAAGCGCTGATCGCCCAGCGTGACGCTGACCTGCGGTGCGCTGGTCTCGAGCTGCGTCCGGAGTTTCGCGCTGGCTGAGGCGCTGTCCAGCCCGCCCACCGCCAGTTTCGGTTGCGCGCCGGGCAGACCCTCAATGGCCACGCCCGGCAGGATGCGATCCCGGAAACCCGTCTCGAACGCGATGGCACCACCGACGAGCGCCAGCGCCCCGACGGAACCCACGATGATTGAACTACGATCCTTCACGAGCACGATTGTAATCGAACCACCCCACGAAATGGTGATTCCGACCTGACCGACCCCGAATATTGATTTTGCGGTCGCTCGAACCGGAGAACTCGGGTACGAGCGGTTCGCCGCAGGCAGCCCGGTCTTTCAGGGATACCGTCCGGGACGGTATCCTCGAGACCTCGGAATCCGCGTCCCATACGGACTTTCTGTGCGCCAGGTCACGTGCCGACCTGGTGTGCTCGGGCTTTCAGCGCTGGAATCCCGCAGTATTGCCGCCAATGAGAAGCGCATAAGCCATTTCTCTCTCGATTCCATGACGGAAGACGTTGTACCCTGCGATCATGTCGATCTCGAGCCGCCACAACACGCGTGTGCGCCACGGTGAAGCCTCACCGGAGGAAGACAGATCCATCCTCGAACAGCGCGAACTCGAGGCGAACGCACTCGAAACCGATGAACTCGAGGCGAACGACCGCGATTCGTTCGAAAGCCCGCAGACGCCACCGAGGGGCATCAACCTGAACGCGCCCGCCGTGCTGGTGCTGAACGCGAGCTTTGAACCACTGCACGTCTGCTCGATCAAACGCGCCGTGACGTTGATCATGCACGAGATTGCGGAACGCGTCGATGACAGCGCGGCGCTGCTGCACTCGCCCAGCACCAGCATCAAAGTACCCAGCGTGATCCGCCTGCGGCGCTACATCAAGCGCCCACCGCGCTACCACATCGCGTTCAACCGCCGCAACGTCTTCAGGCGCGACAACCACACCTGCCAGTACTGCGGTCACGTCGGCGGCGACCTGACGCTCGATCACGTCACGCCCCGATCGAAAGGCGGCAAGAACAGCTGGGAGAACATCGTCACCGCCTGCCGCGAGTGCAATTCCAAGAAGCGCGACCGCACGCCCTTCGAGGCTCGCATGAGGCTCCTGCGCGAACCTTACGCGCCCAGATTCGTGTTCAGCACCGCCTACGGTCAAGCCCCGAAGCTCGACCCGAACTGGGACAAGTACCTGGGTTAAGGGCCGTCAGCCTCGAGACATTTGTGTAAAGGTGATCTGCTCGAGAACCACATCAGCTTTTCGTAGGGGCGCAATTTATTGCGCCCCTACAGTTTCAAGATGCTTAGGCGGCAACCCGCCAGAACATTGCCCAACGAAAAGACCGTCCAGCACGCTATCCTCGAGAGTACGAAAAATGCGTCCTGGACGGTGTTCTCATAGGGTCGCGATTTCCAATCTGGCGTCCAGAACAGCCCTGACTTGCTGCACCCGATCCTCGAGAGAACCCGAAACCATCGTGTATTTCACGCCGCGTACCGCCAGGTCGTAACGCACCATGCCCTGCGCCCGAGAGCGCCACGCGGAATCGTCGCGCCAGCCGTCCTGCACGAACGGAATGTCATCCGCGCAGAGGAACACGTGGTGGTAGCGGCGCTCGGCGGCTCGGGCCAGCGCGGTCAGTTCGGGGAGCCCGTCGCCCTCGTAGGCGTAGCCCAGAAACATGGTCGTGATCGCGTTCGTGTCCACGAACAACCAGCGCCCGCCCTTCGCCTGCGCCTCGAGCATGGTCTGAACCTCGAGTTCGCGGTGGCGGTGGGCGATCTGCACGTAATCCGAAAGCGCCAGATCGCCGTTCCTGGCTTCCCAGACCTCGCGCCCGTATTCCGGCGTGAAACTCGTGTTGTACTCCTGCGCCAGCCGTTCGGCGAGCGTCGATTTGCCGGTGGATTCTGCGCCCAGCAACACGGCGGTCTTGACGGGACGCATCCAGAATTGCAGGCCCGCGAAGGTCGATTCCGGCACGAGCGACTGCAGTTCCACGAATAACTCGGGGTCGAACTGGCACGTCGCTTCCTCGCCGAAAGCGCGGATGTTCGCGCCCTGCGAGAGCCGCCTCGTCAACGCCCGGACGCCCGTGCCGGAGATCGGGTAGGCGCTGCGCGATTGATCCACCACCACGGCTTGCGCGCCGATGTGCGCCGCGAACCCCGGAATGTACGCGTCCGATCCGAAGACGCAATCCACCTTGCCAATGCCGCGCGTGGTTCGCACGTTTTCCTCGAGCCAGACGCGCACGAACTCGCGCTGGGTGAAATCGTCCGCATCGTCCGGCGGCGGGTTTTCGGGGACGTGGACGCTCAGCCATTTGCCCCGGTATTCCTGCCTGATCCATTCGGCGCGCTCCCGCGCGGGCATGTCCGGGAAATCCGGGTTGCTGTAGACCAGCACGTGCACCCAGTCCATCTGCTCGAGCGCGGTGTCTATGACCAGCTTGTGCCCGTTGTGGAACGGTGCGAACTTGCCGACGACCAGGCCGGATGGTTCATACGCCACCCGCGATCACCTCGCCCAGATTTGACTCGGTGCGAGATGCGCGGGCTCGAGCCAGACGGTCATCCCTGGCCCATTCGATCCAGCCGTAAGCGCTCATGGCGATCAGCACGAACTGCAGGCCGAACTGCCCCCAGGTCTGCGTGTGCATGAACCACGCGATGTTGACCAGGTTGGACGCGATCCAGACGGGCCACGACCACGTCCACTTGCGGGTCGTTCCAAAGTTGGCAATTAACGATAAGAGCACCGTGACGAACTGCACCCAGTTCCAGCGGTCGCTGAAATCCGTGACGTAGACCGAATACGCGAAGATCAGGACGCTCGCCACCCACGTCACCGCGTACCAGGCGGGTTCGTTGAAACGCAGGCTGGAACGGTCTCGTTGCTGCTCGAGAAACCACAGGTACAACCCGTGAATTCCGAAGATCAGGTAGGAAACCTGCAAGCCCGCGAACATCCAGTTGCCCTGCGCGGCGAACAGGATGAACAACGGAACCAGACTGGCGTTCGACCAGTGCCAGTACGCGCTGTGCTTTTTGAAGAGGTACACCAGCGAGACGATCACCGCGATGCTGCCGCTGTAATCCCAGAACCATTGCGGAATCTGTTGGCCGAAGACGTTCATGGTTTCCTTTCGTGAAACACCGTCTCAGACAGTGTTTTCTGCTTCTTAAGAACGCCGTTCAGGACGGTCTTCTCGAGAGCTAGCTCAGGTGGATTCGGCGTCTCGAGATCGCAGGATCTCTCGGGTTTCCATCAGGATGATCCCGAGCATGTTTTTGCCCGTGCCGCTCGAGCCGCAACCCCAGTAGTGATCGCCGGACGTGTTTTCGATCAATTCCTGATCGCCCGTCTCGAGCAAAATCTGGCGGATTTCGGCGTGCGTCTCGAATTTTGTCAGCACCGCGCGGCGCATGGCGTCGTCCTTGACGGCTTCCCAGTCGGCCCGCAGGGGCCTGTGGCGTTCGCGTCCGATCTCGGCGGCTCGCTTGGGCGTTTTGGCGTCCCGCACGGCCTGAACGTGCTCGAGGTGCGGCACGAATTTCTGCGCCTGAAAGTAGTGCTCGCTGGTGCGCCAGAATTGACCGTCCAGCGTGAAGCCGTGAGCGCTGAAATTGCTGAAGCAACCGTGCGGAATTTCCCTGGTGCTGTAAAAGTAAATTGGCATCTTGGCCACCTCGTTTCAGAGCGCGGATGCTTGTTTGAAGACGTAATACTCGGCGGGTCGGTAATCGGTGCCTTCCTCGCGGTCTACG
>CAXTKV010000184.1:0-10521 GCA_964244895.1 uncultured Deinococcales bacterium
TTGAATACCTCCTCGGTTGGATTCAAGTTAGGTTCGGGCTGGTAACGTCAAGGTAACGTCACGCGGATTGGCGCAACACGCCGTCCACGACGCATTTAGCGAGTGTCGTGCTGGACGGTGCTTTCGCGTTTCGCGCGCCGATGCGCCGCCGGGATTGTTGCTACAGTGAGCCTCAAAGATGTGCCCGGAGGAACGCTGTGGGGCTCGAGACAACCGCTTCGCTCACCAAACGCCTCGGCGCAGTCGTCTCGAAGCGCTCGGGGGTCGCGCTCGGATTGTGGGGAGAACCCGGCGTCGGTAAGACCTTCACGGTTCAGCGCGTGCTGCGCGAAATTCCTTGCCGCAGCCTGACCTTGCACGCGTCCGCATCGAACCTGGCGCTGGTTCGCGCGCTGCCGACCCCGAAAGATCTGCCCGTCTGGGCGAAACGCCAGGTCGGGCTGCTCGAGCAGGGCAGGCACGTCGAAAGCGGAGCGCTCGCGGATGCGCTGGTGGCCTGGTTGGCGGTGCTCTCGCCGTTCGTGCTGGCCATCGAGGATTTGCACGATGCGAGCCCGGAGCGCGCGGGGCTGTGGGCGCTGTTGGGCGCGGTGGTGTCGCGCACCAGGGGTGTCGGCATGATCGTCACCAGCCGGGTTTCGCCGCCGGATGTCTTCGAGGCGCACCAGCTCGAGCCCCTGGCGGATCGGGCCGCCCGAGATTTGCTGGAATCCGAGGCGGGATCGTCGTTGCCGCCCGAAGCCGCGCTCTGGATCGAGGCGCACGCCCGAGGCAACCCACTGTTCACGTTGGAATACTTCCGGCATCTGACGCGCCTGGGACACCTCTGGAGCGATGGTCGCCGCTGGCGTTGGCGCGCCCCGGAGGACGCGTCCGTGCCGTTGAGCGTCGAGGCGGTCATCGCGCATCACTTGGACGCGGTCAGCGCGGTTCCGGCGACCCACCGGGCGTTGATCGTCAAGGCGTTGTTGCCGCTGGAATCCGACGATGCGCTCTGGGCTGAAATTTCTGGGCTGGATTCTGATGCGCTGAAGCGGGCCAAGAACGGGCTCGAGCGGGCGGGCATCCTGCGCGCCGGAGCGTTCGCGCACCCGCTCTACCGCGAGGCCACGCGGGCGGCCTCGACGCAACGTGAGCGCCGCGAGATCGCCCGTCGAGCAGTAGAGGTGCTGGCCGAACGCGATCCGATCGCGGCGGCGGGTTTCGCGGCGGACGCCGACCTGGGCCGCGTCCGGGCCAGAACCCTGTTTGAGCGGGCCCTCGAACGGGCGCGCAATCTCGGCGATGCGGGGCTGGCGGCGAGGTTCATGGTTCAGATCGCGGGTATTTCTGAACCCTCGAGCCGGGTTCAGACCATGCTCGAGGCCGCCCGGTTCGTGCGCGAGATCAATCTGACGGATGCGCTGGGCATCGCGCAGGACGCGTTGGCGCTCGATGCTTCGCACCTCGAGTCGATCCTGCTGAACGCCGAACTGCTGGCCGGGCTGGGGCGCGGCGAGGAAGCCGAGCATCTGCTCGAGCCGTTTACGGATTCCGTCGAATCCCTCCAAGCCAACGCCGCCTCGCGCCTGCTCGAGACGCGCATCCGGGTCAAGCACCTGAGCCACGATTACGCCGGCGTGCTGGCGCTCTGGCAGGAATCGGCGCAGCATCCGGGCTCGCAGGTCGGCATGGCCGTGATCGCGCGGGCGCTGGTGCAACTCTGGCGGCTCGAGGAGGCTGAAATCCTGATCGGTCGGACGCTCGAGAACCCGAACCTCTCCAGGCTGGAAGTGACCGAATTGCAGTACATCCGTTCGATCATCCCGAATTATCGCGGCGATTACGCCAGCGCCGAGCTCGGGTTCAGCGCGTTTTTGCGCACTCTGGACGACTTCGAGGACGGCTCGCCGCGTTTCCGAGAGCTTCGCGCCGGAACCTTGCAACTCCGGGCGTACATGCGCAACGTCCTGGGGCGACCGCTGGAAGCCGTTCAGGACATCACGCAAGCCCTGGCCATCAGTGCCAGTTTCGGCAACGCCGGGTATTACGCCCACGTTCAGTCCGAACTCGGGTTGTACCTGCTGGAAAGCGGAGAGTACCTCCGCGCCGAGGACGCGATCATCGAGGCTCGAGCCACGCTGGAACGGGTCGGCAACCCGATCTACCTGTCCGTGCTGGAACGCATCGCGGCGCGCTTGTACCTGGAATGGGCTCCGCCGCACGGTGCGGCGTTGAGCCTGAAGTACGCCCGCGCTGCGCTCGAGTACGTGGATCAGGCCGAACGGCCACCGTTTTACACCGCCGGGGCGCTTTTTATCGCGGCCTGGGCGGAAGCGTTGCACGGTCGGGCGGACATGGCGCTCGGGTTGGTGGATCAACTGGACGCGTCCGCCACCGCCCTCGGGCAGGTCGGGGTGACGGCTGGGGCAGCCTGGGCGCGCGGTCTGGCGCTCGAACGGCTCGGAAAGCCCGAGGAGGCATGGCGTGCCATTCAGCAGTCGTTGGCCGAAAACATTCCGATGCGGCTCGGGCCTTCGCTCGACCGGATGGCGCTCGAGCTGGACCGGATTGGGCGAGACCTGACCAGCGCCACGGCTCGCGCCGAGGGCTTCCGCGCCAACGGAGCGCTCGGTGCGCTGCACGTCGCCCGGCGGTACTTTCCGCAGCTCGAACGGCGCTTGGACGCGCGCGCGCCCGCCGAGGCTAGCCCCCGGAGCCAGGAGGTGCGGCTCGAGGTGCTGGGTTCCACGCAGGTCACGGTCGGTGGCAAACCGCTCTCGGACCGCACCCGCAAGGGCAAGGAACTGATGGCGGCGCTCTGCGAGGCGCGCATCGCCGGGCGCGCGCAGGTCGCAGATCTCGAGCTGTTCGACGCGCTCTACGCCGGCCTGACCGAGGACAAGGCCGCCAGCGCCCTCAAGCAACTCGTGTACCGCCTGAGGGCCGCGCTCGGATCGAACGCGATCCTGCGATCCAACGACGGTTACGCGCTCGGTGCCGTAGAGACGGACGCCGAGCGGTTCCTCGAGACGGGCGACACGCAGCTGTGGCGCGGGCCGTACCTGCTCGATCTGGGCGCGTGGGTCTCGAACGCCCGCGATGCGCTCCATTACGGGCTGCGCAAGCGCGCCTTGGAACTTCTGGCCATCGACCCCGCCGAGACCGCGCGGCTGGGACGAATCCTGCTGACCGCCGATCCCTTCGATCTCGAAGCCCTCGAGATGAGCTTCGAGGCGCTGCGCGAAATCGGCGATCTGGTCGCCCTGACGCGCCTACGCGCCTGGGCTCGCGCCCAATTTGAAGATCTCGGCGGGGTCCTACCCCCAACCCTCGAAGTGCGATAAAAACCGTCCTGGACGCAAATCGGGCGCGGCGTGCTGGACACTGTCAAGGCGCGTTACGGATTCAATCTCGTACCCGATCGCTGGAGCGCACTTTTTCCTTTGTCCCCGGCGCACGGCCAGAGACGAGCAAGCCCAGCGCGAGCAACAGCACGAACAGCATTTCTGGTGTGAACACGTCTGCACCTCCTTTCAAACGGTTCCTGGTCGTCTCTGAGCGGTTCGGCGCGTTCGCATCGGGATCGGATGCGTTTTGCGCTTCGGGTCGCGCGCCCGAGGATCGGGTCTGCTCGGGTACGCTTTCACGCTACGCGCCGAGGGTTGAACCGGCCCTGAATATCGGATGAAGGCACGTTCAGGCGTCGGCTCGCTCCGCTTCTCGACCCGTTCAGTCTCGTTGTGCGCCGGTAACGCGCCGGTCACGCGCCCTAAAAAAGGCTCGAGCCTCAGGGAAACCTGAGGCTCAGTCGCGGGTTTGGATTCGAGGGGTTTAAGCGTTGTACGTGCTGGACGCGGTCGTGCCGCCGCGACCCGTCCAGTTGGTGTGAAAGAACTCGCCCCTGGGCTTGTCGGTGCGCTCGTAAGTGTGCGCCCCGAAGTAGTCGCGTTGCGCCTGCAACAGATTGATCGGCAAGCGCGCCGTGCGGTAGCCGTCGTAGTAGGCGATGGCGCTCGAGAACGCGGGCGTCCAGGTGCCGCGCGTGATTGCGTCCGCCACGACGCGCCTCCATCCCGCCTGATGCGTCTGGATTGTCTGGGCGAAGTACGCGTCCAACAGCAGATTCTCGAGCTTCGGATTCGCGTCGTAGGCGGCCTTGATGTTTTCCAGGAAGCGCGCCCGGATGATGCAGCCGCCGCGCCACATCAGCGCGATGGAACCAAAGTTCAGATCCCAGCCGCGCTCGCGCGCCACGAACTGCATCAACTGGAAGCCCTGCGCGTAGGAACAGATCTTGCTGGCGTAGAGCGCCTGCCGAACGTCCTCGATGAAGCTCGCGCGGTCGAGCGTGAACTCGAGTCCCGGCCCTTTCAGGACGGTTTCGGCGCGAACGCGCTCTTCTTTGAGGGCGCTCAAGCAGCGCGCGAAAACCGCTTCGGCGATCGTGCTGGACGGGCTGCCGACCTCCAGGGCGGTGCTGGATGTCCACTTGCCCGTGCCCTTTTGCCCGGCGGTGTCCAGGATCACGTCCACCAGGTCGGCGCCGGTTTGATCGTCTTTTTTGGTCAGGATTTCGCTGGTGATTTCCACCAGGTAGCTCTCGAGTTCGCCCTCGTTCCAGTCGGTGAAGACCTGGCTGATTTCAGCGTTCGATAATCCCGCGCCGCGCAGCAGCCCGTAGGCTTCGGCGATCATCTGCATGTCGCCGTACTCGATGCCGTTGTGCACCATCTTGACGAAATGGCCCGCACCGTCCGGCCCGACCCAATCGCAGCACGGGCTGCCGTCGTCGACTTTGGCGGCAATTCCTTGGAAGATCGGTTTGACGTGCTCCCACGCGCCAGCGCTGCCTCCAGGCATGATCGATGGGCCGGTCAGCGCGCCCTCCTCGCCGCCGGAGACGCCCGTGCCGACGAACAGCAAGCCCTTGGCCTCGAGCGCTTTGGTGCGCCGGACGCTGTCCTCGAAGAAGCTGTTGCCGCCATCGATCACGATATCGCCCGGTTCCAGCAGGGGCTCGAGTTGCGCGATCGTGTCATCGACGGCCTTGCCCGCCTTGATCATCAGCATGACCTTGCGCGGGCGTTTCAGGCGACCGACGAATTCTTTCAGGTCGTGCGCCCCGATGATCGTCTTGTTCGCGCCGCGACCCTCGGTGAAGGCGGTGACCTTGTCGACCGTGCGGTTAAAAGCGGCGACCGTGAAGCCCTTGGAGGCCATGTTGAGGATCAAATTCTCGCCCATCACCGCGAGGCCGATAACGCCGATGTCTGCCTGGTTCATGTGCTTTCTCCTGTCGTGTGTCTGGCTTCAACTGGATTTCCTTTCACAGCGTATCTCGAGGAAGGTGAGGTGTCGGAAAGCCTGGGTGCAATTGCGCGAAGAGCCCGTGGAATCGGGCGTGGGCTTCCCTGAGCGCCGCGAAATGGCGCGGTTCGGGTTCGATCACCGCGCCGCGCGCGGGCGGGATCGCGCACGCCTCGAGCGATTGGTCCGTCAGGTTCGCCCTGGCGATGGTGGCCGCGCCGATGGCGGACGCGTCCGCTGCATCCACCGGCTCGAGCGGCGATTCGAGGACATCTGAGAGGGTCTGCATCCAGCTCCTGGATCGCGTGATGCCGCCCGTGAGCTTGATCGCCCCGGTGCCGGTGATCGTTCGGATGTCCGCCAGGCAGAACGCGATGCTCTCGAGCGCCGCGCGCGCGATGTCGGCGCGCGTATGGCGCAAGCGCGCGCCGTGCAAGGTGAATTCCAGGCTGGCGTCCCAGTGGGGGCTGCGCTCGCCGGTCAGGTACGGCAGTACCGTCAGACCGTCAGCGCCGGGTGAGACGCCGGCGGCTTCGGTCAGCAGGGCCTCGAAGCCCGCCGCGCGGTCGAATTCGCGGTAGGCCGTATCCCGCAACCACTCGAGCAGCAACCCGGCGTTGTTGATCGCGCCTCCCGCCAGCAGGTGACGCCTGGAGAGTCGGTAGCACCAGGTTCGCGCGAGCGGATCGAGCAGGGGTTCCGCCACGGCGCGGCGCAGCGCCGCGCTCGTGCCGACCGTGATCACGCTCGCGCCGGGTTTGATCACGCCCGCGCCCAGGTTGGCGAGCGCACCGTCGCTGCCGCCCGCCGCGACCCGCAATCCCTGCGGTAAGCCCGTCTCCTCGGCGGCCCGCTCGGTGATTTCGCCGTGCGTCTCGAGCGAGTCGATCACCTCGCACAGACGCGATTCATCAATGCCCACCAGCTCGAGCAGTTCCGCATCCCAGTCCTGCGCCTCCAGGTTCCGCAATCCCGTGGTCGAGGCCAGGCTCGCGTCCGTCGCCCAGCGCCCCGTCAGCCGGAACGCCACGTAATCCTTGATCGCCACGAACCGTTTTGCAGCCCGGAAGACTTCCGGGCGATGTATCCGCAACCAAGCGATTTTTGCAGGGTGAAAGGGCGTCTGCAACGGGCAACCCGTGCGCCTGTAGGCGTTGATCGGATCGAAATGGGCGTGCAAGTCCCGAAGCTCCGATCCGGGTCGCACGTCCGCCCAGGTCATCGCCGGGGCGAGCGGGTTTCCGGCGGCATCCACGGCCAGCAGGCTGTGCATCGCGCCGCTCAGGGCGAGTGCGCAGGTCGGTATCTCGAGCTTCGCGCTCAATTCCTGGAGCGCACCGCGCGCGGCCTCGTACACGGCGCGTGCGTCCTGCTCCGCCTGTCCCTGCTCGAGCCTCACGAGTGGGTAATTTCCTTTGGCCGTCTGGATCACCCGACCGTCTTCACCCACCGCGACGGCTTTGCAGCCGGTCGTGCCCAGATCGAGTCCGATGGTGACGCTCATGTGGTGTTCCTCGGGGTGATCAACCTGGGGTTTGCGGGCGCTCGATCCGGGAACACCGTCCAGAACAGTGTTCTCTCGAGACTAAAAATTGCGTGCTGAACGGTGTTTCTGAGCGCGGTCAGTTCGGTGTGCGGCTCGGCGCGAACTCGAACTGGCTCGGGATTCAAAGCCCAGAATACGGCTTTCCGGGCTCGAGTCGAAGAATCGTTGAGGTCCGGCATCCTGGTGCGCCCCGGTTTCGTCTCAGGCGGACACGCAAACCTGGCCCAGGTCAGGAAAGGATCGTCCAGAACACGTCATTTGCGAATCGAGAAAACCTCGTCTCGGATGATGCTCGCGTCGTTCCCGAGCCTGAGATTCCGTTCACGACATAGGATAAACGCCATGGACGGATTCGAGGTTTTCGATGGGCGTTTCCGCACGATCCTGCGGCCCGATTCCAGGCTCGAGCGACTCGCCACGGGCGCGACCTGGAGCGAGGGGCCAGCCTACCTGGACGACAGCAGCATCGTCTGGAGCGACATTCCCGGCAACCGACTGATGCGCCATTCGCCGCAACACGGTACGAGCGTCTACATGCAGCCATCGCACTTTCAGAACGGCCACACCAGGGATCTCGAGGGTCGTCTGATCGGGTGTTCCCACGGTCAGCGCGCGGTCGTCAGGCTCGAGTCGAACGGCGCGTGGGCGGTGCTGATCGATCAATTTGAGGGCAAGAAGCTCAACTCCCCGAACGATGTCATCGTCAAATCCGACGGCACGATCTGGTTCACCGACCCGCCCTACGGGTTGATTCAGCCCCACGAGGGCTATGGCGGGACGCAGGAGCAACCCGGCTGCTTCGTGTACCGCTTCGATCCGGTCAGCCACCAGATCACCGCCGTCGTGACGGACATGGACAAACCCAACGGCCTGGCGTTCTCCGTGGACGAGCGGACGCTTTACGTGTCCGACACCGCCGCATCTCACGACCCGAACGGACACCACCACATCCGCGCTTACGACGTTCAGGACGGCCAACGCACCGCCAACGGGCGCGTCTTCGCCGTGATCGAACCCGGATTGCCTGATGGGTTCCGCGTGGATCACCAGGGTTGGATCTTCACCAGTTCCCTCGACAGCGTGCAGGTCTACGCGCCCGACGGCGCGCGCCTGGGCAAGATTCTCGTGCCGGAAAAAGTCGGGAACCTGAGCTTCGGCGGCCCCAACCGCGATCGCTTGTTCATCGCGGCCAGCACTAGCCTGTATGCAATTGACCTCGCCACGCGCGGCGCAACGAACCGATGAACGGAGCGACATGAGCCTCGAGCCTCCAGCCACCATCGCGTTCATCGGCATCGGACTGATGGGCGAACCGATGGCGATGAACTTGCTGCGCGCGGGTTTCGGGTTGCGCGTCTGGAACCGCACGCCAGAGAAAACCTTAGCGGTCGTGAACGCCGGAGCGTACCCCGCCAGCAGTCCCGCCGATGCCGCCCACGGCGCCCAGGCCACGATCCTGATGCTTGAGAACGGCGCGGTCGTGACCGACGTGCTGTTCGCCCAGGGGCTGGCGGACGCGCTTCAGCCCGGAAGCCTCCTGATCGACATGAGTTCCATCGCGCCCGCCACCGCTGAAGATCACGCCGGATTGATGACTGAAAAGGGCATCCGGTACATCGATGCGCCCGTCTCCGGCGGCACCATCGGTGCGCGGGACGGTGCGCTCGCCATCATGGCCGGAGGGCTCGAGGCCGATATTCTCGAGGCCACTCCGATCTTCAATGCCTTTGGGAGTGCCACCCACGTCGGCCCGCACGGGCGCGGACAGTTGTGCAAGCTCGTCAACCAGGCCATCGTGGCCGTGACCATCGGCGCGGTCGCTGAAGGCTTGCTGCTCGCCGCGCGCGGCGGTGCCGACCACGCTCAAGTCAGAAAAGCCATCATGGGCGGATTCTGCCAATCTCGGATTCTCGAGCTTCACGCTCAGCGCATGATCGAGCGGAACTTTGCGCCCGGCGGAACCGTCAAGAATCAACTCAAGGATCTGGACGCGGTGCTCCAAGTCGCCTCAACGCTCAACCTGAGGCTGCCCTTGACGGCTCGGGTGCGCGAGTCGTTCGCTGATCTCGCGGCCTCTGGGGGTTCCATGCTCGATCACAGCGCGCTGTACCTGCAACTCGAGTCGATCAACGGAAATTGATGCTCGTAGAAGATCTCGATCCACACGTGTTTTTCGTAGGGGCGCTGCTTGCTGCGCCCTGTACCCGTTGAAGGGCGCAGCAAGCAGCGCCCCTACAGTTGCGAGGATGGTCGAGTGAGTTAGCCCATCCAGAACACCGTCCAGTACGTATCCTCGAGAACGCGTGCTTGACGGTGTTCCCATGACTCGCGAACGAAGATCGGGGCATCCGAAGACGCCCCGACTCGATCTAAATTCCTGAGGGTTTACAGCCTGTCGCCCATGTACTTGGCCAGATCGGCCACGCGGCACGAGTAACCCCACTCGTTGTCGTACCAGGCGACCACCTTGATGAAATTCCCGCCCAGCACCAGCGTTTCCAGCGCGCTGAAGATGCTGGAATTCGTGTTGCCCTTGAGATCCATGCTGACCAGTGGTTCTTCGGTGTACTCGACGATGCCCTTCAGGGGGCCTTCGGCGGCGGCCTTCATGGTCGAGTTGATCTCCTCGACGGTGGTGTCCTTGCTCAGGATCGCGGTGAAATCGACCACGCTGACCGTGCTGGTCGGCACGCGGAAGGCCATGCCGGTGAATTTGCCCTGCAATTCGGGGATCACCAACCCGACCGCCCTGGCCGCACCGGTCGCGCTGGGCACGATATTGATCGCGGCGGCGCGGCTGTCGCGCGGGTCGTCGCCCTTGATCGCGTCCACCAGGCTCTGGCTGGCCGTGTAAG
Organism: uncultured Deinococcales bacterium; assembly: GCA_964244895.1. GTDB lineage: Bacteria > Deinococcota > Deinococci > Deinococcales > JAAFIG01 > CAXTKV01. Next base: position 9,691 of record CAXTKV010000184.1, read on the forward strand.
CGTGGATGGTCGTCAGGATGCCCTTCTCGATGCCGAACTTGTCGAACAGCACCTTGGCCACGGGCGCGAGACCGTTGGTGGTGCAGGATGCGTTGCTGACGACCGTGTGCTTTTCAGTATCGTACTTGCCTTCGTTGACGCCCATCACGATCGTCAGGTCTTCGCCCTTGGCGGGTGCGCTGATGATGACTTTCTTCGCACCGCCGCCCGTGACGTGCGCGCGCGCGTCTTCAGCTTTGGTGAAGCGCCCAGTGGATTCGATCACGATGTCCACGCCCATGCTGGCCCACGGGATCTTGCTCGGGTCGCGCTCCTCGAAGACGCGAACCTTCTTGCCGCCGACCACGATGCCGTCCTCCTCGGAGGTGATGGTCGCCGGGTACTTGCCGTAATTGCTGTCGTATTTCAAAAGGTGCGCCAACATGGCGTTGTCGGTCAGGTCGTTGACCGCCGCGACTTCCATGCCGCGCTCCTGAAGAATCCGGAACACCTGACGCCCGATTCGACCGAAGCCGTTGATTCCGATTTTCATGTGAACCTCCTTGTTGCCCGAGGTGTCCTCGCGCATTTTGCGCGCAAACGATATCACGTCCGCTTTCCTGGCCGACGCGAGCTGAACCGAGTTCATCATCGCCCTTTCTCGGCCTCTCGAGCGTCAGCCACACGACGTTCGCGGAATCCCGGAGGCTCGAGAATGCGGACGTGAGTGCTTCCCAACCCACCGCACCGCTGTTCGAGCGCATCGGTGCGGCCAAACTCCGCGCGATCGTCCAGGCGTTCTACCCACTGGTCAAGGCACACCCGTTGCTGACGGACATCTTCCCAGAAGAC
>CAXTKV010000185.1:0-10362 GCA_964244895.1 uncultured Deinococcales bacterium
GGTATTTCGACATCAATTACCTGGACATCCTGGCGAGTTGCGAGAGCGGCTGGGATCATTCCACGCGCTGCGACGAGCGCTGGCTGGAGCATTTGCCGGTGGACCTGAACAGCATCCTGTACGTGCGCGAGCTGGACTTTGCGAAGGCAGCAGAAATGGTCGGGGATCTTCAGAAAGCTCGAGCCTGGCGCGAAAAAGCCGAGGCTCGAGCCGAGAAAATTCGAGCGTTGATGTGGGATGAGGAGGCTGGGTTCTTCTTCGATTACGACGTGACCGCCGAGGCTCGAAACCTGGACGCGTCCCTGGCGGGATTCTTCCCGTTGTGGGCGGGATTGGCCACGCCGGATCAGGCCAGCCGCGCGGTTGAAACGTGGTTGCCGCGATTCACACAACCCGGCGGGCTGGTCACGACCCTGAGGGCGCAGGAGGGCCGGCAGTGGGCCTGGCCGAACGGCTGGGCTCCGTTGCAGTGGATCGTGGACGCGGGATTGGAACGCTACGGGTTCAAAGCGGAGGCGCACGGGCTGCGGTCGCGCTGGCTCGAGAATGGCGCTCGGGTTTTCGCCAGGACACTTTCGATGTGGGAAAAGTACAACGTCGTGGAACCCGACGCTCAGGGCGAAGGCGGCGTCTACGGGCACGTCACGGGCTTCGGCTGGACGAACGGCGTCTTCGCGGATTTCGCTCGGCGCACGCCGTGAACCCGACCCGCTTGACCTCGAGAACGCCGCTCGGGACGCATCCGTGGCGAGTCTGGCTGCTCGGAATCGCACTGCTCGCGGCTCGAGCCGTGGCCGGAGGTGGCGGTTCGGTCAGCGTCCTCGACCATCCGTGGTTCGCGGGTCGCGCCGTGCCGTGCCTGACGGTGTACTTGAAGGATCAGCAGCCGAAATTTTCGGGCTCGAGGGTGTTTTATATCTCGAGCGTGCAGTCCGGGGTTGGCTACACCTACGCGCACGTCTACGACCCGGCGGCGAATCATCTGATCCTCTGGGAGCCGTACTTTTTATCAGAATGCGACGACCTGCGCTTCTCGAGGAGGAACTGGGATCTCGAGAAGGATGTCGCAGACGATCCGGGCAGCAGCACGTACCTGCTGTGGCGCAGCGAGGTTCCGGGCTTGATCGCGCGTTGCAAAGCCGGTGAGCGTGTGACCATCAAGATGCGAAACGGTCGGTTCGTGTCTGCCAAGATTGTTCGTCGCTGAATCTCGAGGGGTCGGCAATCACAAACACCGTCCCGCACGCAAACGAAAATTGCGTCTGGGACGGTGTTCTCTTTAGGTTCACTCGGGTTCGACCCGTGTGGCACGCCGCTCGAGCAGCCCGGAAAACAACTGCGGTAGACTTTCGCCCATGCGTCTTCCGATTGGATTCCGCGCCAGCGGCGTCAAGGCTGGCATCAAACCCTCCGGCAAACCCGATCTGGCGCTGATCGCGTCCGGTAGCCCGTGCGCTTGGGCTTTCGCGGGCACGCGGAATCTCGCGGCTGCCGCGAGCGTCCAGCGCGCCCGAACGCTCTACGCGAGCGGCGCACCGTTGCAGGCCATCGCGGTCAACGCGGGCAACGCGAATTGCGTCACCGGCGCGGAGGGCGTGCAAACGGACGCGCGCATGGCCCAAATCGCGGCTACGGAACTCGATCTCGAGCCGGGGCGCGTGCTGACGGCCTCGACGGGCGTGATCGGCGTGCAACTGCCCGTGGAGAAACTCGAGACGGGCATCCCGGAAGCCAGAGCCGCGCTGGGGTTTGAGCTCGAGCCCGCCGCGACCGCAATCATGACGACCGATCTGGTGATGAAAATTTCGGAGCGCACCCTACCGAACGGCGCGCGCGTCGTGGGCTTTTGCAAGGGTTCCGGCATGATTCACCCGAACATGGCGACCATGCTGGCGTTCGTCATGACGGACGCGGAACTCGAGCAGTCGGCCCTTCGCGCGGCGTTCGGCGGGATCGTGGCGCGCACCTTCAACGCGGTCACGGTGGACGGCGACACGAGCACCAACGACATGGCCGTGGTCATGGCCAACGGCTCGGCTGCACAGACGGACGTGCGAGCCGCGCTCGAGGCGATCGAGTCCGTCATGCGCGACCTGGCGCGCAGCATCGCGCGGGATGGCGAGGGCGCGACGAAACTCATGACCGTCAACGTCGCTGGCGCACCGTCGGACGCGGACGCGCTGCGGGCCGCAAAGACCGTGGCGGGCTCGAGCCTGTTCAAATCCGCCGTCTACGGCAACGACCCGAACTGGGGCCGGATTCTGGCGGCGCTCGGGCGCTCGGAAGTGACCTTCGATCCGACCGGGGCGAAAGTCAGCGTCCAGGGCATCAACGTGTTCGACGGTAAACCGCTCGAGTTCGACCGCAAGGCCGCGTCACTGGCGATGCGCGCTGAGGAAGTCGTGATCGATTGCGATCTGGGCGCGGGAAATGGCCAGGGAACCGCCTGGGGTTGCGACCTGACGGAAAATTACGTCAAGATCAACGCGGAATACACGACCTAAGGTTTTCTCGCTCGGGCTCGAGAACCAGCCGTTTGAAAGTTCTCGAGATTTCCTTCGGGCGAACGCGAGATGGTCGCTTTGAGCGCGCTCGAGGTTCACGCCGTCGGCGCAGAAACCTCGAAATACATCGTCCAGCACGCACTTTCAAATCAACGTGCCGGACGGTCTTCTCAGGCCACGGGCTCGAGCACCCGTCCATCCTGCAAGCGCACGATCTCGTCGGCGCGGGCGGCGAAAACCTCGTCGTGGGTCACGACCACGACCGCCGTGCCTTCTTCGTGTGCCAGTTCGACCAGCAAGCCGAAGACCAGCTCAGCGTTGACCCGATCCAGGCTGCCGGTCGGTTCGTCCGCCAGCAGCAAGCGCGGTCGGGTCAGCAAGGCTCGAGCCAGCGCCACGCGTTGGCGCTCGCCACCGGACAGGGCCCGAGGGTAGAACATCGCGCGGTCGCGCAGTCCGACCCGCTCGAGCAGCATCCGGGCTCGAGCCTCGTCGGGTTTGCCCGCGATCAATCCGGGAATGCTGACGTTTTCCACGGTGGTCAGGTCGTCCAGCAGGTAGTGGTGCTGAAAGATGAACCCAACTTCATGGGCGCGTCTGGCGGCCAGCGCGTCCTGCGAGAGTCCTTTCAGGCTGCGTCCACCCCAGAAGACCTCGCCCTGGGTTGGCGTCTCGAGCCCGCCCAGCAGGTGCAGCAGCGTGCTCTTGCCGGAACCGGATGGCCCGAGCACGGCCAGGACGCGCCCGGCCTCCAGGCTCAGGCTGACCTGGTGGAGCACGTTGACCGGCCCTTGCGGGCCGGGGTACGCGTGGGACAGCGCGTGAACCTCGAGCGCCCGAGGGGCAGGGGAAACGATCATCGAGCGCGATGGTATCATTTCGCGGCAGGCGCGATCCGCTGAGCGCCCAAGGCCGACGCGCACAAATAGCCGTCGAGAACACGCTGAGCGAGCATTTCATTGCGTAAAGTCTTCTCGAGACCTTAAACTCACTTCGATTCGTAGACGCTTCTCGACCGCCCAGAACCAGCGTTTCGCACCACAGATCGACCCGTAGAATCCGAGGTCACGGTGTCCAAGACGGAATCCATCACGCAGTTCATCGAAGATTCCCGCCTGTTCAAAGGCGCACCTCCCGGCGCGATCAAGATGGCCGCCGAGGCCGCCACGATTCGCCAATTCCCCGAGGACGGCGCGATCTTCCGCGAGAACGACCCCGGCGAGGCCGTGTACTTGCTGACCAAGGGTCGGGTCAAGATTGCCCGCGCCAACCTGGAGGGCCGCGAACGGATCTTCACGATTATGACGCCGCCGGAAGTCATCGGCGAGATGGCCCTGATCAGCCAGAACCCGCGCACCGCGACCGCCTACTGCCTGGACGACGTGACCGCGCTGGCCATCTACCGCGACGAATTGCGCGGCATCCTGGAACGATACCCGCTGGTCTTGTGGAATCTGGCGAACATCATGGCCGGACGCCTGGGCGACATGAACCGCGAAGTCGAGATGCTGTCCTTCGCCAGCACGCAAGCCTGCGTGGCCTACGCGCTGCAGAGCCTGTACTTGCGCGGCGCGTTCATCGCGGGCGCTGAAGGCCGCCCGACGCTCGGCTTCACGCACCAGGACCTGGCCAACCGCACCGGCAACTCGCGCGAGACGATCACGCGCGTGCTGCGCGACCTCGAGAACGAGGCGATCATCAAGACCCGCCCCGGCCAGATCACCTTGTTGCGCCCCGAAGCGCTCGAGGACATCATCTTCGGGTTGCGCGACGAAGACGAATAGGGCTCGCTTCTCGTCTTCGAGCAGCCATCGCATAACACCGTTCCAGACGCGTATTCTCGAGTACGCGCGGGACGGTGTAGTCTTTTGGGATGAAGCTTTCCTCGGTCAATATCGGAGCGGCGCAGGGACTGAGTCTGGGCAAACGAGAGATTCAAACCGGCATCCGCAAGCGTGGAACTGCGGATCGCGTGAACGTCAGCTTTGACGGACTCGAGGGCGATCGGGTGGTCAACACCAAGCATCACGGCGGCCCGGATCAGGCCGTGTACGTCTACACCGCCGACGATTACGACGCCTGGGTTTCGGTGCTCGGTGAGGCGCTCGAGCCGGGAACCTTCGGGGAAAACTTGACGATTTCAGGCTTTTCCAGCGCGAGTTTGAAGATCGGGGATCGATTGCGCATCGGGCCGGAGCTGATCCTGGAAGTCGCGGCCTCGCGCATCCCGTGCGACGTGCTGGCGGCGCGCATGGGCGACGCGGGCTTCGTCAAGCGCTTCAAGCAGATGGAGCGCCCCGGTGCGTACTGCCGCGTGATCCACGAGGGTTCCGTGGGTGCGGGCGATAGCGTGCGGCTCGAGGAAAACGCCAAGCTGACCGTGACGCTGCTGGACGATTTCCGGCTGTATTACGACGCCAAAGCCAGGCCGGAGGCCATCCGGCGTTCGTTGGCCGCGCCGATCGCGATTCGCACGCGCCGGGAACTCGAGGAGCGGCTCGGGAAGCTCGAGCAGTCGCCAGCCTGAGGGTTCAGAACACCGTCCAGCACGCGTATCGAAATTCGCGTGCTGGACGGTGTTCTCGGGCAGTCATCGCGTCGTCGAGCCTGTCCGTAGGGCGAAGCTCGCGTTCGAGTCAAAACGCGCGATTCAATCCAGCTCGAGGCGCGCTTCGATGGCTCTGGCGTGCGCCTCGAGCCCTTCGGCTCGAGCCAACCGCGCGGCGTCCGGCGCGGTTTCCTGCAAGGTCGCGCGGTTCAACCCGACCACGCTGATGATCTTCTGAAAATCCCTGACGTTGACCGGACTCGAGAAGCGCGCCGTGCCCATGGTCGGCATGACGTGGCTGGGGCCAGCCAGGTAATCGCCCAGGGCTTCCATACTGTCCTCACCGACGAACACGCCGCCCGCGTTGCGCACGCCGCCCAACAGCCCCCAGGGTTCGCGCACCAGCAAGCACAGGTGCTCCGGGGCGTACAGGTTCGCCAGTTCGAGGGCTTCGGCTGCGTTCGCGGCCAGGACGATCTTGCCGCGCGAAATCCACGATTCGCTCGCCCACGTCCGGTTCGGTTCGGGCAGCGCGCTCGTCTGGCGATCGATTTCGGCCAGCACGGTCTGAATCAATTCGCTCGAGGTCGAGACCAGAACGGGTTCGGCGGCCACGTGTTCGGCCTGCGCCAGCAGATCGGCGGCCACGAATCTCGGGTTGGCGGTCTCATCGGCGATCACCATCGTTTCCGTCGGGCCGGGCAAGCTGACGATCCCGACCGCGCCGTAGACCGCGCGCATCGCCAGGACGGTGTACAGGTTGCCGGGGCCGCCGATCTTGTCCACGCGGGGAACGGTGGGCGTGCCGTAGGCCATCGCACCGATGGCCTGCGCGCCACCGACCGCGAACACGCGGCTGACCCCGCACTCGAGCGCGGCGGCCAGCGTGGTCGGATCGAGCTGCCCTTTGTTCGGCGGCGTGCAGACGATCACCTCACTCACACCCGCGACCCTGGCGGGGATGACCGTGTGAATCACGCTCGAGGCCAAGGGGTTCGCGCCCGCCGGAACGTACACGCCCGCCCGATCCACGGGCCGCACCAGTTGCCCGAGCGCGCCCTGGGCCGTGTGCTCTAAAAAACCGTGAACGGGTTGCGCCAGATGGAAGGCCCTCACGCGCCCGATCGCGTGCCGGATCGCGCCCAGCAGCGCCGGATCGAGAGAATCCCTGGCCCGCTCCAAGGCGGAAATTGGAACTTCGAGCCCGAATTCCGATATCCCATCGAGCTTTTCGGCGTAGCGCAGCACCGCAACGTCACCTTCGCGCCGGACATCCTCGAGAATCCGATTCACGACCTGTTGGGGCGTCAATCGCTCACCGTAGAGGCTGGCGTTGCGGTCTAAAGTCGCCTCGGAGACCTGAACTTCCCCGAATGATCGCGTCAGCGCCACCCGCGCTTCCGCGCCCGTCAGCACCTTCACGATCCCGCGTCTCCGCCGCCCTCGTTACCGCCCTTGCCGCGACGACGGAAACGTCGGCGTCGTCGCCGATTTCCACCCTCGGTTTGACCCTCCGCGACGTTCGGATTCGGTGGTTGAACGACCCCATTCGGTTTGGCTCGAGCGGGCTGTTCCGGCCTGGAGCCTTGCGAGCCGCCCTTGACGGCGGGTTTGGTCTGAACCGGTGCGTTCCTCGAGCGCGCCTGGTTCGGCTGAACTCGGCTTCGTTCCTGACGCGGTTGCGGCTGGTTCGCCCCGATGCGCGCGCCTTGTGGGACGATCCCGGCGCGCACGAACACCGCCTCGAGCGTGTACTTGCCGACCGATTGCGAGAACCGCAACGGTCGGTGCGGCGCGTCGGCCTCGAGAAACACGAAACCGACGCCGGGCCTGAGGTAGTAGACGTGCGAGCGCCGCGCACCGGACGGCGTTTCGATGGTTTCATCGGGCAATCTGGCGACCACCACGCTGCCGCCGATCATCGGCACGCGAACCCCGGTGGCGTCGTCGGGCATCTCGCGCAGCAGTTGAATGATGGACAGTGGGTCGTGGTAATCCTGCATCAGGGCTTGCGATGCCTCGTCGCGGTTCTGTTTGACCGTCACCAACCCGGAACGTCGGTCGAAGTTGACCTCGAAGTGGTGTCCACCCTGACCGTTGTTTTCCGTGAACTGGATCGGCAGGCGCGTCTGCGGGTCTATTTTCGAGGTCTGCACGCGCCGGATACCCTGCCCGATGACGCCCGTGAAGTTCGCCTCCAGACGCACGACGATCATGCCTTTCTCGAGTTGCGCCATCCAGCGCATCGTTCCCGCCGTGCGCCCCGCGTAGGACAGCGCGTAATGCAGTTCTTCCGGCTCGAAGCGCGCGGTCGGTATCTGTGTGCGCGATTGTTGCGTGCCTTGCATGAAAGGAGCGTAACACGGGCATCTGGGACGTTCGGGCGCTGATCGCGCGGAAACACTGGATTTCCTGCAAAACTCAGTCTCGAGAACGGATTCACGCGAGGGCAACCATGAAGGTTGCCCCTACAGAACAGGGTGTTGTAGGGGCAGGGCTTGTCCCTGCCCTTCACTCGAGACGTTTCCGACCGCTTTCGCAGGAGGTCTAATCCCGAGCATCGGTTCTCGGGCACGTTGGGGCTTCACGGCGAATTCCTGAGCGATCAACTCTTTGAAAACACCGTTCAGGACGCGGATTCCTGATTCCCGAGAACGCCGTCCGGGACGGTCTTTTTGAATCAAGCTCGAGTTCGGCGTCAGTACCTCGAGAGCTTGCCCGCGATCACCGCGCGGTGCGCGCCCGTCGTGTGCGGCAGCGTGTTCGGCCAGCCCTGGTAGGCGTAATAACCCAACAGCGCAAAGGCGGCGGCCTCGCGGGTGGTGGCGTCGAAGCCGAAGGCGTTCCAGCCCTTGTCCTCGAAGCTCACGACGGGCAAGCCCTGCAAGCCCGCGCGGATCGCGTCCATCAGCACCGGATTGAACGCGCCACCGCCCGCTACCACGATTTCAGACAGGCCGCGCTGCACGACGAAGCTCTGGTACGCATCCGAAACGGTGCGCGCCGAAAAGGCCGTCACGCTCGAGACGATGTCGTGTGGCTCGAGCTCGAACACGCCCTGCAAACGTTGCAGGTTCCAGACCTCGCGCCCGGTGGATTTCGGCGGCCCGAGCGCCAGGTACGGGTCGCGCGCCCAGACCTCGAGCAACCCCTGTTCCACGCGCCCTGTTGATGCGAGCGAGCCAGCCTCGTCGAAACGCCTGCCCAACAGGGCTGCCGCCTCGTCGATCAGGCAGTTGGCGGGGCCGGTATCGAAGGCGATCACGCCATCCGCGTCCAGACCCGGCAGGTACGTCAGGTTGCTGATTCCACCCAGGTTGTGAACGGCGCGGTTGACGCCCGATTCCGCGAAGAACACCCGATCCGCGAACGGCACCAAAGGCGCAGCTTGCCCGCCCGCGACCAGGTCGGCGGGCCGGAAATCCGAGATCACCGGTTTTTGCGCGACTTCCGCGATCACGGCGGGTTCCCCGAGTTGCAGCGTCGCGCGCCTGTACCAGCCCTCGGATTCGTCGGCGCGAGGAATGTGATAGACCGTCTGCCCGTGCGACGCGACCAGATCGGCATTTCTCGCGAGCGGCCTCGCGGCATCCGCCAGGAATTCGCCCAGCCAAAAATGCAGTTGCGCCAGCCCGGAAGTCGTGACCCTCGCCCGAGCATCCAACTGGCAGGCTTCCAGGACGGCAGCCCGCAGGTCGTCCGGGTACGGCGTGTACGCGTGTTCGAGCACGCGACCGCGCGGCACGGCGATCTCGAGCGCCTCGAGCCTCGGAGCATCCAACCTCGAGCCCAACTCCGGGAAACCCGCCAGCTCGAGCAATACGGCGTCCACACCGTCGGCGGACGTGCCGGACATCAATCCGAGGATGCGTGGCGGATGGCTCGGGCGCACGACCAGAGGCTAACCGATTCGGGACGTTCAGCGACAGCGGCGTGGCTCATCCCGGTTCGCGCACTGAACGCGAACCAGTCCCCGCCCAAAAGATTGGTTGATAAGAGAACACCGTCCGGGACGCACTTCGAGATTCACGTCCCGGACGGTCTTTTCGTAAGCCAAACTCAGATCGGCAGCTTGTAGACGGCCTTCGCGTTGGCTTCCGTGATGCGTTCCATCTCCTCGAACTCGAGCCCTCTGATCTGGGCCAGCACCTCGAGCGTGTAGCGCACCCAGGCGGGCCGATTGCGCTTGCCCCGGTTCGGTACGGGCGCGAGGTAGGGCGCGTCCGTCTCGACCAGCAGGCGCTCGAAGGGCACCAGTGCGGCGGATTCGCGGATGGCGATGGCGTTTTTGTACGTCAAATTGCCCGCGTAAGACACGTGAAACCCCAACTCGAGCCCCGTCTCGAGCAGCGTCCGGTCGCCAGAAAAGCAGTGCAGAATCCCGCGATGCCAGCCCGCGTTGCGCAGCGCATCCGCGCAGTCCAGGTAGGCGACCCTGGAGTTGTCCTTGTCGCGCGTATGAATCACCACGGGCGCGTCCAGACGCTGCGCGCAATCCAGTTGCCATTCCAGCGACGCCACCTGCACCGCTTTCGGCGCGGCATCCCAGTAGTAATCCACGCCCGTCTCCCCAATCCCCACGACTTTCGGTCGAGCCATCAACGCCTCGAGATCGGCGCGCGTTTCCGGCGAATCGCGATTCGCATCCGTCGGATGCAATCCGACCACCACGAACACGTTCCCCAGACGCTCGGAAAGCGCCAACGCCGCGCGAGCGTGCTCCGGGTCGTGCCCAATCGCGACCAGCGCCGTCAGACCGGGCTCCTGCGCGGCCTCGAGCGAGTTCTCGAGCGTGTCCAAGTGGCAGTGCGTGTCAATCACAGGCCGAACTGTAGCACCCGAATCCCGAAGTCGCTCGAGCCAGACCGATCGGAAGACCGTCCCAGATGCAATCCTTGATAACACGTAAACGCCCTTCTGGACGGCCTGCCCCTATCTTGAACGTCATGCCTGACTGAAGGTTTCCGCTCGAGTCCAAATGCGCTAAAACGCCTTTGACAAGCCCAAAAACGCGTGCTATCCTCTTTCGGCATTTGCGGCAACGCTTTTGCTCGTGTAGCTCAGTGGTAGAGCACTCCCTTGGTAAGGGAGAGGTCGTCGGTTCAATCCCGACCACGAGCTCCAAATCGGCGAGACGTTCAAGACTCAAGTACGAATTCAGCACATTCAGGGCAGTACCGCCACACAAACAGGCTCGCGCGAGCGGGCCGATTCACCTTGAGGGGATCAAACCTCGAGCGTTCCAGGAGGAACACCATGGCGAAGGGCGTATTCGAGCGCAACAAACCCCACGTCAACGTCGGCACGATC
>CAXTKV010000186.1:0-10240 GCA_964244895.1 uncultured Deinococcales bacterium
TCAAATTGTGCTTCTCTGTCGCGCCCGCCATCGCGTACAGAAACCCACCGACCAGTTCGTGCTTGACGGTCGCGCGTTCCTCGAGTTCCAGGTAGGTCTCGAAGCTGATGGGTTGCGGCGATGGCAAGGCCATGTCAAAAGTATAGACCGTTGATGAAGCTGGAGAAACCAGTCCGAGTGAATTCTCGATTATTTAAGGATTTGGGAACATCGTCCAACACGCGAATTTGAGAATGCGTTTACGAACACGTTCTTTAAAGTTACTCGTGAGGACACCATTCCAGTTCAACTGAGTCGGGGTATGTGAAAACGCAAAACAATTTGCCTTTCGTGTCTTGAGCATCGAGGCTTTTCATGTAGTCCCAGCCCCATTCCTCTCGAGAGGTCCCGTCATAATCCCAAAGTCCGAGTTCATGTCCGCAGCTTGCCAGTGCATCCGCCACTTGACACGTTCGCGTGAAGAAGTCCACGAAGGATTCAGCCGCGCTCAAGAACGGGCGAATTTCGTCTTCGAGCGCTTTAAGGCGACCTTGCCTCGCTGATTCGTCAAGGGATTCGAAAACGTCTCGGCTGAACAACTCGGATGAGAACTTGATAGACACTTAATCCCCAGCGACCATGAAATCTGTCATATTCGCCCTGGGCATCTCGAGCACATCGGGCTTAATGATCTCTCCAGGCTTCTGCTCAAACGTCACGGTGTTCAGCGCGTACTCGTCCTTCCAGCCGACTTCCTCTAACGCCGCGCGCCACGACGCGTAGTTCTCGTTGTCGCGCACCAGGTACGCGGCCTTGCCGACTTCAGCGCCGCCGCGTGCGATGACGTTCTCGACCCAGGCCCATTTCGCGCTGACGTTCCGAAGCTCGAGGTCGCGGCGCAGTTCTTTCTGGATGCGTTTGAAACGCTTCTCGATCACGTCCACGCCCGCGAACGGGTCGCTGTGGTGCGGCGTGTGACGTTTGGGCACGAATGGGGAAATGCCCATCGCCACCTTCGCAATCTTGGATAACCTTCTCGAGAACTTGATCAATTCCGTGATGTCGTCGTCGTTCTCGGGCGGAAGGCCGATCATCATGTAGACCTTCAGGCCAGAAAACCCGAGGCGTCGGCTGATCTCGGCGGTGCGGATCAGGTCTTCTTCACTGATTCCTTTTTTCATCCAGTCGCGCAAGCGCTGGCTGGCGGCGTCGCTGGCGACCGTGAAGGATCGCAGGCCGCCGTCCCTGAGAATCTGCGCCAGTTCCTCGTCCACCGTGTCCGCCCGGATGCTCGAGACGCCCAATTTCACGCCGCGTTCGGTCAGGACGCGCCCGACGTGCTTGGTGTGCTTGAAATCGGATAAGGCCGCGCCGACCAGGCCGACTTTCGTGACCCAATCGGGGATGCAGGCCAGCAAGTCGTCGGCTTCGTTGTTGCGGTTCGGGCCGTACATGGTGCGCGCCAGACAGAAGGTGCACGGGCGCGGGCAACCGCGTTGGGCTTCGACCAGGAACATGTTCGAGAGTTCGGAATGAGGCGTGACGATCTGGCTGTAGGCGGGGAGTTTTTCTTTGGGCGCGGTCGCCCAGATCGGCTCAAACTGGTCGCGGTCGGGCAGGAAAATGCCGGGGCGACCTTCCAGCATCTCGAGGAATTCGGCGCGCGTGCTGGATTCCCGGTACGCTTCGGCGATGATGGGCACGATCATCTCGCCGTCACCGATGCAGATCACGTCCGCGAAGGGCGCTAGGGGGTACGGGTTGCTGGACGTGAGCGGCCCGCCGATGATCACGATGGGGTCGCTGTCGTCGCGTTCCGTGCGCCACGGGTTCAGGTTTGAAAGCTCCAGAAACCGGATGATGTTGGTGATGTCCAGTTCAAATGACACGCTGAAGGCCATGATGTCCGCGTATCCGACGGGTTCGCCGCTTTCGAGCATCGGTAGGGGTTCGCGGGTGGCTTTGAAGGCTTCAACGTCGTCGGGCAGGAACGCCCGTTCGCAGGCGAAGTGCTCTTCTTCGTTGAACATCCGGTAGATGACTTGCAATCCCAGGCTGGCCATGCCGACCGAATAGCGGTTCGGGAAGCACAAGGCCACGCGCGTCGGTGCCTGACGGTAAATCGTACCGATTTCGTCCGCCAGGAGGGGTTTCAGGTTTTTTCGCCAGTAACTCAAGTGATGTCCTCTTCGGCTTTCGCGTCGAACGCCCCGAGCGAGCCGATGCTCGAGAACGCTCGAGTGTAGCAGAGCGTTCAGGGGCTGAATGTCTGCCGCAGAACGCGAAATCCCGCGTGTTGCCTTCCCTGTTCCACAGGGCAGGTGTCATCAGCCTGCCTGTGGTTGATAACGGAGGGGACGCTTTTGCGGCAACACCGTCTGGGACGGTACTCTTGGGATCGCGTCTCTGACGGTATTTTTTACTTGCGCTTGCTTCCGGTACGGTCTTGCGCCCAGAATGCGTCATTCACGTTTGAGGCTCGAGGGGGCGTATGCGAATGTATTCCGTGCTGTTCGGGGTTGTGGTGGTGATCGTGGTCGCGTTGATGATTTCCAACGCGCCGACGTTGTTGCAGAATTCCGCCTTCGCGCTGCCGTTTCTGGGATCGTTCTTCGGGCCGTTCCGGTTGATCGGTTTGGTGGCCTTGGTCGGTGTGGCGGGGCTTTTCACGCTGGTCTGGAGCCTCTCCGCGACGCGGGTGCAGGCGCGCAGTGCGCGCGATTTGCGGCAGATCGAGGATTTGCGTCGGTCGTTGGACAAAGAAGAAGCGACGAGGTTCGCAGCCCTGTCCGCCCGGTTGGACGAGCACGCGAAGAACATCCTCGCGAGGCTCGAGTCCGGGGTTCCGGCGCGGGTTTCGGGTGCGATGGGTGATTCGACGGATCGGCTCGTCTCGAGCGTCAACGCGAGGATGGATCGGGTGCGGGATGAACTGGCGGCGGATATCGGCGCAGCGGAGGAATCAATTTTGCGGGCTTTGGGGGATGCTCGTGCCATTTCCGATGATCGTCCTCGCCGAAATTCCTGATCTCGAGTTCAGATCAGTGTGCAAATTGATGAACCATGAATTTGCGTCCAGCACGGCGCTCGTAACTTTTGAGCGCTGTGTCACATTCGGAAAGTTCGTGCTGAACGCTGTTATCGGTGATTCAGATATTCGCGTGCTGGACGGTGTTTGTCTATACCAAGGTGCGGCTGGTCAAAATCCTTGCTTTTGGGCTTCTCATTCGGTTTAGAATGCCGCGATATGTCGGCTGGCAGAAGACGAACCCAAAAACGAGGCTGGACGATTCTCATTATACCTGATCGTGGCGAACCCCGTCCGCTCAGGTTGGGTTTTGGACTGCTGGTCGTCGCGGGCTTTCTCGGCGTCGGGCTGGGACTCGGCGCGGTCGGCGCACCGATGCTGCTGGCGGGCAGCCTGAGCGCCAACGCGATCATGGTCGGGCAGAACGGCAAACTGCTGGCCGAGAACTCCGGCCTGAAGCTCAAGCTGGCCAACACCGACAAGCAGCACGACACCGAAATGGCCGCCCAAAAACGCGACGGGGATCGATTGTTGAACATCGAACGCGCCAAGGTGGACAGCCTGACCCGTCAGGCGCGCCAGGTCACGTCGAAACTCTTTGAGCTTCAGAACCGCGTCGATGCCATCGCAGCGCGCGCGGGCGTCGGCAGCGCCGTGCGCGCATCCACGGGTCGCGGCGGTGCGAGCATCGAAGTCACCGATCCCGCGCAGGCGTACAACGCGCTGGACGAGCTGCTCAACAAGACCAGCACCACCCTGACCCGCGCCGCAGGCCCGCTCGAGGCCACCATGCGCCGCGAGGCCGCGATCCCCGCAGGCTGGCCCGCCACGGGCCCGATCACCTCGAATTTTGGGTACCGGATCGGGCCGCGCACCGGACGGCTGGAACTGCACACGGGCTGGGACATCGCCGGAGGCTTCGGCAACCCGGTCGCCGCGACCGCACCCGGCGTGGTGGTCGAAGCGGGCTGGACGAACGCGGGGTACGGACTGCACGTCGTGATCGATCACGGTTACGGTTACAGGACGCTCTACGGGCACCTCTCGAGGATCGGGGTCAGCATCGGAGAGCGCGTCTCGCCGGGGGATTTCCTGGGTAACATCGGTTCGACCGGTAACTCGACCGGGCCGCACCTGCACTACGAGGTTCGGGTCGGTAACACCCCGATCAATCCGGGGCCGTTCCTCAGCCGCTCGCGCCCGCGCTACGCCACATTGGAGACCAGATGATCAGACGCAACGACAACAAGGCCGCCCCGGCCCAACCGAGCGGTTCGGCCTACACTTTCCTGGAGAAAGGCACCGTCATCACGGGCGACCTGACCGCCAGCGGTCACGTCCGGGTGGACGGTCAGATTCACGGCAACGTCACCGTTCGCGGCAACCTGGAAGTTTCCGCCGGAGCCAGCGTCGAGGGCGAAAAGCTCGAGGTCGAGAACCTGACCCTGCACGGCTCCGTCAAGGCCAACGTGGTCGCCAAGGGCAAGATCACGCTCAGCAAATCGGGACGATTGGTCGGCGACGTGCGCGCCACGTCCCTCGACATCGAATCGGGTGCGATGTTCTCGGGGCGCAGCGAAATGAACGCCGGTTCCGGCGCGCCTGCCGTCGATCCCGGAGCGCTCGGACGGCTCAAGGACGCCAAGTAAAGAAGTAAAGAACGCCGGGTAAGCGCAATTTTTGCGTCCCAGACGGTCTATCCTGGACCGGATACCGTCTGGGACGCTTTTTGCCGTGCGCCGAAATAACGTCGGTTGGCGTTCACCGATCTTGCTACGAAAACCTGGCGTACATTTCCAGATGAGACCTCTTAAGAAAGTCAATCTCGAGAACGTGATCACGCGAGGGCAACCATAAAGATTGCCCCTACAGGACAGGCTTTTGTAGGGGTAACCCTTGTGGTTACCCTCCCCTCGGCACGTATTCGATCACGTTCGCAGCAGGTCTATTTCTTCTCGCTGCAAGCTCGGTCTCGAGCCACCAGCCCCACTCGAGATTGAACGTCTGGGACGGCTCACGCGTCGGGTCGAGCCCGGTACGCTGTCGGTCGAAGCGGCGTTTTTTGAGTTCAGAGCCGTTAGAATGCGCGCGTGATCCCCGAACCATTCTGCTCCAGGAGCGACCCGTGACCCTCGAGCGGTTCTTCAGACGGCGCGGCCCGAAGCGTGACCAGAACGAGGACTTGCCCGACCTGTGGTCGAAATGCCCGCGTTGCAACGCGCAGGTCTACAACAAGGATCTCGAGGCCAACCTGCGCGTCTGCCCGCACTGCGCTTACCACCACCGCCTGCCCGTGCGCCGCCGCGCGGAAGCCCTCTCGGACCCCGGAAGCTTCGAGCTCACGTCCGGTAAGGTGCGGCCCGTCGATGCCCTCGGCTTCGTAGACACGGAACCGTACACGGAGCGCCTGGAGCGATCCCGCAAGAAGACTGGGCGCGAGAACGCGATCCTCGCGGGTCGGGCGAGCTTGGCGGAGTTGCCGATCGTGCTGGTGATCATGGATTTCGAGTTCTCCGGCGCTTCCTTGGGTTCCGCCGAGGGCGAGGAGATCGCGCGGGCTGCCGAACTGGCCGCGCGCGAAGACCGCGCGCTGGTGCTGGTGGCCGCGTCCGGCGGCGCGCGAATGCAGGAGAGCGCCCTGTCGTTGATGCAGATGGCCAAGACGACCATCGCCCTGGAACAGCTGGCCATCAAGCACCTGCCGTACATCACGATCCTGACCGACCCGACCACCGGCGGCGTGACCGCCAGTTACGCCACCATCGCCGACGTGATCCTGGCCGAACCCGACGCACTGATCGGCTTCGCGGGTCAGCGCGTGATCCAGCAAACCATCCGCCAGAGCCTGCCGGATGGCTTTCAGCGCGCGGAATTCTACGAGAAAAAGGGTTTCGTGGACATCGTCTCCGATCGGCGCAACCACCGCGCGGTGCTGGCCGATCTGATCGCCATGCTGACCCACCGACCCAAGCCCGACCCGAAAGAACTCGAGCCCGTCAACGTCGTGCCGACCCAACGGGGACGCCGATGAGGGCGGTCAGCGGTCAGAAGTCAGAGGTCAAAGGCAACACCGTCCAGCACGGTGTCCCTCTGGTGCCTGCTGGACGGTGTTCCCTTGCGGCTCGCGGCTCGCGGCCCGCGGCTTTCATGGAGAGGATCTCCTGATGGCCCTCGACTTTGAAAAACCCGTGCTGGATCTCGAGAGCCGCATCTCGGAACTCGAGAAATACGGTCGGGATTCCAACGTGGACATGGGCGAGGAAGTCGCGCTGCTGCAGCGCCGCCTGGAGCGCCTGCGATCCGAGACCTTCGACGGTCTGACGCGCTGGCAGCGCGTGCAACTCGCGCGAGCGGCGGGCAGACCCACCAGCCTCGATTACATCTCGAAGATCATGACGAATTTCACCGAGCTGCACGGCGACCGCGCCTTCGGTGAAGACCCTGCGATCGTGGGCGGTCTGGCGCGCTTCAACGGGCGTCCGATCGTGATCGTCGGGCAGCAGAAAGGCCGCGATACCAAGGAAAACATCTCGCGCAATTTTGGCATGGCGCACCCGGAAGGTTTCCGCAAGGGCATGCGGCTGATGGACATGGCCGAGAAGTTCCAGATGCCCCTTATCGCCCTGATCGACACGCCCGGCGCATACCCAGGCGTGGCCGCCGAGGAGCGCGGCCAAGCTTGGCTGATCGCGCAATCGATTCAGCGCATGTCCAGGTTGCGCATCCCCGCGATTGCGGTCGTGATCGGCGAGGGCGGCTCCGGCGGTGCGCTCGCGCTGGGCGTGGGCAACCGCGTGCTGATCCTCGAGAACGGCGTTTACAGCGTGATCTCGCCCGAATCGTGCGCCGCCATCATCTGGCGCGACGCCAAGGAAGCCGAGAAAGCCGCCGAAGCCATGAAGCTGACCGCGCAAGATTTGCTGCCCTTCGGCATCGTGGATGAGATCATTCACGAACCCAGAGGCGGCGCGCACAACGACCCGGACGGCGCTGCCGCCAACCTCAAGGCCGCGCTGGAAAAGCACCTGGCTGAACTCGAGCACTTGTCCGAAAGCGAACTGCTCGCCCAGCGCGCGGATCGTTTCCGCAAGCTCGGCGTCTTCGAGGAGTTGGCGTAGCGCAAGCTCGAGCCTCAATCGCTGTTTGAAGAACACCGTCCAGGACGGTGTTCTTGTTTTCTCAAGAATGGTGCGCAGGATGGTCTTCTCAAGATCGCATCATTTCTTGAAAAGGGGTTTCGCGAGTGCTGCCTCAAATCTTTCGATCACCAATTTCGTGGTTGGCAACAGGGTACTCGCGAGTTCCCAGCCGTTGATTTGAGGTTCTTCGCCCGCCAGGTCTTCATCGTCGTCCGGTGGCTCGAGCGTACAGACGTGGCAGAAGTGCTCCGGCTGATCTTGCACGCACCGGCGTTCAGCGCAGTACCGGAGGGGCTCGAGCAGTTCAGTCAGCTCCGTCAGTTCAATATTGAGCAGGTCAGCCAGATCAAAGACGGAGGAATGGTAAACCCCCAAAAGTGTGACGATGTTTCCAACGGTCATTCTCGTCCCCTCGAGCCGTGGTGTACCACCACAGACATCAGGCGTACACACCACCCGACTCATATCGATGTCTCTGGTGGGTTCAGCAGCGCTTCGATGGCGTCCATCATGCGTTCCGTCAGTTCTTCCGCTGTGCCCTCGGGTTTGATCGGCGGGCCGTACTTGATCAGGTAGCGTTTGCCGCCCAGAAACCCGAACCAGTTGGGTTTCATGGTGATGCCCGTCGGAACGATCAGCGCGCCGGATTTGAGCGCCAGGTAGGCCACGCCGCCGCGCGCGTCCTCGCCGCCGCGATGACCCTGCGGGAACAAGACCAGCAACTGCCCGCCCTTGAGAATCCGCAAGGCCGTCTTGATCGCGCCCAGATCGGGCTTGCTGCGATCCACCGGGAAGGCGTTCCCGGAATACTGAATCCAGCGCGTCAGGGGCGTGCGGAAGTTCTCTATTTTCGACATGAAATGCACGCGCCGGGGCGTGGGCTGCCCGACCGCGAACGGATCGAGGTTGGTCAGGTGATTGGCCGCGATGATGGCCGCGCCCGTGGCGGGGATGTTGTGCGCATCGATGAATTTCAGACCCAGAAAGCTGATGTAGGCGCGCAACCCGGCCTTGAAGCCATCGTAGTTGCGCGGTGCGTTGGAGAGGTCAGGGTTCTTGTCGTTCATCGCCGGTCATCACTGCGGAGCATCATCGCTTGATGGATTGAATCTGCTCGAGGGCGCTCGCTACGACGGCCTCGAGCGTCAGGTCGGAGGTGTCCAGCAGCGTTGCGTCCGGCGCGGGACTGGCGTTGATTGCGTCCAGCGCGTCCCTGGCCTCCAGGGCGGCCTGAATCACCGCGAGATCCTCGGGGCGTTCCGCGACGCGGCGCAGGGCGCGCACGCGAGGGCTGGCCGTCAGGTACAACTTGATGCTGGCGTTCGGGAACGCGACCGTACCCATGTCGCGCCCTTCGGCCACGAACGGCGGCGACAATTTCTTGATGCAGGTGTTGACCCAGGTGCGCACGCGCACGTGACGGGCCACGGCGCTGACCAGCGCGTCCACGCGACTGGAATGTGCGGCCTCGGTGATATCGCGCCCGTCCAACCAGGCGCGGTTGCCGTCAGCCCTCGGCTCGAGAAAAACCTCGCGCCGTTCGAGCAGCCCTAGAATTGCGGGTTCGTCGCTCACATCGAGGTTCTCCTCGAGTACCGCGACCGTCACCGCCCGGTACAGCAATCCGCTCGAGACGTAGGGCACACCCATCCGCGCCGCGACTGCCCGCGCGACCGTGGATTTACCGCTCGCCGCCAGTCCGTCGATGGTCACGACGAACCCGCTCGAAGCCATGCCCTGCGCCGCGTCCGACGAGACCGAAACCATAACGGACGGAGTATACAGCCGCGCCGCACGAACCACTCGTGTGCTGACGAGCGTTTTGCGCCCTTCGAGATCGAGCCCGTAAAAACACCGTCCAGGACGCGTTCGTTTGCGCTCGAGCACGCGCGTCTGGGACGGTCTCCTCTCAAAGCCGATTCCGAGCCGCCTGTAACCTCGAACTATCGCGCGGCGCACAGGATGCCCTATGATGCGCACGAATTCAATTCACCACAACCACCGGGGGGAAACGTGCTGAGTTCGAGCGCCGACATCAAGCTCTTCGCCGGTTCCGCCAATCCCAGCCTCGCGCGCGGCATCGCCGAATCGCTCGGCACGCGATTGGCGGCCATGACGGTCGGGCGCTTCCCGGACGGCGAAGTCAAGGTTCACCTCGAGGAATCCGTGCGCGGCGACGACTGCTACATCGTGCAGTCCACCTGCCCGCCCGTCAACGATCACTTGATGGAAGTGCTCGTGCTGGCGGATGCGCTGCGCCGCTCGAGCGCGGGCCGGATCAACGCGGTCGTGCCGTATTTTGGGTACGCGCGCCAGGACAAACAGGTCGCCGGGCGCGAGCCGATCACGGCCAAGCTGGTCAGCAACCTGCTCGTCTCGGCGGGCGTGGAGCGCGTCATCACGGTGGATTTGCACGCGCGCCAGATTCAGGGTTTTTTCGACATTCCCGTGGACATGCTTTCCGCGCTCCGCACGATCGCGGCTTACCTGAAATCCACCAGCATCGAGGATACGATCGTCGTCAGCCCAGACACGGGCCGCAGCGAGGAAGCCCGGCGCATGGCGGATTTGCTCGAGCTGCCGTTGGCATTGTTGTACAAACGCCGCCGCTCGGACACGGAAACCGAAGTCACCGCCGTCATCGGCGACGTGCGCGACAAACGCGTGCTCTTGGTCGACGACGTGATCTCGACCGGCGGCACGCTCCGGCGCGCCGTGGAAGCCCTGATCGAATCCGGCGCTCGAGAAGATGTCCGAATCGCCGCCACGCACCCCGTGCTGGCCGCCGATGCCCGCAGTAAGCTCAGCCATCCCGCAATCAAAGAAGTGATCGTGACCGACACGATCCCGTTGGGCATGAGCGAACCGTACACGGTGCTGTCCATCGCGCCGTTGCTGGCGTCCGCAATCGCGCACGTTCACATGCACAAATCGGTCAGCGCGCTCTTCTGAGCGGGGAACACCGTCCAGTACGGCGTTTCTTGGGGTTTAAGGTTTTGTTTGTGGCACGGCGTCTCGATATTACCTGAAACATGAACACCGCCCAGGGCGTGATACCCGGACGGTGTTCGTGGTGGAGCGGGAGATGAGGTTC
>CAXTKV010000187.1:0-10220 GCA_964244895.1 uncultured Deinococcales bacterium
GGATCGGATGCCGGTGTGAAAGCCGTTAGCCACACTTCGCTTGACACGCCCGAACGAGGCGTCAGTTGAAACGATTGCTGGCGCGGTGAACCTTTCCAGCCAGCCGGGCTCGGTCTCGGCAACTGGCATCGTAGACCAACCTGGAACATCGCTCGAGTTCGCGCGGCTGAGCCCGTCTTCAAGGCACGCCCTGAGCTACGCCGACGCCCTGCGGCGCGAGTCCAAACAAAGCAAAATTCACATGGAGCACCTGCTCGACGGCCTGTATGACAAACCGAGCGGGCCGACGCGAAAAGCGTTCGAACGCACCAATCTGTCCTACCAAGACATCGTTGCCATCGTGTCGAAGGCACTCAACACGCCCCTGTCGGCATCGCGCCTTTCGAGCGTGCCACCGATCTCTGACTTGCCTCCGTGTTCCAAACACGTCGAGGAGGCGCTTCAAAACGCCTACCGCGGTGCGGACGCCCGGAACGATACGGTGGTGCGCTCTCGAGACCTCCTGGCAGGGGCGTGGGTCGTCAAGGATTGCACGGTCATTCAGGCACTCGCACAAGCAGGCGTGACGGACGCGATCGTGCTCGAGGCGATTGCCGCAGACGTGCCTGATGGCTTTCCGCGTCCCGACAGTTTCGATGCCTACAGGTCACCGACAGCTCCAGTGGCGATCGGCGCAGCAACGGTGTCCGCCGGTTTCTCGTCCGATCTCGTGCGCCGAACGAGCGGTCAGCCTCTCAGCGATGAGCTCGGTGCGCGCGATGAGGTCAACGCCCTGTGTTCCGTGATCGCCTCGAGCGATGTGCAACCGCCGTTGTCCATCGGGCTCTTCGGCGAGTGGGGCAGCGGCAAGAGCTACTTCATGAAGCTGATGCAGGAGCGCATCGAGTTGATCGCCGATCAGAGCCTCAAGCGGCGCGAGGCGGAACACCAGGCGGCAAGCAACGACAAACGCCCCGAGCGACCCGTCTCGAGCTTCTGCGCGAACATCGTCCAGCTCGAGTTCAACGCTTGGCATTATGCCGACACGAATTTGTGGGCCAGCCTGGCCACCGAGATCTTCGAGGAACTAGATCGAAAGCTTGGTGAACGCAACGACCCGGCGGAACAGCGTGAGAAGCTCCTTCAGGAAGTCAAATCCCGACAGGACAAGCTGTTCGAGGCCGAAAAGCGCAAGCGGGAACTGAACGAGAAACTCGATGGCGTGCAGAAACTACTCGAGCAGCAGTCGGACCTCACCCTCGGACAGGACGCGCTGCGGGCTTCCCTGGAAAGCTTGAAGCATCTCGCGGTGACGGATCCGGATCTCCGAACCAGCCTCGAGACATTCGCTACGAAAGCCGGATTTGAGCAGGGCAAGATCGCCACGGCGGAATTCAGGTCGTTCCTGGTGGATCTCGAAGGGTTCTCTGGGACGCTCAGCGCCAGCTGGCGTTTGCTCGGGCAGTCGGCCAACTGGAAGATTCGCGCAGGGTTGTTCCTCGTGATTTTCGCGATACCGTTCGTCGTGCCGCCCCTCGTGGTGTGGCTCGGTGCCTCAGGCGTGACCGC
Source organism: uncultured Deinococcales bacterium (assembly GCA_964244895.1). Classification (GTDB taxonomy): domain Bacteria; phylum Deinococcota; class Deinococci; order Deinococcales; family JAAFIG01; genus CAXTKV01. Next base: position 1,549 of record CAXTKV010000187.1, read on the forward strand.
CTGGGTGGCGGGCGGGCTGGCATCGGTTGTTGGGTTGGTCGTGCCGCTTATACCGATCATCCGGAGTGCGACCGCGCTCGTTGGCAACCTCGAGACAGCCCGAAAAGAAGCGGCGGAGCGCCTCAGGGTTGCGCGCGAGGCGCGCGAGGCACCGCTCAGGAAGGATCAAGAGCGCCTCAAAACGGAACTCGAGGCGGCCCGAGATCGCTTCGATGCGCTGAAACAGGAGCAGGCGGCGTTGGAGCAACAGATCGCGGAGCTGCGCGCCGATCAGCAGTTGTACAAGTTCATCCGTGGGCGGCACGAGAGCAAGGATTACTCGCAGTTCTTGGGCGTGATCTCAAAGGCCCGCGAGGATTTCGAGAACCTCAGCGCGCTGTTCGAGAGGGCGCGCCAGGAGCCGGAGTTGGGCCTGCCGAAGATCGACCGGATCGTGCTCTACATCGACGACTTGGATCGCTGCCCGGAGGACAAGGTGGTGCAGGTGCTTCAGGCCGTTCACCTGCTGCTCGCCTTTCCGTTGTTCGTCGTCGTAGTCGGCGTCGACCCGCGCTGGTTGCTGCACTCCTTGCGAGAGCATTCCAGCGCCTTCAATGTCGCGGCGAACGGTGGCGATCCGGGTTCGGGACTCGACGCGTCGTGGGCATCCACGCCGCAGCATTACCTGGAGAAGATTTTTCAGATCCCGTTCGCTTTGAGGCCCATGGTAGCGACGGGCTTCGAGCGCTTGATCGATGGCATCGCACCCGCATCGAAGCGCGCAAGTCAGGGTGCGGGAGGAATCGAACCGACCTCAGGCGGGGATCTCGACCCGCCCAATCGAGACACGAATGGCCCAAATCTACCGACTGACAAATCAGAGTACAAAAATGATTCACCCAACGGCCAAGGTGGGCTCGAGAACCGACCTGCAGCTGGTCAACCCCTTGACTTGACCATCGACCTGCAACCGAAGAACCTCGAACTCACCGACGCCGAGCGGACGCTGATGAAGGCGCTTTACCCGCTGATTCCGTCACCACGTGCGGCGAAAAGGTTTGTGAACACGTACCGCCTGCTGCGTGCTACGCTCGCCCCGAGCGATCTCGAGGGCTTCGAATCGGTCGGCTATCGAGCGGCGCTCGTGTTGATGGCGGCACTGAGTGGTTTCCCACTGGAGGCCGAGGAATTCTTCGAGCGGATTCGGCTTTCCAAGAGCACGCAGTGGACGGATTTTCTTGTCGAACTCGCGAAGCCTGCAAGATCCAATCTCGAGCACTGGCCTGAACTGCACCTTGCATTGGCCAGTTTGCAGTCCAATGACGGTGTGCTTCCCAGTGCGAGCGACTCGCCAGCCAGTTTCACCGGGTGGCTAGAACGTGTGCAGCGGTACTCGTTCCGCATCGGTCGGCCAGGCGTGTAATACTGACGCTACAAGCGACTGGCGATAGCCCGTTATCACAGCGACGCAGTCAAGCCGCCAGTCTGATGTTTTCGTCTGTTCCGAGGACACAACCCCCAGGCACGGATCAGTAGCCTCGCCGCACATCGCCTGGGGTTAAATCAGGCTGACATGCTGAGTACATAGACTTCTTGCGAACTGTCTAGAGATTCGCGCTCGGAACAGGGTTCCTTGCTTTTCTCTCCTCCTGTTTGACCTTCGATGAGCCGGGGGTGAGGGCTCTCGAGCGGAACCCCTCGAATTGCGCATGGTCTATTGGTCGTTCTGATTGGGACTTAGCGTTTGAAGAGACTCTATCTGATCTGTCGTCAGCGCAAACTTCGCGTCTCTTAGGCCGTTGATCACACGATCAATTGCCTCGGCGTTTGGCTTGGATTGGGTCACCCACCCCTCAAGGACATCTAGAATTGTGCAGTACGGTACGCCGAGGGCGGTGGCCGCCTTGCAGGCCTCCTCGTCGGATGAGATAAATCTCGCCCCACCGCGTTTGGCAATGATCAAGCAGGCGGCCTCGCCTCGTCCGATGCCATACTCGTTTTCGAGCAGAATTCGTTGGGCCAGCTCTTCAACTTCGAGCGTATCGATTATTAGACTGCCCCGCTCGAGGAAGCGGGGCAGCTGTGCTTTTGCATTGGCGAGCCAGGTCTCGTACCTGGCCGCCTCGCGGGCGGCCAGGGTCATCGCCTTGCGTTTGGCATAGCGCATGCCAATAGCGAACTCACTCATAAGAGCCTCGTCGCCGTCGCTGAGTGGCAGGCTCTCCTCGTCGCGGTTGTAGACCTCTGCCGGAAGGCGCGCGCTCGGGACGCCCAGTCCGGTGAGCAGGACGTCCAATCCGTCTTCGAGACCGAACACGAAGCCGTGCAAGATCATCGTGTCGAGAACGGGTGGAGAATCTTCAGGCATGGAGGTAGAGGTTCTCGTCCGATTCGGGTTCGGTCTTCTCGGATTCGAGGCGCTCGCGCAGCTCGATCTGGCTGATGCCGAGGAGCCCAGCGGTCGCGGCCACGCTCAAGCGCTTCTCTTTGATGGCCCTGAAGGCGAGTTCGAGTGCGACCTGCGGCATTCGGTCCTCGAGCGGCAGCGGTCGCTCGCCGAACTCGTAGGGCGAGGGGTTGAAGCCGAGCTGCGAGGCCAGAACCACGGGCTTTACGCCCTCAAAGTCGCGGGGTGCGCCCTTGAAGCGGTTCTCGTCGCGCAGGCGGCGCAGCATGGCGTGGTAGCTGACGTTGAAGTACCGGGCGAGGTGGACCGTCTGCTCGGGGGTGGTGACGTGTTCGACGCTCATCACCCACAACACGCGGGAAATTGCCTCCTTCGGAACGAGGAATTGCGCTGCGAAACGTTCGGCAAAGACCTCAACCGGATGGTGGTCTGCCGTGCGGCAGAGGATCGCCGGGAAGTTTTCGTAGTGGAAGAGGCCGTGGGCGAACTCGTGGGCGAGCGTGTACGGCCTGCGCGTGTAGGCCTTGTCCTCGTTCACACCGATCACAGGGCCGAGCGTGGGGTGCACGAAGAACAGGCCGGACACGTCGTCCGAGCCCTTACCCAGCGGGACGGTGAAAACGCGATAGCCTTGCGCCTCGAGGAAGGCGCGCAAGTCGGCGATCGGGGCGACACCGAGGTCGAAGTGTCGCCGCGCCTGCTCGGCCCACTCCGCGACTTCATCATTCGCGTACTCCCGATCCGGCAGCGGCTTGAACGGCGATCGGGGGGGCTCGGGGAGTTCGGTCGCGCCGACATTCTCGTACAGGCGCTCGAGCGCGTGTACGCGGTCGATCAGACGACCAACGCCGATCTTGCCCGCGCTGGAAAGAGATTCGGCCTTAGCGCGGAGGGTTTGCTCCCACTCAACGGGTTGCTGGTCTTCGTTGAAGAAGAAGCCGACTGGGACTGCGTAGACCCGAGCGAGCCGCTCGAGGGTCAGGGCTTCGACGCGGCGCTTGCCGCTCTCGTACTGGTTCAGGGCAGCGGGACTGAGGTTGAGCGACTGGGCGGCGTCAGTCTGCGAGAGGCGGGCCTGGTTGCGGGCGAGCCGGAGTCGGGTACCGAGTCTCTCAGGGTTCACGAACCCTCCTTTCACGGTTTGTGAAGTTTTGTCATCAAACCTCTTACATTTTAACAGATGTCTTGCTACCCTGCAACCAGACGACGGGTGGTATCCAAACACTGAGTTGATACCACCTGTAGTGATCCGAAAGGAAGGAGGTGATCGAAGTGGCATCGAACACGGGCAAGAGCTTCCGAATCGGAGCGCAGCGCGAACGCAGTCAGACGCAGAACCCGAAGACCGGTCTCTGGACGAAGCGCGACACGGACTCAGGGCGTTTCACCGACACGAAGACGAGCAGCGGTCGGTTCAAGGGCGTCAGGCGCGAGAAGTAAACGCGCCCATCGCGCTACGGGGGCGGACAGGCGCACTTCAGGGGTGAAGTCAGGCTACCCCGCCCCATGCAGTTCGCAAGACCCGTAATTACGCTCGTGGGTAGCGGCGACTCTTCGTCGCAGGGGGATCATATGTTCAGGCGTTGGAATGCATCGCATACGGTCGCACTCGTCGGGGTATTGCTCGGAGCGATCCTGCTCGGGCTGGCCATCGGTGGCGCAGAAGGTGCCAAGCTCATCGCGGGCTATATCGGCACCGGACTCGGTGTGTCCGTCGTGCTCGCGATTTTCGTCGGCGCAGCTGCTGTCGAAACCCGTCGTGACCCATCGAAGGAATAGCACATCCCGCTGGCTCGAGGAGCTCGAAAGTACCGTGCAAGGCTCGAGCCAGCGAAGGCGAAACGAAGAACGCTCTGTGCAGGATAACGAAATCAGAAAATGCGAGACTTTCTATTTCTTTGAGCGAGGATGATCGCGCCGTGACCAACAAGAACATCACACCGTTCACCCATCCCGCGTATTTTCTCGACGGCGTCGATCTCACTGACGGCTGGACGGTGGTCAATCGCGGGTCGTCGGCCAGGGCGGCCAGCGGGCATTTCTCAGTTGGGTATGACGTCGAGAACGAGGATGGCCGAAAGGGGTTTCTCAAGGCGCTCGATCTCTCGGGGGCGCTCAACGCACCTAACGTGATGCTTGAGTTGCAGAAGCTCGGTGATCACTACACATTCGAGGTCAACCTGCTCGAACTCTGCCGTCGGCGCCGGATGAACCGCATCGTGGTCGCTATCGCACACGGTGAACATCGGCGCGACGACACCATCATCCCCGTCCCGTACATCATCTTTGATCGCGCCGACGGTGATGTCAGGACGCGCCTGTCGAGCCAGGGATTCGATCTCGCCTGGGTTCTGCGCTGCCTCCACCACGTCACCACGGCCCTCAAGCAACTCCACACAAGCCGCCACGCGCACAACGCGAAGCGTGCCCAAGGACATCTAAGATCACGCGTTGCCCGATAGAGGTGGGTCCCCGCCGTGCGACGCAGCGTGTGTAAGCCCCATAATTCCGGCGGCAAACCCAATGTCTTGTAGTACCCGTTCGCGATGTAGCGCGCTCCGTCGGTCGTCAGCCGGCGACCACCACTTTGATTGGTCGAGGCAGACACGATCAACGCCGATTCCGTCTCGAGAATCTCGCCTCGCAGCACGAGACTGCGGCGGCCCTGGCCAACGGGGAAGTGATCAAGGCATTCGCGTTCCGCGAGTCGATGCACTACCTCTCACCTGAGGAGGGCGGGATCTACTTGGCCCTCTGATCAGCAGGGCGGCAATGGGAGCTTCCAAGCCCGGTGGAATACTACCTGCTCACTCCATCGGACTGGCGCTCGCCTTCAGCGCTTACCTCGAGATCGCGACCGCGAACCGGGTGCTGGCCTTGTTGGGTAGTGACAACCCTCCGATACCGTTGGCGAAGTCACGTCCTCCTCGAGAGAACAGCGTCACCATCAGGGATGCTCAAACCAGACCCAATCCCGCCCATCCCAGCCGAAACCGCCCGCGTCATCCGCACCATCCTACCCAAAGGCAACGCCATCACCCGATTGCGAGATGAGTTCGGCACGATCTACAGCGATGTCGATTTCGCCAATCTCTACGCGAAATTGGGCCAGCCTGCCATCGCCCCGTGGCGGCTAGCACTCGTCACAGTCTTCCAGTTCCTCGAGAACCTGACTGACCGGCAAGCGGCCCAAGCTGTGCTCACCAGGCTCGATTGGAAGTACGCCCTCAGCCTCGAGGTTACTGACACGAGTTTTGATTTCACCGTCCTGAGCGAGTTCCGATCACGCCTCATCCAAGGAAACGCAGAATATGTGTTGCTCGAGAAAATGCTTGAACGCTTCCGCGAGCAAGGACTGCTCAAACTTCGTGGTCAGCAACGCACCGATGCCACCCATGTGCTCTGCTCGGTGCGCGTCCTCAACCGGCTCGAACTGGTCGGCGAAACCTTCCGGGTGTTGCTCAACGAACTCACGCGAGTCGCACCAGAATGGCTGAAACCACGAATGCAACCCCGCTGGTTCGAATGGTTCGTGCATCGTGTCGAAGAGTACCGTCTGGCTCGAGGGCAAGCAGCCCGAGACGCGCACGCTGTTGCTATTGGTCAAGATGGATTCGAGTTGCTCGACGCACTCAAACAAGACAAGACCATGCACCTCTGGCTCGAGCTGCCTGTCGTGAAAGCGCTCGAACGCATCTGGTCAGAGCAGTACGAGCGTGTTGACGGGCAGGTGCATTGGCGCTCCTCCAAAAGTTTAGCCAGTGACCGAGCGCAATCGCCGTTCGATCTTGAGGCGTGTTATGGCATGAAGCGAAAGATGGCCTGGGTCGGATATAAGGTTCACCTGACCGAATCGTGCGACGACGACAAACCTTGCCTGATCACGAATGTGCTGTTAACCAAGGCGTCCATGCAGGACGCACTTGCCGCCAAGGTGATCCATGAACGACTCAAGCACAATCAGATGGTGCCAAGCCAGCATTTCGTAGACGCGGGGTACACCAGTGTTGGTTTGATGCTCGAGGGCCGCAAATCCGGGATTGAAGTGGTCGGGTCTTTGAAGTATGACTCGAGTTGGCAAGAACGTGCCAGAAAAGGCTTCGCGCTGACCAACTTCAAGATCGATTGGGAGAAGAAGGTGGTGACGTGTCCGCGTCAGAAGCACTCGCAGCATTGGATCGAGTCTTTGAGTGAGCAGGGCTTACCGATCATCCATGCGGAATTCAACCGGCAGGATTGCCAGCGGTGCCGCTCAAAGCCAGATTGTACAAAGGCAAAAACGTTGGGCCGCGAAGTGACATTCCGACCACAGGAATCTCACGAGTTATTGCGGGCTGGACGGGCTCATCAGGAAACCGACGAGTGGAGGGAATTGTATGCGAAACGGGCTGGGATCGAGGGAACGATTTCGCAGTCGGTGCGCTCGCAAGGGTTACGAACGATCCGGTATTGGGGCACGGCGAAGACGCGGTTGCAGTCGGTGGCGACGGCAGCGGGCATGAACGTGGGTCGGGTGTTCGCTTGGTTGGATGGGGTGCCTCGAGCGAAGACGCGGACGCAACGGTTTGAGCAGTTGGCGGTTCAGGCGTGACTTCGCCAACGGTATCAACCCTCCGTGCGAAAAGTGCCACCCACGATAAAATGAACCTGTTATAGACATAGGAAATCGATCAAGAGCGCTCTCCAGAGAAACACGACTACAGAAACATGTAGCCGGGCAAATCCATCAAGAATTGCTCTCCCCACATTCGGGGTGCTTTTGATGTGTGGAGATTGCGCGTCGGAGACGTACATTTAGCACGATTATGCGTACCGAGATAATGCCCGTGTTAAGCTCCCGACTACTCGGGGTGATTGAGCTATTGTCGCACGAACTACCTCGTTTGAGGGAGGAAATACGTGATTACGTCAAACGCGCTCAGCGTCGTCCGGAACGTGGTGAACCGCGCCAGGCCCATTGTTTGCGTGGTTTCAGCACAGATTTTCCTACTCGTCGGCTGCAATCAAAACAAATCCTGTTTCGGTGATCATCGACTCCACGATAGATGACAAGACCATCAACGCGCTTCGTCAGCAAGGCACAAGCCCGACAGAACAAACACTGGAAATTCCCACGATGGACTATGAAGGAAACGCCATCAATTTCGCCTTGGAACGAATCGTTCTCAAAGTGAACCCTAACGTGTTAAGCGGTGAGTTCCAGTCGTTGGTCAGCCGAGTTTCGGGCAAAGTCATCGATGATGGGCGTTTGCCTGACCCGCCGAGCAATATCAACAAGGCCAAACTGCGCCCTCGCTTCGACCCTGGCTACCGCCTGATCGGCGTGAGTCCGGTTCCCGCCAACCTCGGAGTGCTGTCGAAACGGCTGGAAAAACGGGGCGTCAAGGGAGTCGTGAAGTTTTCCAGCGACCGTGCCGCCGCCTTGGTCAACCTCGTCTTGCAAATCAACGATGACGAGTCCGCTGTGGTGAGCGCGTCGCCAAACCTCATCGGCTTTCCCACGGCAGCGTTTGCGGAGCAGACCAGTTCAGCAGGGGGTTACTCGAGCACGGAAAACAACCCGGCCCTCGCCCAGTTGCGGCTGTCCGGTTCCGGTGGGGCCTGGGACTACAAGTACGCTGGGGTTCCGGTCGATGATCGCGGAGTTCAGATTGCGATCATCGATACTGGATTCGAACCTGGCAATTACGACATGACCTCACCATCGGGGGCCAAAGGTACTACCGCAACGTCTGGGGCTACGACTTCACGGACAACGATTACGACGTCAATGTCGCGCCGGGCGTCGATTGCATCGACGGAACCGCAGCCGTTCAGTGCTATCACGGCCTTCACGCCGCCGAGGTTGCGGCGGGCGCGGCAACCACTACGGGTCTGCCGGTTCCGCCCCGCTGGCCGACATTCACCAGTTCCGGGTGAAAGGCTACACGTGCTTTATCTTTTGCGTTGGTGGGCCAATCATCGATTTCTACAAGGCCGCCCAGGGCGTGAACACAGCCGTGTACTGGGGAGCGGATGTCGTCAGCATGAGCTTTACTTCCCCTGCTGGGCTCGCGTGCGGGAACCTTCTCGTCGTTTGCGACCTGAGAAGTGCGGTGCAAGCTGCGGTCAATAGCGGCGTTGTCGTTTTGTCGGCGGGAGGCAACGAAGGTGTGAATTCGCCCAGAGCCCCCGCAGACTGGCCCGAGGTTATCGGTATAGGGGCTCTGAACACGTTTGCATCTGCCGCTCCGGGCGTGTCAAGCGAAGTGTGGCTAACGGCTTTCACACCGGCATCCGATCCTCG
>CAXTKV010000188.1:0-10210 GCA_964244895.1 uncultured Deinococcales bacterium
CAGGAACTTCATGTGCTCGAGCATCTGAAAGGTCTCGCCGCCCTCGTGACGGTTGTACGGGTAGACGCTGATTTTTTTCGAGCCGTCGTGATGGTTGAAGGCCGCGTAGACCGTGCTGGGCGGGCAGATGTCGTCCATCAACCCGACCGAATAGAGCGCGGGTGCGCTGGATCGGGCCGCGAAGTTCAGCCCATCAAAATAAGAGAGCGTTTTGAACACCGTCTCGATCTTGTCGCGGTGGGTTTTCAGGTACGACACGATTTCAGAGTACGGCGCGCTGTCCGTCGTGCCCGTGGCGCGCCGGAAGTGGCACAAAAACGGCACGTTCGGCATCAATGCCGCCACCCGAGGCTCGAGCCCCGCGACCGCGATCGAGATACCGCCACCCTGCGATCCGCCCGTCACCGCGATCCGCGACGCGTCCACGCCATCAAAATTCAGCGCGGTTTCCACGGCCCGCACGGCGTCCGTGAAGACGCGCCGGTAATAGTACGTCTGCGGCGAGAGAATCCCGCGCGTCATGAAGCCCGGAATCTGCGGGTTGCCGCCCTCGAGTTCCACATCCGGCGTGTCGCCCTTGCGCCAGACGCTGCCCTGGCCGCGCGTGTCCATCACCAGGTGCGCGTACCCGGCGTTCGGCCAGCCCAACCATTCGATCGAAAAGCCGCGCCCGCCACCGTAGCCGATGAACTCGACCACACACGGCAACGGGCCGGGAATGCCCTTGGGAACGTTCAACCAGCCCTTGATCGGCTGACCGCCGTAGCCGTTGAAGGTCACGTCGAACGCGTCCACCAACCGCATGCCGTTGTCCACGGGTTCGAACTTCGCGCCCAATGGGTGCGCGCGCGCAGCTTCCAGCGTGGACTGCCAGAACGCGTCGAAATCCTCGGGTTCCTCGCGCTCGGGACGGTACGCCTCGAGTTCCGGCTGGGACAGGTCAAAAAACATGACCCGAGAATAACGCCTGCCGCCGCCCGAGCGCACGAAATCTCGAAGGTTCATCTTGGCGTTCCCCGACCCGCGTGATACACTCCGCAAGCTCGCGTTCGGTATGGACGCGGGCGCGCACCGGATTTCCGGCGCGTTGCGCGAACCAGAGACACTGATTCGACGCTCCGGGCGAACCCGCCCGCCACGGCCCAAAGGCCGGAAGGAACCCACCATGGCAGACGCCAAGAACCGCAAAGCCCGCAAGGTCGAAAAAAGCAAACGTCGCGGTCAAGCCCAGGAAAAGCGCCACCGCCAGAGCCTCAAGCGCCGCGCCGTCAACCGCGCCCGCAAGAGCACCATCAAGACCTTCGTCAAGAAGGCCGTGGTCGCCGCGACCGCCGGTGACGCCGCCGCCGTCGAACTGCGCCAGAAAGCTGAAAGCCTGATCGACAAGGCCGCCAAGTCCAGCACCATGCACAAGCGCACCGCCGCCCGCAAGAAGAGCCGTCTGATGAAGGCCATCAACAAGATCGCGGCAGCCAAGGCGTAAACCAACCTGAACGTTTACGGGGATGGGGAAACCCGTCCCTTTTCTTTGGCCCGAATGGGGTGTCTACTACGGCCTCAATCGCGGTTCTCGAGCAAAGAGCACCGTCCAGTACGTGATCTCGAGAACTCTGCCCCACGCGGTGTTCTCGAGATCAGCGATGCTCGTGCCATCGCTCGAGCGTTCGCGATTGATGGGCAACCCCGCTGCGCCTCGAGGTGCTCAAGTACGGCGCTCTCGAGAACACCGTCGTGTACGGCATCCTCAAAATGCGTGCTGGACGGTATTTTTAGAACTCGATCTCGAGGCTGTCGAAATCTGGGGAACTCAGGTGATGGTACGCGTCGTCCTGGAGCGTCCAGACATCCTTGACGACCTTGATGAAACCGATCTGCATCAGGTACGGCTGGTGCTGCTCCTGCACCACGTGCGCGTCCTTGCCGATGGCCACGGCCAGGGTCGCGACGTTGGCGGGGCCACCACCGAAATCGAGCATCAGTTTTTCCAGCAAACGCAAATCGTCCACCTCGAGCCCCCTGGAGTCGATCCCCATCAAATTCAGGCTCTCTGCGGCGCGGGCTGGCGTGATGATGGTTTCGTCGTGCGTGTGGGCGTACTCCGCCACGCGGCGCAGGTGCTGCTTGGCCAGGCGCATCTGGCCGCGAGAACGGCTGGCGATCTCGAGGGCGGCTTCGGCCTGGATGTTCGTGCCGTGCGTGCGGGCTTCCAGGAGCAGCAAGCGCACGAGTTCCTGAGCGCTGTACGCCTCGAAGACCAACGTGTTCTCGAAGCTCGATTTGAGCGTCTTGTGGATCAGGCTGGGTTGTTCGGTGGAGGCGAACAGCACGAAGCGCGGCACGGTGATCTGCGTCCAGTGCATGTCGATGCCACCGCCGGAGACCATATCGAGCTTCGCGCCCTTGAGGACGCTATAGAGCCGCTCAGAGATCAGTTGCCCCAGGCGGTGAATCTCGTCGATGAACAAAATATCGCCCTCGCGGAAGTTTTCAAAAAGTTCCGCCAGATCGCCGGGCGTTCTGAGGCTCGCGCCGTGGCGCATGACGATGCCGACGCCCATCTCGGCGGCGATGGCCTGCACCAGCGTGCGCCGTCCCGATTCGTCCGGCCCGGCCAGCAGCGTGTGAGAAACGCGGTTGCGGTCGATGGCGATGCGGATCTCGCGCTTGGCCTTGTCCTGCCCGATGAACGTGGCCAGTTCGCGCACCGTCGGGTGCAACCCGAGCGTCACCAGGTTGCGCGCCAGGTCGGTGAAATCGCGCACGCTCTGCGGACGTTTCTCAATTTGCAATTCCAGCGATTGCTCGATGCCCTGGCGCAGACCGGGCGGCGTGTTGACCGGCAAGGGTTCCAGCGTGACGCTCATCATGCGGTCCGTCACGGCGGGCGGCGGGTTGCCCGTCAGCGCGTGGTACAGCGTCGCCCCGAGCGCGTAGATGTCCGTGTACGGCCCGAAACGCGCCTGTTCCGCGTATTGCTCCAGGGGCGCGTAACCGGGCGTCAGCAGGCGCGTGTGGCGCACGGTGCGGGCCGTGACGAATTCCCTGGCGCTGCCGAAGTCGATCAGCACGGCCCGAGCGTCGTTGGTCACGAAAATATTGTCCGGTTTGATGTCGCGGTGCAGCAAACCCGCGCCGTGGACGGCCTCGAGCGCTTCGGCCAGCATGAAGGTGATGCGTTCGACCTCGAGGGGTGGCAGTTTCTTCTCTCGCTCGAGCTTCGCGCCCAGGGTTTCCCCGACGAGTTTTTCCATCACCAGGTAGGCGGTTCCGTTCTCTTCGAAGGCGTCCCAGACGCGCACGATGCCCGGATCATCGAACTGCGCGAGCGTGCGCGCCTCACTTAAAAAGCCCGCTCTGGCCGCGGCGAAACCGTGCAAGCCCAACGAACCCGGCGCGATCACGTGCGCGTCCCGGCGCGAGGAACCGTCCGGGAAGAGTTCCTTGATGGCCACCACGCGCCGCAACTGCGTGTCCGAACCCTGGTACGTGATGCCGAACCCGCCCTGTCCCAGCACCCGCCCGACCGTGTAGCGCCCGCCCATCAGCGTCATGCCGACCCGCAACCTGGGTTGCGAGAGCGTGCTGCCGCACTTCGGGCAGACCGATACCTGATCGGTCACGCCGTGTCCGCAGTACGGGCAGTTCATGCGGCATATTATTTCAGAGTTCAGCTTTAATTGTCATGAAGCACGTCACACGCGCGAAGAATTAGTTTGAGAGCCCTAAGACTTCCAGCCTCTAAAGTCGCTGGCTGATGCGATCGAGAAGTGCCCGAATTCGACTGCCCAAGACCGAACGGAGTCGTGCAGCACGCGAGGAATGCATTCTCGAGGCGAGGGCTCCCACGAGACTGTCTCGCAGGTCTGCGGCTCGCCCTCGCTCGGGATAGTTCCCGAGCAGTCCGATCTCGAGATCAGCTCTTTCGGGTTCCAGTCTTCTCGGGACGCGGCTTCGGGCGCGCGTTCGAGATGCGCCTGAGGGCGAGGAACACCGTCCGGCACGCGAGCCGAAAGTTGCGTGCTGGACGGTGCTCCTGAAAACCAATCCTCAGAACACGACGGTTTTGTTGCCGTACACGATCACGCGATCCTCCAGGTGCGCCTTGAGCGCTCGAGCCAGCACGCTGCGTTCGATATCGCGCCCGACGCGGGTCAGCGCCTTGACATCATCGCCGTGGCTGACGCGGCCTACGTCCTGCTCGATGATCGGCCCGGCGTCCAGTTCGGCGGTGACGTAGTGCGCGGTCGCACCGATGATCTTGACGCCGCGCTGCCAGGCGCTCTTGTACGGGTTCGCCCCGATGAAGGCGGGCAAAAAGCTGTGGTGAATGTTGATCACGGGCACGCCGATTCTTTCCAGCCAATCGCCGGACAGGATCTGCATGTAGCGCGCCAGCACCACGAAATCGCACTGGCCGCGCAGCAATTCCAGAATCTGCTTCTCGGACGCGGCTTTATCGCCGTCCACCACGGGCACGACGTGAAAGGGAATGTTGAAGGCTCTGACATCGGCTTCCAGGTCGGGGTGGTTGGAGATCACCATCGGGATTTGCGCGTCGAATTCCCCCCGACGCACGCGCCAGAGCACGTCCATCAGGCAGTGATCGTACTTGCTGCACAAGATCGCCATGCGTTTAGGTTCGGCGGTGTACCAGACGCGCCAGTCCATTTCAAAAGGGCCAGCGATCACGTCCTGGAAGGCTTTTTCAAACTGTGGGCGCGAGAGATCCAGACCCTCGAGGTAGAACTCCTGGCGCATGAAGAAGCGCCCACCTTCCGGGTCGGTGCTGTGCTGATCGCTGTCGATGATGTTCGCGCCGTGCGAGAACAAGAATTGCGACACGGCGGCGACGATGCCCCGGCGGTCGGGACAAGAGATCAACAATCGGGCGGTGTTCGGGCGCGAGATTTCCGGCATCGGCCCAGGATACCGTGATGGGCGCGTACGGGGGACACCGTCTGGGACGGTGTTTGTGTTTACTCGAAAATACCGTCTGGGACGGTCTGCGTCGCGACCTCGAGATATCCTGCCCGACCTGAACGGGTTTTGTTGGCGCACGGACGCAATAAATCGCGCCTCTACGGGACGGGCTTCTTGCCCCAGAACACCGTCCAGAACGCCGCATCCTCGAGCCACGGGCACGGGTGATACACTCGCTGCCACGCGCGTTCGGGGTTCATCAGACCCGACGCCAGAGGTGCTTTGTGACCGCAATCGTCAGCAACCTGTCCCTTTCGGCCTCGCGCAACCTGGATCGCGCCCTGCAAGCCATCCTGGACGATGCGGCGCGTCCGCTCGCCAGCCTGTCAGTAGCGGTTATCAAGAAGGGCAGCGTGGTCTACGCCAGGGCCTTCGGGGATCGCTGGATCGACCCAGAGGACGCCTCGCGCGACAAGCCTGCCACCACGGAGACGCGCTATCGGGTCGCCAGCATCTCGAAGGTGCTGACCGCCATCGGCGCGATGAAGCTCCAGGAGGCGGGCGAACTCGAGCTGGATCGGGACATCAGCGATTACCTGGGCTGGACGCTCCGGAACCCGAACTTCCCGGACGCGCCGATCACGACGCGGATGCTCTTGTCGCACACCTCGAGCCTGCGCGACGACAACGGTTACGCGTTCGGAGCCGACGTGTGGCTGCAAGATGTACTCCATCCCGACGGAGAACTGTTCGACCCGAAAAGCTGGGCGGAGCAGGCTCCCGGTTTTTTCGCCTACACCAACCTCAATTTTGGGGTGCTGGCCACCGTGATGGAGCGCATCACCGAAATCCGCTTCGATCAGTTGATGCAGGACACCGTGCTGACGCCCCTCGGGATGGGTGGCGGGTACAACCCGGCCAGCTTCTCGAACAGCCGATTGAAAACCCTGGCGACGCTGTACCGCAAGTTTTCAAACGGCAGGTGGGACGCCAGAACCCCGTGGGTCGCGCAGGTGGACGATTACGCCACAGACCCACCCACCGATCCGGGTACGGACTACCAGATCGGCACCAACGGCAGCCTGTACTCGCCGCAGGGCGGCTTGCGCGCCAGTCCGCTGGAACTCTCGCGGGTCGCGCTGATGCTGATGAACGACGGCGTGACTGACAATCAGGTGTTTCTCGAGCCGCAGACCGTGCAGTCGATGCGCTCAGACCAGTGGACCTACGATGCCAGAAAAGCCAACGGCGACCCCTTCGCCGGGCTGTTCCGCTCTTGGGGATTGAGCCTGCAACGCTTCACCGATTCGAGCGACGCTGATCGCGCCGACCGAATCATCCAGACGGGCGGGCTGAACTGGTTCGGGCATCTGGGTGAAGCCTACGGCCTGCTGTCCGGGATGCTGTTCGATCCGGTCGCGAAGAACGGCATGATTTACGCCATCGGTGGTCTGGGAGCCAACCCCGAAAAAGATCCCGGTTCCTACAGCGCGTTTTTTCGGCGCGAGGAATTGATCCTGAGCGCCCTGTACGACCACGCGATTCAATAGTTCAGGCTCGAGAAGACCGTCCTGGACGATCTTTTTCCGTGTCTCGAATTGGCGTCCCGGACGGTCTCCCTGGAAAAGTCAGTCTCGAGAACGTGTTGATGCGAGGGCAACCATAAAGGTCGCCCCTACACACCACGGTTTTGTAGGGGTAGGGCTTGTCCCTGCCCTGCTCTCGAGACGTTTTTTACAAAAGGTTCAAAACACACGCCTCAATAACGAGAGCGCGTGACAATTTGCACGTCATACACGCACCAATGGCGGTATCACAACGGTACCAGTTTGAAAGGAGGCCAACGTTAAAGACGGTCAATCGCGGTTCGGGGGAACGCCAAGACCACGAGGAACGACAGGTTCCGGGGGGAACGCATGAAGATAATCGCGATACTCGGCGCGTTGGCGCTGCTGGCCGCCTGCAACTCGCAACCCACCACCGATCTGGCACAGGACCCGACGGATGCACCAGCAGCGGCGCTTCCGATCTACAAGAGCCTACAGACCGTCCCGGTCAGCGCCCAGGCCACGGAACCGTACAACGTCACGCTGGTGTTCGTCGGTAACCCATCGAGCGCCGTGCGGGGCGTGCTGAGCGACGCCGCCACGCGCTGGCAGCAGGTCGTCACGACCGGACTGGCGGATGTCAGCGGCACGATCAACGCCAACGATTGCGGCAACCCGAGCGCCTTCAGCGGCACCATCGACGACGTGGTGATCTTCGCGGGCATCACCAGCATCGACGGCCCCGGCGGAGTGCTGGCCCAGGCGGGCGTGTGCTACACGCGCACCACGGGCGGCTTGCCGGTGGCGGGCTTGTTGCAGTTCGATTCGGCGGACGTGGGGAGCTTCGCGACCGCCGACCTGCGCAACATCGCCCTGCACGAGATGGGTCACGAGTTGGGCATCGGCACGATCTGGCGCGCCAAGGGCGTGCTGCGCGGCTCGAGCACCAGCAATCCGACCTTCACGGGTGCGAACGCGAACAGCGCCTGGGTTTCTTCCGGTGGGACGGGTCGCGTCCCGGTCGAGAACACCGGCGGTTCCGGCACGCGCAACGGCCACTGGCGCGATTCCGTGCTGCGCAACGAGATCCTGACTGGCTATTACAGCGCCGGGTTCAACCCCTTGAGCCGCATCACGATCGGGTCCTTGCAGGACGTGGGCTACGCCGTGAATTACGCTGCGGCTGACCCGTTCAGCCTCTCGAGCCTGAGCGTGGTCAGCGTTGAAAATCGGTCGTTCACTCACATCGTGATCGAACCGAAGGCGCAAGTTCCTTAAATTCCAGTATCCGCGCACCGTCCAGCGCGTGTTCTTGAAACTGCGTGCTGGACGGCGTTTTTGTATTCCCCAGAGGACGCTCGCCAAGGTTCGTCCTCAGGGGCCAGAAGGACGTTCGTGGCGCGACGCTGCGATCTGCTCTTGCTCGGGTCTCGAGAACACCGTTCCAGACGGTCTTTCTCGAGGATCGAGATTTGCGCGCAGGACGGTCTGCGCATAAGCGTGACCTGCGCTTGATACGGCCTTCATCAATCTTTGTTAGACTGAGTTCAACCAAATCAGTTTCGGCTCGAGCGCCTTCAACCCTCGAGCCGCAAGGAGGCCGTCATGATCGCAGACCGTCCCGAAATCAAGACCAAAAAAGGTGGCGCATTCCTGATCGAACAGACCGCGCCCGCCGACGTGCAAACCCCGGAAGACTTCACGCAGGACACCAAAGACATCTACGCCGCCGTCGACGAATTCATCAAAGCCCGCGTGCTGCCGAACATCGAAACCCTGGAAAATCACGACAACCAGCTTTTGAAAAAGCTCGTCAAGGAATGCGGCGAGCAGGGTTTCTACCTGCTGGAAGTGCCCGAAGCCTACGGCGGGCTGGACATGTCCAAAACCACCGCCACCTACGTCGGTGAAGCCCTGACCAGAGGCGGCGGTTTCGCCGTCAGTTTCGGCGCGCACGCCAGCATCGGCATGCTGCCGCTCGTGTACTTCGGCAGCGACGCGCTGAAGGCCAAGTACCTCGAGAAAATGGCCAAAGGCGAGATGATCGGCGCGTACTGCCTGTCCGAACCCGGCTCGGGATCGGACGCGCAGGCCGCCAAAGCCAGGGCTGTACTTTCTGAAGATGGCACGCACTACACGCTCTCCGGCACGAAGATGTGGATCTCCAACGGCGGCATTGCGGACATGTACACGGTCTTCGCGCAGGTGCCCACCCCGGAGGGCAACAAGTTCAGTTGCTTCCTGGTCGAACGCGCCTTTCCCGGTGTCAGCACCGGCAAGGAAGAGCACAAGCTGGGCATCAGGATGTCCAGCACGACCCAGTTGATCCTGGAAGACGTGAAAGTCCCCGCTGAAAATCTGTTGGGCGAAGTCGGCATGGGCGCGAAGATTGCGTTCAACATCCTGAACATTGGGCGCTACAAGCTGGGGAGTGGCGGCACGGGCGGCAGCAAGAACATCCTGGAATCGAGCGCCAAGTACGCCAAGGATCGAATGAGCTTCGGCAAGCCGATCGCGTCCTACGGCGCGATTCAGGAAAAACTGGGCGAGATGGCCGCCCAAATTTATGCCGCCGAAAGCGCCACCTACCGCATCACCGGCATGATCGACGAGATCGCGTCCAGGGCCACCGACGCCAAAGGCAAACTGAAAGCCATAGAGACCTTCCGCGTGGAAGCCAGCATCATCAAGGTCTTCGGCACGGAAGTCCTGTCCTACTGCGCCGATCAGGGCGTGCAGGTCTTCGGCGGGTACGGCTACAGCGAGGAATACCCGGTCGCCCGCGCCTACCGCGATGCCCGCATCAACCGCATTTTCGAGGGCACGAACGAGATCAACCGCATGATCATCCCCGGCGAGCTGCTGAAAATGGCCATGAAAGGTGAGCTGGGCTTGCTTCAGGCCGCACAGCAACTCCAGGCTGAAATTCTCGAGCCGAGCTTCGAGGACACCGACGACGACGGCCTGCTGGCTGCCGAAACCCGCGTGGTCGAGAACATGAAAAAAGCCGCGCTTCAGATCGCGGGACAGGCCGCGATGAAGTTCGGGCCGAAGCTGGCCGAACAGCAGGAAGTCATGATGCGCGTCGCGGACCTGATCATCAACGCCTTCGTCGGCGAGAGCATGATCCTGCGCACCAAGAAAGTCGCTGCCAGCGGCAAGAACGCCGAACTGCGCGCCGCCATGACACAGTTGTTCGTGAGTGACGCCATCGAGAAGTGCGCCACCGCCGGACGCGAGGCGCTCTCTGCGTTCCTGGAAGGCGACGATTTGCGCATGAACCTGGCGGCGCTCAAACGCTTCACCAAGCACGACGCGGTCAATACGATCGCCCTGCGCCGCACGGTCGCGGAAGCCGTGCTGGAAGCGGACGGCTACCCGGTCAAGGCGTAAGGTTTTTTAGATCGTTCAAGGCGGCTCGAGAGGGCCGCCTTTTTTCGTGCGATCTCAGGAACACCGTCCAGCACGCGAATCCTGGAATACGTCCTGAACGGTGTTCTCGAGTTTCCCTCTCCGTCACTTGAAAGAATCGATCAGTTTCCACTCGAACATCTCTTTGAAATCTTCGAAGCACGTCTCGCAGATCCAGCGGTACTCGTCGGAATCCGTGTAGCCCCAATGCAAAATATCGGGCGAATCGTAATCCATAAATGTTGCGAAGCAGAACTCGCAGTGGTCGTGATCCCAGTGGGCTCGAGTCTGGTGCCATTCCTTCCATTCGAGGCTCACACCTTTGAGGTAAC
>CAXTKV010000189.1:0-10208 GCA_964244895.1 uncultured Deinococcales bacterium
TACTACTACGCGTCCAACGATGGCACGTACAACATCTGGTACAACCGTCTGGGGCAGGACCTCTTCGAGTCCAACACGAACGACGACGTTCCCCGCGCGGCTCGAGCCTACGCGCTTTTAAGCATCGCCAATCTGGATTCGCTGATCGCCTGCTGGGAGGCCAAGTTCACCTACATGCAGGTTCGGCCCTGGACGATTGATCCGAGCATCAACACGCTGTTCAAGCCCGTCCACCCGAGCTACCCTTCGGGCCACGCCTGCAGCTCGAGCGCGTTCGCGGAGATCATCGCGTATCTCTTCCCAGAGGACGCAAGCCCCATCCGGGCGAAGGCCATAGAGGCGGCGGACTCGAGGATCACGGCGGGGATTCACTTTAAAAGCGACGCCGTTTCGGGCCTCAAGCTGGGGCAAGACGTTGCTGGTGCGGTGATCGAACGTGCTAAAGCGGATGGTGCGGACTCGAGGTAAGTGCAAGAACGCTGAACTTCGTTGGTGTCCACACGTCTGGGAAGCTCGAGAAACTCAGGAATCACCATGATTACCCACTTGAAATGGATGACAACGAAGGCTCGAGACGACGGGTGAACTCGAGCAATCCTCAAGGTTCGATCCACACAGAACACCGTCCCAGACGCGTATTTAATCTTGCATCTGGGACGGTGTCCTCGTATATCGCGTTTAAAGCTGGCCGTAAATCATCGCGCGTTTGACCTGCTCGATGGCTTCCGTGATCGGAATATCTCTCGGGCAGGCTTCGGTGCAGTTGTAGGCCGTGCGGCAACGCCAGACGCCGGTGTTCTGGTTCAACACCGACAGGCGTTCGCCCGCACCCTTATCGCGCGAGTCGAAGATAAAACGGTGCGCCTGCACGATCGCGGCTGGCCCCAGGTAACTGCCGTTCACCCAGAAGATCGGGCACGAGGTCGTGCAGCACGCGCACAAAATGCACTTGGTGCTGGCGTCGAAGACCTCGCGCTCTTCGGGGGATTGCAATCGTTCGCGGGCGGGCGGCGCGTCGTTGTTGATGAAGAACGGCAGCACCGCCTCGTAGGATTCAAAGAACGGTTTCATGTCCACGATCAGGTCTTTTTCGACTGGAAGGCCGCGAATCGGTTCGACCGTGATCGTCTGCCCCAGGTCTTCCATCAAGACCTTGCAGGCCAGCCGGTTGCGCCCGTTGATCATCATCGCGTCGCTGCCGCAGATGCCGTGCGCGCAACTGCGCCGGAACGCCAGGCTGCCGTCCAGTTCCCATTTGACGCGGTGCAGGATGTCCAGGATGCGGTCGCGCGGGTCGACATCCAGCGCGTATTCGGCCCAGTAGGGTTTCTTGTCCTGCTCGGGGTTGTATCGGCGGATTCGAATCGTGGCTTGCATGTGGCTCCTCGAGAGAAGGTGAAAGGAAAAAGGTTAAAGGTCAACGCAACGACTTTTGGCTTTCACCTTTTGCCTTTTACCTCAGTAGGTTCTCGGTTTCGGCTCGTATTTGCCCAGCACAACATCGCGCCATTTGATCTCGGTCTGGCCGATCTCGCGGCGGTAGATCATCGAGTGCTTGAGGAAATTCGCGTCGTCGCGATCCTTGAAGTCCTCGCGGGCGTGCGCGCCACGGGATTCCTTGCGGTTGAGCGCACCGTGAACCAGCGCTTCGGCGTTGTCCAGCAGAAAGCCGAGTTCGATCGCCTCGAGCACCTCGGTGTTGTAGCGCTCGCCCTTGTCGGAGACGCCGATGTTCAGGTAGCGGGCGTTCAGTTCGCGCAGAATCTCGACCTCTTTTGAAAGCGTCTCTGCGGTGCGGAAGACGCTGGCGTTGTCCTGCATGGATTGCTGCATTTCGCTGCGGATCTTGCCGACCGTTTCCTTGCCGCTGGAATTCTTGGTGCGGGCCACCAGATCCATGGCGCGGCGATCCGCGTCGTCGGAGATCGGCTCGAGTTCGGCGGCGGCGGCGAATTTCGCGGCGGCCACGCCCGCGCGCCGACCGAAGACAATCAGGTCGCCCAGGCTGTTCGTACCCAGGCGGTTCGCGCCGTGCAGGGACACGCACGCGACCTCTCCGGCGGCGTACAACCCGCGAACGGTTTCGTGATTCTGCGTTCCCCACAGCACTTGCCCATCAATTGTGGTCGGCACGCCGCCCATCGTGTAGTGCGCGGTCGGCTGGATCGGCACGGGTTCGCGGGTGGGTTCGACCCGCAAGTACGTGCGGGAGAAATCCATGATGTCCGGCAGGCGTTCCTCGAGAATTTTCTTGTCGATGTGCGTCACGTCCAAGAGGATGTAATCCTTGTTGGGGCCCGCGCCGCGCCCCTCGCGGATCTCGAAGTACATGCTGCGCGAGACGATGTCGCGTGGCGCGAGGTCCTTGATGGTCGGCGCGTAGCGTTCCATGAATCGCTCGCCCAGGCCGTTCCTGAGGATGCCGCCCTCGCCGCGAACGCCTTCGGTCAAGAGCACGCCGAGCTTGTAGAGGCCCGTCGGGTGGAACTGGTAGAACTCCATGTCCTCCAGGGGAATGCCCCGGCGGTACGGGATCGCGGTCAGGTCGCCGGTCAGGGCGTGCGCGTTACTGGTGACCTTGAACATGCGCCCGTTGCCGCCCGCCGCCAGGATCACGGCCTTGGCGTGAAAGGTGTGAATTTCCCCGGTCGCGATCTCGAGGGCCACGACGCCCTTGCAGACTTTCTCGCCACCCGGTTCGTCGTCCATGATCAGATCCAGCACCATGAATTCGTTGAAGAAGGTCACGCCTTCCTTGATGCTCTGCTGGTAGAGCGTCTGAAGGATCATGTGGCCGGTGCGATCCGCCGCGTAGCAGGCGCGGTGAACCGGAGCCTTGCCGAATTCTCGGGTGTGCCCCCCGAAGCGGCGCTGCGCTATTTTTCCATCAGGCGTGCGGCTGAACGGCAAGCCCATGTGCTCGAGTTCGAGCACGGCCTCGATCACGTCTTTGGCAAAGATTTCAGCAGCGTCCTGATCGGTCAGGTAATCGCCACCCTTGATCGTGTCGAACATGTGCCATTCCCAGTGATCCTCGTCGACATTTCCCAGAGCCGCACCGACGCCGCCCTGAGCTGCGCCCGTGTGAGATCGGGTCGGGTAGAGCTTGGAGATGACCGCCACGGAGACGCTCTTATTTTTGGTGGCGTAGAGGGCGGACATCAAGCCCGAACCGCCCGCTCCCACGACCAGCACGTCGTATCGGTGCGCTTTCACTTCAGCAACTCCTTCGGCACGGGCGTATAAAACAGGGCCAGCGCCCCGAACGCCAGGATCGCGATGATGACGGTGTAGGCGATGGTTTTGACCCAGAAGCCCCGGCGCGGGTTCTTGGCGGTCATGTCGTCCATCACGTAGCGCAGACCGTTCGTGCCGTGCAGCGTGCCCAGCGCCAGCAGCGCGAACAGGTACAGGCGCTCAGAAATTTCCGCGTACTGGTACCTGACCGAATCGTAATCCCACGACAGCTCGCTGGTCACGATGTAATTCTTAAAGAGGTGAAAAAAGGTCAGCACGATCAGGAACACGCCGCTGACGCGCATGAAGACCCACCAGGCGAGTTCCGGGTTGGATCGGGCCTGACTTCTGGCGTCCTTGAAGGTGCGGGCGCGGATGGCCATTTCAGTAGCCTCCCAGAATGCGCGGGACGTTGTAGTACAGGCCATACGCTACGGCGATCACGGAAATGCCCAGCACGCCGTACCAGAGTTGGCGCTGGTATTTGACACCCCAGTCGGTGAAGTCCATCAATATGATCCGCAGTCCGTTGAAGGCGTGGTACGCGACCGCGCCCGCGACGCCGATCAATCCCAGGCGGAACAGCACGAAGTCATAAATCTTGTGGATGGACATGTAGGCCTGTTCGCCGAGCATCACGGAACCGATCGAGACGGTGTGCAGCAGCAAGTACAGCAGGAGCGCCACACCGGAGATGCGATGCAGCAAAAAGGCCCATTGACCCTCTTTACCTCGGTACATCCTCGCCTCCTTTAACCTGGTTAAACATTTGCTCGAGTGTAGCACGCTCCGCGCTGGACTGTGTTCTCTACGCTTTCTTCTGGCGAATCAGGTGCACGCACGCGCCCAGAAATCTTAACGCCCCAATCGCCTGCAGGTTCGCGATTCGATGGAACAGCGTTCCTCACCCGAGAAGCCAACCAGGCTCGAGGGCATCGGGCGCATCGAGGCACGATGTTCGAGTGCCGATCAGGCCGTCTGAGACGATGTATTTTGCTCGAGAAATCAATGAACCTCTTGCGAAGTTGGTCTCGGGAACGCGTTGACGCGAGGGCAACCATGAAGGTTCCCCCTACACAACAGGCTTTTGTAGCCCTCGAGACGTGTTCGACCCTTTCGCAGGAGGTCTCGTTTACGACGCGCTGGGCGGTCTCTCTGACCTCTGGTTCTGCTGATTCCTCGAAGCCCACGGCGCAGCGCGAAACATCGCGCGCAAGAACCCTCGTTGCAGAGCAAAAAATCTCGATAGGAGAGTCACGAAACCATCTCGAGTTTCGCTCGGAGTGATTCACAAAGGCAATCGGCAACGCTTGAACCTCGTGTTCACAAGCATCACCGAATCGAATTCGAACGCGGGCGATATCGGACGATCAAAAGCGCCAAAAAGCGTGTGTGACAGAATATTCTTGACAGAACGAGAGCCATCAGTATAATTGCTCTCGCTCTTTTGGAACGCACCTTCCAGATAAGGCGATAGCTGCGCTCAGGATCTCGGGGTTGGTGCGAGAGGAGGAAAGCGAATTGGAACTCTTCGGGTTCGGTCCGCACTTGATGATCGACGGATTTCACGCCGATACAGACAGGCTCGATGATCTCGAATTCATCCGGGCGACTCTGGATGCCCTGCCGAACGAGATGGGCATGACCAAGATCATGCCGCCGCACGTCACGCGCTACCGGGGAACTTCGTCGGACGAGGCGGGGCTAACGGGCGTGGTCATGATCGCGGAATCGCACATCACGATCCACACCTTTCCGCACAAGCGTTTCCTCTGCGTGGACGTGTTCAGTTGCAAGGATTTCGATGCGGCCAGGGCCATCGCGCGCCTGGTGCAGGCCTTCGATATCGGGCGTTACGACACGTTTTTCTTCAATCGAGGCAAGGAATTCCCGCACGATCTGGACGCTGCCGTAAAGATTCTGGCTGGTGAACGCGATTACATCGAGGCGAGAATCCCGGCCTGAAATGAATTTCTCGACCATCAGCCCCGGCCAAGCCGGGGTTTTTCGTTGGCGATCACCCAAACCATCCAGAGCGTGTCACTCGAGAATGACAAAATCTTGTGCTGCACGGTGTTTCAGGCCCTACTGGTCGGCGTCGAGCGTGTCAGACTTGAACTCTGGTCGCCGCGAGTGAACGGGGTGCGCAACCGAGAGGTCCGAAGCGCACCGCTATAATCGTCGGGCTTTCAAGGGAGAGACATGATCGAATCAATCGCGCTCGAGAACGGTCTGACGCTGATCGCGGAGCTTCAAGCGTGGCAGCCGGGCGTGTCCTTCGAGCTTCAACTTCCGCTCGGCGCGGCCACCGAGCCCGAGGAGACGCGCGGTGTGACGACCGTGCTCGAGGACTGGATGTACCGGGGCGCGAGATCGCGGTCGGGTCGCGTGCGGGACTCGCGGCAACTTTCGGAAGCGCTCGACGATCTGGGCGTGCGGCGCGGCGGCGGGGCGGGCGTGGAAGGCACGGGCTTCAGCGGTGCGCTCCTCTCGAGCGACCTGCACGTGGCGCTCGAGCTGTACGCCGATATCGTGCGCCGCCCACTTTTGCTGGACGAGGAATTCGCGCCGTGCGTGGAACTGGCGCGACAGGAACTGGAATCCTTGGATGATTCACCCGCCCAGAAAATGTTCATCGCGCTGCGCGAGCGTTTCGTGACCACGCCCCAGGGTCGGTCTTCGATGGGCACGCTGGACGGGCTGGAGCGGTTGACGCCCGCAATCGTGCGATCCGATCACGCCGCGCGCTTCGGGGCTCGCGGGGCGATCCTGGGCGTGGCGGGCGGCCTCGAGTGGAACGCGTTGGTTCAGACAGCGACCGAACTCTTCGGCGATTGGCAGGGAGCCGCCCCGGCCCTGGAACCACCGAAGATGCGCGGCGGATTCTACGAGCACATCACCCAGGACACCGCCCAGGAACAGATCGGATTGATGTACCCCGACCTCGCGCCGGGCGATCCGGGCTGGTACGCATCGCGGCTCTCGATCATGGTCTTATCCGGCGTCGGGGCGTCCAGCCGCCTCTACGACGAGGTTCGCGAGAAGCGCGGTTTGGTCTATTCGGTCAGCGCCTCGAGCTCGCAAGTGCGCGGCGGCGGTTGGGTCAGCGCCTACGCGGGCACGTCACCGGATCGCGCGCAGGAGACCCTGGAGGTGATGCTCGAGGAATTCAGCCGCATGCGCCACGGCGTGCGCGAGGACGAACTCGAGCGCGCCAAGACGGGCCTGCTGACCAGCCTGGTGATGAGCGAGGAATCCTCAGGCGCGAGGGCTCGCGGGCTGGTGCGCGATCAGTCGCTGCTGGGTCGCGTGCGAAGCCTGGAAGAAATCACGCGAGCCGTGCAGGCCGTCACGCTGGCCGAATTGAACGCCTGGCTCGAGGCGAACCCGTACACCGATCCTGGGGTCATGACCTTGGGGCCAAAGGCGCTCGAGATGCCGCAGTAAACCGCGAAGACCGTCCAGCACGCGAGTTTAGGACACCGTCCTGGACGGTGTTCCCCGCAAAGGAGCACGAATGGAGTTCCTACAGACCACGCTAGAAAACGGCTTGACCGTGATCGGTGAACGCAACCCGCAGACCAAAAGCCTGGCGCTCGGTTACTTCGTGCGCACGGGTTCCAGGGACGAAAGCGCCGATGTCAGCGGCGTCAGTCACTTCCTGGAGCACATGATGTTCAAGGGCAACCAGCGCTTCAGCCCGCAGGACATCAACCGCGAATTCGACCGCATCGGCGCGAAATACAACGCCTTCACCAGCGAGGAAGTCACCGCCTACCACGGCGCGGTGCTGCCCGAACGCCAGATGGAACTCCTCGAGATCCTGACCAACCTGATGCGCCCCAGTTTGCGCCAGGAAGATTTCGACATCGAAAAAAACGTGATCTTAGAAGAAATCGAGATGTACAAGGATCGGCCCAGCTTCGAGGTGTTCGACGCGCTGCGCCCGCTGTACTTTCGCGATCACCCGCTCGGGAACAGCATCCTGGGATCATCGCAGAACATCCAGTCCCTGACCCGCGATGCGATGCTCTCCTACTTCGAGCGGCGGTACGCGCCGAACAATTTGCTCTTGTCCGCGACGGGGAACTTCGACTGGGACGCGGTGCTGGCGCAAGCTTCAAGTTTGACCGCCGACTGGCTTCCGGCGCAGGGTGGGCGGAACTACCCGGATTTTGTGCCGCACCCGAAGCTCGAGGTGATCTCCACCAGCAAGTTCAACCGCACGCACCTGGCCGCCATGTGCCCCGGTTACGCCAGCCAGGACCCCAGACGCTTCGCCGCCGGGGTGTTGGGCCTGGCCATCGGCGACAGCGACGGCTCGAGGATGTACTGGGCGCTGGTGGACAACGGCCTGGCGGACAGCGCGAACCTCGATCACACCGCAGAGGATCGCCTGGGCAACTTCAGCATTTACGCCTCCTGCAATCCCGAACGCAGCCAGGAAGTGCTGGACGGCGTGCGCACCGTGCTGGCGGACGCCCAACGGGACGGCCTCACCTCCGACGAACTCGAGCGCGCCAAACGCAAGCTGGCGGTCGGACTGACCCTTCGCGCCGAGACGCCCTACGGGCAGCTCTTTCCGCTCGGGCTCGAGTACCTGGATTTGAGCGAGTACAAGAGCCTCAAAGACACCGTCCAGGCCGTCACTGACGTGACATTGGAAGATGTCAACGCGATGCTGGCGGAGCGTCCCTTCGATCAGTTGACGACCGTTGCGCTCGGGCCGATCACCAGTCTGAATTAGCAGCACCGTCCAGCGCGCAGTTTAGAATATGCGTGCTGGACGGTGTTCTGGTCGTTCTGGCTCGAGCCATACGCTAATCTCGAAGCGCACCTCTTTGGCCCAAATCGTGCCAGAATTGAAGCATGCGACTGCGTATTTTGATGGTTCGGCGTGCGGTTTTCGGGCTGATCGTCTCCTCTGCCCTCGCGCTCGCGGTGCAGGCATCCGGCGCGAAGCCCGACGCGCTCGAGACCCCGATGCTCGAGCAGACGGGCGCACCATCGACGTTCGGCACGGTGATCCTGCCGCCCGCTTACGACCCGACCAAAAGCTACCCGGTCGTGTTTTTCCTGCCCGCCTCGGGCGCGACCTCTGCGGCGCTGCTGGAAAACTACCTCTGGGACATCGACGGCGGCGCGGCGCTGTCCGAACCGCGCGAAGCGCAACTGGCCGCCTTGGTCAAGAGCCTGTTCCCGACGGGTGCGCACCCCGGTCACGATTTCGTGCTCGTGCTGACGGCGGGGCAGGGAAGCTCCAAGGATTACAGCACCAGCGACGCCTGGAATAAAACCCTGGATCGGTACGAGAAAGCGATCACCGCCGATCTCTCGAGCATCGGCAAAACCCGCAAGATCGATGCCTCGCGCACCGTCGTGGCGGGCTTCTCGTTGGGTGCGGACATCGCCTGGGCGCTGGCCCTGCGCAACCCGACAAAATTGCACGGCGCCATCGTCATGAGCAGCCGCGCCAGCTACCGCGCGCCCGCCAGCGCGAACGCGAGCCTGGTCAAGGCCAGACCGCGTTTTTACCTGACGATCGGCAGCACCGAGGACGCCACCCGAGTCGCGGGCGCGCGTTCGGCAGTGCAATTCCTGAAGGGGATCGGCGTCTCGAACCTTTTTTGCGAGATCACCGGGGCGAATCACGCGTCCGCGCCGCCGGAAGTCTTCGCCGAAGCGCTCGATTACCTGCTGGCGATTCCCGGTAGCCTTCCCGCACCGACCAAACCCGCCAGCAAGCTCTGCCGCGCGAGTTGACTCGAGAGACGCTCCCTGGATGATCCGCTCGAGTCGTGCCAAAAGACTTTCGAGTACCGCGCCAAACCGGATTCAGGATCAAAAACACCGTCCAGGACGCAATTCAGGATATGCGTGCCGAACGGTATCCCTGCGCTAGACTCGACGCATGACCAATGAACGACTCTGGCAAACCGTGCTTCAGGCCGACGAGATCGGGGTTCGCCTCGAGATCGTGGGCGGCGTGCCGACCTGGGAAGTCAGCCCCGGCATCCGCCATCAAGAAGTTGTAGATCGCATTCGCGCGAGCATCCACGCCACGACTGAAGGATGCTCATGCCTTCACTACGCGGATATCTACGTTCGTTTCGCTGATGGGTCGCTTAAACGACCCGACATCAGCGTTTTCTGCAAACGCCCTCTCGAGCAAGACGAAGCCGTGACAATGATTCCAGAAGCCGTGATCGAGATCGTCTCGGCTGGATACGAAGCCAAAGACCTCGAGTTTGGCCCGCAGTTTTACCTGGCGCAGGGTGTCAAGGACGTGATCGTGTTCGATCCGAGAACGCTGGTGGTACTGCACGTCCGCAAAGATGGCGCGAAGCGCCTGATTTCCCCCGTGAATATCGCGCTCGAGTGCGGATGCGGCGTGGTCGCGTGATCACAAACGCAGGCCCGAGCGCACCTCTCGAAGTCCCACCCGGAACGGTGTTCTCAACTCGAGCGAAGTCGATTAAGCTCGAGCCATGAACCCCAGCTATCAGCCCGTTCTCGAGTACATCTCGGCCTACTGGCCGCGCATCGTGCGGCACAACCCCGTTGATCAGGGCACGCTGATCGGTCTGCCAAAACCGTACCTGGTGCCTTCGGACGGGAAAATGTTCAACGAGTTGTACTACTGGGATTCGTACTTCATGGCGCTGGGCATCATCAACACGAGCTTAGAGGGCATCGTGGTGGACATCGTGGACGACATGGCGTACCTGCTGGATCGGTTCGGTTTCGTGCCGAACGGCAGCCGGTTTTATTTCACCTCGCGCAGCCAACCGCCGTTCTTCACGCAGTTGGTGTGGTTGGCGCTCGAGGTCAAGCGACGGCGCGGTGATTCGGATACGGACGCGTGGCTGGCTGAGATGATAGCGCGCGGCGAACGAGAGCACGAGGTCGTGTGGCTCGGCACGGAGCAACCGCACCACCGGATGATCCATGATGGCCTATCCCGGTATTTC
>CAXTKV010000190.1:0-10157 GCA_964244895.1 uncultured Deinococcales bacterium
CGAACCTACCACAGCGTGTTATCAGCAGAGATCGCCCGTCAGACCGAGGAACTCGATCAGAGTCAGCGGGCGAAAAACGGTCGAACCCTGATCACCGTCGGAGCGGCACTGGCAGCCGTGGCGAGCCAGGCCGCCGCGCAGAACACCTTCGGCGCGGCGACCCAGAAGATGGTCGCCGAAGGCAACTCACTGCAGACGAACATTGTGACGGTCCTCGGCGTTTTTGGTGGGATCTGCTTCTTGGTCGGAATAGGAATGTTTATGGCTCGCAATCGCAACGCCGTGGGGGTGATGGCAGCAGCCGTGGTGTCGCTGTTGCTGATTCCGGTCACAAAAGCCTTGCCCGCGCTGGCCAGGTGAAGGGGTAGATCGTGGAGCATGACCTCCACAGGACGCTGAAGGTCACGGGCCGCGTGACCTTCAGAAACATCGGCGGCATGGAGATCGGCGTGGGTATCTTCGCTGGCGTGATCACCCTGTTGTTGTTTGGTTCACTCGGGGTTGTCGTCCAGTACGCGCTCGCGGTCTTCAACACCGTCGTGTTCATCATCGTCGGCGTCATGCTTCGTCGAGCGCTCCCCGGCCCGAGCGGGGCGTACCTGATGGAGTGGATGATGTCGCACCGCCTGTACAAACCCGCCCCGGACCCGGTTCACGCGCCGCAAATCGTGGATCAATCGCTGTTGCAGGAAGCCAGGGAGGAGGTTCATGCTCGCGGCTTTAGCTGACAACGAAATCGCGAAAGCACTGCCGTATTTTGAGCTGTTCGGCAACGGCATCGTCACGCTGATTGACGGTCGCGCCGTCGTTGGTGTCGCTTTTGACTTACCAGCCGCGCCGACGCTCGGGGCGGGGCAGCTCGAGCGGATCGAGCGGGGTCTTCGAGAGATCGCCTCGAGCCTCGTTCCGAGCAAGGGCGTCCTGAACTGGCACGTGACCCTGCGCAAAAGCACCAGTGAGGTGATTGATCGCTTCACTGAGAGTCTGGAGACCGACCACGAGGTCACGGCTCGCTGGTCTCGGGCCGTGACGCGCAGACTCACGGGGCAGATCGAGGCGGGCTCGATCTTGACCTCCCACAACTTCGTGACGATCAGTTTCGGTCAGACGCGCAAGGGTGTGGCTGCGCCCAACCTGGTCACGGTCGCGCTTTCTAAAGTGCTGAAGGGACTGGCGCAACGCACCCACGTCGCGCGGACCGTCGAAGACTTCAGCGAAAACATCCAGGCCAGGGGCCTCGAGATTCAACTCGGCCTGGTCCGAAATCTTCGGCGCTTGGGCTTCAATCCTCGAGCGATGAACGGCGACGATGTGTTCCGGGCGATTCGCGCGTACACGACCCCAGGGCGACGCGAATTGCTCGAGACCTACGTGCGTCCGGAGCCGCACTTTTACACCGAAGATCAGTACCGCCGCGATCCGAAGATCGGCGTCTGGACCTTGCGGGCGCAGTGCGTCGAACAGGAGGTCTTCACCGCCCCGTGGGATCACCTGCGAATCGGCCATCACTACGTTCAGTGCCTGGCGATGACGGGCTATCCCGAAACCTCAAAGATGAACACGATGGGTCCCATGCTGAACGCCCTGGCGGAGATGCCGGGCGAGGTCCATTTCGTGATGCAGCTCCACCACCCCGACCGCGAGATGATGGAGACGAAGCTCAATCAGACCTTCCAGAACCTCGACAGCCTGGTCGCAGACATGCCCATCGTGGACCCGGCGATGCGCGAGCGCCGCGACAACATGGACGTCCTCTTGAAGCGTGCGGAGCGCAACAACGAGGGGTTTTTCGAGGTCATGGGCCTCCTGATCCTGGCCGACACCGACCGCGAAGTCCTGAAACACCGGGTGGCGGCGTTTCGTCGCAGCGCCGGAGAGGTGCCGGGCCGACCGTTCACTCTGATGCGCACCGGGATCTTGCAGCCGTTTCTCGAGGCCATGCCGTTTTCGGGCCGCCGGATGACCAGCGGCGTCACCTTTCTCGAGTCGCAAGCCGTGGCTCAACTGCCGCTCGGCGGAGCCTGGAACTCCGGTCACGCCCCGCAACTGCTGTTCAGGACGCGCAAGGGCACGCTGCTGCCCCTGGCGCTTCGCGGTGCGCACGTTCGGGCGTACAACATGGTCATCATCGGCGAGACGGGCGGCGGGAAGAGCTACACCGCGCAGGTGATCATGTCGTTCCTGGCGCGCTACGAGCGCACACGATTGAACGTGATTGATGTCGGCGGTTCGTACCACGCGCTGTTCAGTCTGTTTGCGCCGCGCAGCGTCGCCGTCGAATTGACGACGCGCGGCGACATGCGCTTCAACCCGTTCGACCTCGCCCCCGGCATGTCGCAGCCCGACGACGAGAAGATGAGTTTTCTGCTCTCCTTGTTCATGCTGTGTTTCAGAGACCTGCCCGGTGACCGCCTTGGACGCGCCCGAGCTTTGCTCGAGGAAGCCATCAAGCGCACCTACAACGCCGCCACCAACACCAAGGACGGCGTTGAGGTCGTGATCATGAAGGATTGCACCGTCAGCCAGCTCCGGCGAGCGCTGGTCAACCTGCGTCAGGTGGGCAAGAGCAAGATGCTGGACGGGGACTACGAGCTGGCGAGTTCGATGGCGATGATGCTCGAGAGCTGGTGCGGGGAGAAAACCATCGGGCGGCTGATCGATGGCGAGAGCACCGTGCAGCTCGGCGAGGCGACGATGGTTTACTGGGACCTCTCCAAAATCGGGATCAAGAATCTAGAACTCGCTTCGGTCGCGGTGTCCGTCGTCAACGATTACATCCAGACGCGCCTGCGCCCCGAGGTCGAGACGCACACCTTCCTCGACGACATTGACGAGGTGATCGAAAAGCTCCCTGCGATGGCCGACCTGATCAACGACGGCTATCGCCGTGGACGCAAGCTGAATGCCTCGTGCACCCTGGTCACCCAGTTGTGGGAAGACCTGCCGGAGAAGGTCAAGGAACTCTCGTTCTTCTACTGGATCATCTCGGCCAACAAGAGCGCACCGGACATCGCGGCCCAGACGAAATTGCCCCCGGAGGCGGCGGCGATCATGCGCCAGTTGGGGCACGGCGAGGTGTTCTTGATCGTCCGCGAGAACGACGGCACCAAAGCGGAAACGATATGTATCGAAGCCACCCCCGAGCAGCACTGGGCGATCACCACCAATCCGAATGAGGTGACCCTGCGAAAGCAAACCCTGGAGCGCTTCAATGGTGACTGGAACAAGACGGTGCAGTGGTTGGCCGCGACCGCGCCAATCTAGGAGGCCCCATGAAAAAAGTCTTTGCAGTGCTGGTGGTGCTCTGGGTGAACGGCGCGATGGCCCAGGTGCCGGACGTGGTTCCGAGTCTGCCGGGCGGCGTGCCGAACGCCATCAACACTGGGCGAAGCGTGGCCCAACCCGTCACCGACCCATTGAGCATCATGCAGCCGATTCAGCAGTTCGCCTCGAGCATGTGCGGCAACGTTCAGAACCTGAACTTCGGCTCGCTCGAGTTCATCTGCACGGGGTCCTCGATGCTGAACACCGTGGGTGACATGATCACCAACTTTCAGTCCGACATGGCCTCGTTCACCGGAGAACTCGGCGGCGACATGCTCTCGGATGTCGTCAACACCCTGGCGAGCGGACTCGGGGCGGATGCGCTCAATGAGCACATGCAGAGCATGCGCAACGACCTCGCCAGCACGCCAGGACGGATCAAGGCGCAACTGCGGACCTCGGCCAGCATGCTGGTGCGCGACAGCGTCGGTCAACTCTTCGCCGGAAAAAAGGGCATGAGGTTGGGCGACGCGGCCAACCTGGCGACCTGGGCCAGAATCGTCAATCCGGAGCTGGCCGTCCAGGAGGTGACGAACGAGGTCAAGAAGGGCAAGACCCTGCTGGCGGCGGGTGACGCCCTGGCCGCCAGCACCTCGAGCGCCGACATCGCCACCCGGATGGCCGAGGCCGACGCCGGACAGAACCTCGCCAAGACGGTCAACGGTGATCCGTTGCGCGCCAACCTGGGCAAGGCCGAATTGCTCCGGCAGAACGTGGGGCGGGCCGTGAGTACGCGGGCCGCGATCCAGTCGCTGACCGAGGGGATCGCGGATGTGATGTCCATTCAGGCGAGCGCCGCGATGAACAACGAAGCCTACGCCAAGGCGCAGGCGATGCAGGCGAGCTACACGACGGCGCAGCTCGCGACCCTGGTCAATCTGTACGCCCAGAGCAAAGCCGACGAGTTGGAGGAGCAGAGCGGGGCCGTCGAGCAGGCGATGGCGGAAGTCTGGCAAGAGGTGCAGATGGCGACCGCCACCGGGAACCAGATGCGCCGTGCGCTCGACAAGAAATCTACCGACACCCTGAACTGGTGAATCGTGGATGACCTCTTTCGCATTTTTCAACCGATCGCGGTGCTCAACGTCTGGGCCGCGAACATCGGCAACATGGGCATCAAAAACCTGATCGTGGCCACCAGCGTCGTCCTCGTCACCATCGGTTTCCTGCTCGGCCTCTTCGGAACGGCCACGCTTCGACTGCCGTTCTGGACTCTGCTCGGTCGGACGCTCGTGATCTCTGTCCTGATCGGCGCGTCGCTTCCGATTGGATCGTTCACCAAAGGCTTCTGGGCCGTGCTGTACAACGCGGGGCTGGCGACCAGCACGAAATCACTCGAGACCGCCGTCGAGAAATCCGGCGCGTTCGGCGCGACCCTCGGGCTGATCGGCATGACGCTGACCGCAGGCAAAATGGTCGGCAGCGGAGCCTTGAAGGCGAAAAACCTGAAGGAGGCTGCGAGCGCGGCGGCGGCCAACGGCAAGGACGTGCTGAAATGGGCCTCGGCCCTGAATCAGTTGATCGCCCCGTTCTGGTTCATGTACCTGCTCGTGGTCGTGATCTCGGGGTTGACGATCTACCTGGGGAGCCTGTTCTTGCCCCTGTGCCTGGCCTTTTGCATGTTTCAGACCATCGGCGGCATGAGCTGGATCTCGGGCTGGATTCGCACGATGGTCAACGCGATGGCGGTGATGCTGATTCTTCCGGTCGTCTTCGCGTTCTCCTTGAAAATGGGCTGGGAAATTCCGATGAACGTCGTCAACAAGGGACTCGATCAAAAAGTCCAGGCCATCGCGTCCACCATGGCGCAAGTCGGTCAGCAGGAGGAGGCCATCGTCAAGGCGATCACCAGTCTCGGCACGGACGTGACCGCCAGCGTCGAGGCGGTCAAAGCCACGCTCGGCGGGGGCCTGATCAACAACGGTCTCAAACTGGTCGGCCTGACCATCGAGACCCTGACGATGTTCGTGGTCGGCGTCTTCGCGGTGATCGTGGGCCTCTTCATCGGCGGATTCCTGCTGATGAAAACCGACCAGTTCGCGGGCAAAACGCTCGGTGGAGCCGTGTCCGGGCTGGCCATGAGCACCTTGCGAGCGCCCAGGTGGCCGAGCGGTGCGCGATCATGAACATCCAGAGCCGACAGACCACCGTGCTGATCGGCCTCGTCGTGGGCTTGCTGATCTGGGGCGGCTGGGCTGGCTTCGAGGCGTACCGCCTCCTTGAGCAGCACACGAGGCGACCAGAAACGCGAACCATCCACGCCCAGATGGAAGCCGCTGGCAACAGCGGGCCGTACGCGTGCGCCTTCGATGGGCGTTGCCGCGCATCGTACGCGAGCGCCCTCGAGCGCTTCCCTCTGCACGTCGCCTTCGGCGCGGGGTTCGTCTTGCTCGGTCTACTGGCCGGTCACGTGCTCGGCACCGACACGAAGATCCGCCCCCCGGCGGGAGCGAGCTTTGCCCTGGAGGAGCAGTTGACGCGTTTCCTGGTCGGGTCCCCAAAGCATCCACCGAAGCGCGGCTACCTCGGGGTGTTGCCGTCGGGACGGGTGCTGAACTGGCCCGGAGGTCTGGTCAACATGGCGATCACGGGCAATCCCGGAGCGGGCAAGAGTTCGCGCTTTCTCAAGCCGCTGATCGTCAAATCGGCCTTCGATGGCTGTACCAGCATCATCTGGGACATGAAGCCGGGCGATTTCGAGGGCGGCTTCGAGGACGTGCTGGGGCTGTACCAGGCCCTCAAGCTGCCCACCTATGCCATCAAGCCGATGCACGAGGATAGCGTCAGTATCGATGTGCTCGAAGGGGTCAGCACCTACGCCGAGGCGATGGCGCTGTGCGAGATGCTGATCCCCGAGGCCGACAAGGAGGAGGTCGAGTTTTACCGCGAAGCCGAGCGCTCGATCCTGGCCAACCTGATCGTTGACGCCATTCGCCGGGGCCAACACCTCGAGTACGTCTACTGGCGCGCGAAATGGGGGGTCAAGGAGTTCAGGAAGTACGTGATGAGCGACCCTGAGATGCTCAATCGGCTGGCGACCACGCTGGATCGCACCAGCGAGCGACTCTCCGGGCTGCTGGATCACATCGCCAACAAGCTCGAGATCTTCTGCATGCCTTCGGTCGCCCACGCGTTGTGCGGGCAAAGCGCAGAGCGCCTCGATCTGCACAGCGCCTTCCGACAGCAGAGCGTGATCTACGTCGGCATCCCCAAGGAAATCGCCAAAGGTCCGCGCGGCGCGTACATGGCCCGGTTGATCTGGCGCATCATCCACCAGGCGGCGGACGAGACGATGGCCGTGACCAAACGCAAACGCCTCGAAACCAAGGTGATCCAGGTGATTGACGAGTTTGCCAACTGGCCGACCTTTCACGACATCGAATCCCGAATCTCCAATATGCGCAGCGCAGGGATGTGCTACATGCTCGCCTTTCAGAACCAGTCGCAAGGCTACGTCAAGTACGGCGAGTACAAGTTCAATTCGACGCTCGACGCGTGTCAGTACATGTTGTACTTCCCGCATCTACTGTCCGACACAGACAAATTCAAGCTCGAGCGGATCTTGGGCGAAACCGTGGTGATTGACGACAGCGTAGGGGTCGGCAGCGGTCCGCTCGGCTCGAGCAACTCGCGGCAATATCGCCACGTCAAGGTGCCGCTGCTCGCGGCCAGCGACATGTCCGTGTTCCCCGATGGCTGGGCGATTGTCGTCGGTCCGGAGACCCGACCGATCAAGGTCAGCTTGCCGCACCTCGACCACCCCGCGAATCCCTACCGCGAGGTCTACACCGACCTGTGCGAATTGGCACAGCGCCACGGCGATTCGAGGATGGTCGTTCAAGGCCGCGCCCAGCCCGAACCGGCGTCGGTCAACCGAGCCGTTCAGATCCGCGAGCCGCAGCACGCCCACGCTCGAACGCCGGGCGGGATCCCGCCGACCGCCTCGAGTCGCCTCCGCGCGGACGAACGCGATGAACTGTTGTTACGAAGGTTCATCATTCACGCCTGCGAATCCGGGCGGGCCGAGCTGGCCACCCTCGAGAACCAGATCACGCAGGTCAAGCTCACGCACGTGGGTCCCGTGGACGCTCGCCTCGAGCACCTGCACTGGGTCACGCAGCGGGATGAGGCGGTGATCGTGACCCGCATCGCGCTCGAGCATCTGGAGGAGCACTATCGGCGCAAACTTCGGCAACTCGCTCGAGTGACCGAGGTGCGTCGTTGGCTCGAAGATCACGCCGAATACGTCCTTGGACACGCGAAATTCGCGGGCGGTGAGATCAAAGGCCAGCTTGAAGCGGATGGGCGGTTGCTGCTCAACCTCGAGGACGCCCTCGCGCTCTGCGGCAAGGGGGCGACGAAACTGAAGGAAATCATCGCGCTCGAGATCGAGGGTGAAGCCCGCCAGTTTCACCCGTTCATGATGACGGTCAATGTGGATGACCTCAAGAGCAACCTCAACACCAGCAAAAAGCGTGTCTACCGCAGCGAGGTAAGGGCATGAGGGGGATGCTGGTCGGGTTGCTGCTGGTGGGCGGCTTCGCTCGAGCCGATGCATTTCGGATTGACACCGACCAGCAAGTCGCCGCCATCATCAACAGTGCCCGACGCGACGTGGTGTTGATGATTCCCGATCTGCGCAGCAGTGAGGTCTACAACGCATTGAGAACTGTATTGATCAACAATCGGCTGAAGGTGCGCGTGCTGACCGATGCCTCAACCGTGACCAACGGCGCGAACCGGATGGCCGCACTCAGCCTGCTCGGACTCGAGATCAGGAACCCTCCGGGCGAACTCAAACAAACCGCGCTTGCCTTTGACGTGCAGGTGCGCGTGCTCTCGGGCATTCGAGAGCGCTTTGCGCTGATTGACGGTCATGCGTTGATGCGCGGCCCGGTGGTCGGCGAGCCGCCCACCATCGGCCAGGGTCGAACGTGGCTGATCACCGAAGCAGGCGATGTCGAGCGGTTTCGAGCGCTCTTCAATACCAACTGGGGTCGCGCCAAGCCGTGGGTCTACCGCATTTCTCGCAGTGTCATCAGGAGGTCAAAATGAAGTTCGCCGCCGTCGCATTGTCATTGGTGCTCACCGTGCCGCTCGCGGTGTTCGCGCAAAACCCTCCAGGGTCGAATGCCAGTGCGCCCACTGCACCGTTGGGGGCGCAACCGATCACCGATCTTCGCCGCGCCATCGAAGTGGTGGAACAGGCCAGGCGCTCGGTGATCGTCGTCGGTTCGAGCATCACCAGCCGCGAGTTCGCCAGCACGCTGATTGACAAGGCGCGAGCGCTGCGTTCGGCGCAGAATCCGACCCCGATCAAGATCATCGTCGAACTGAGCAGGCAAAACCAGACGAACGAGCTGCTGATCAGGTTGTGGCGCTCGGCGGGGGTTGGGGTGCGCGGACAACGCGGTGTCCAATTCGCCGTCACCTACGTGGACGCCCTCAACACGGTGATCTCGAGCGAGATGCTCGGGTTGAAGCGACGGCGAGACGTTCCCGAAATGATCTACCTGAACATGCCGGGAATGGCGGCGCAGAACTCCGCCGTGATCGAGCGGTATTTCGGGGCATACCCAGAACTCTGGAGGGCGCGATGAAACTCGAAAAACGCATGA
The DNA here is from genome assembly GCA_964244895.1 of uncultured Deinococcales bacterium. Taxonomy (GTDB): domain Bacteria; phylum Deinococcota; class Deinococci; order Deinococcales; family JAAFIG01; genus CAXTKV01. The sequence goes on from CAXTKV010000190.1 coordinate 8,943, forward strand.
TCGTCTACCTGGTTCTGGCGAGTGTGGTCGGTCTGTTTGCGACTTTCAACAAGGAGAATGGCAGCATCTACATGGGCTTCATGATCCTTTCGTTCACGGTCATCACCGTGAGCGTTCGGTCAACTTACCTTCTGGTGCGTGACATCGCTCGCAAGTTTGAGGGCGATGCGAAGCACACGCTGCAACGCTCCACCAACTCGCAGCCGAAACGAGCGGGTTCAGAGGCTCACATTGGGGGAAATCATGGGCCTGCACCAGTCCGGTGACCCGATCACCGAAGCGGCAAACGCAACCAACCAGGTGATCCAAGACTTGCTCGGTCAATCTCAAGTCGTGGCTGAGCAAATCACCCAGCATCGCTACTGGAGTACGCTGCAAGACCGCACACATGGAGCGGCCAAAGCCAACCTGATCACAAATCTCGAGGCCCTGGGCGAGCGCGGCTGCGCTCTTTCGGACGTGAAGGTGTGCCGCTTGGTGCTCATCAACCTCGAGTTCATGCTCGTCAATTTGAAGCTGTATGAAACGCCCAACGACATCGAAATCTGTTGATTCCACGCTGTAGAGGGCAATCCCAGGTGGCGATGGCTTTGATCGCGACCGCGCGACCGACTCCGCTCGCCGGGATCGAGTGCGTCGTGTGAGCTTCCTTCGTCGTTTCGTCGCCGACCACGCTCGCGCTTTTTCGGACTGCACACGGTCACAACCAGCGGAACGCCGAAGGAACACCACCGCGTCCAGGGCAGGTCAGCGCCTGAGCCTTCGCGTCGTACCCGATGGGCTGATCCCGGTACGAACACCTCGGGTGACGCTTCAAGTACGACGGTACAAGCGCCGAGAGTGTCACAGGCAGGGCTTTGTGCTCGAGCTTATACGCTCGAATTCCCAATTCCACCGCGAGAAACGCCCCAGCCACGCGTGCTGAGCAATCGATGTCAACCATAGTGCCAAGCTGAGCATTCGCGGCGGCCCTCAGCACGACCCCGAGGCGATTTGAGCGGTTCGCAACTCCGGCGGTCTGGGCATCCCAGGTCGTCTTGAGGCCGTCGGAAGCATAGTCGCAGTCAGCCAGACGCACACTCGAGACTCGCGCGTCCTCGAGCAACCATTCGCGCGTCTCGCCAGGGTTCCAGCCCGGTGTTGACCACGCCGACTGGAACAGCGTACTGACCGTACCGAAGTCAGGTCCGCTCCCGCTGACGGTGCGAAAAAAGT
>CAXTKV010000191.1:0-9860 GCA_964244895.1 uncultured Deinococcales bacterium
CGGAGCACCGCTCGTACTACCGCATTCCGTACCGGAACATCACGAGGCCACCGATGACCTTGTGGGAGTTGCAGGCGATCAACCGCGACCTGACGCTTAAAGGCCATAAACACATCAACGAGGACTTGATCTTCGAGGCCCACGGACGCCTGAACACGATCGTCGAGAACTCGGTCGCCGAAACCAAACGTGCGCGGCGGAATCGGCAGCGGAAGAAGGAAAGCCAGAACACGAAACCGCCGGAGTCGAAAGTCATCACCCCTGAGGGCCACGCTGCATCCGTAATCAAGGTCAAACCCGACCCGCTCGAGCTCGATGATGTCCTCGCGCCGTTCGACGATTTGCGCACGGGGACGGCGCGGTGATCGTTCCACCCGCCCATTGGAGCCCCGAGATTCACCACGCCGCGCAGCTTAGCCCTAAGGAGCGCATTGGCCTCGTGAAGGTCGAGCGCTGGGTCGGCTACCCACTCGCGCAACGTGTGCTGAAAAACCTCGAGGATCTCCTGCGCCACCCGAAACGCTTCCGGATGCCGTGCCTGCTGGTGGTGGCCGAACCGTACAACGGCAAAACGACCTTACTCCAGCACTTCGCGATGAACCACGAGCCGTACGAAAGCCCCGCTGGGGATCACGTCGTCGTGCTCGTGATGATGATTCAAGCGCCGCCGACGCCCGACGAGAGCGCTTTTCTCGACGCGATCCTGCATCAACTCTTCGCGCCGTACAAAACGAACGACCGCATCGGCAAAAAGCGTCTTCAGGTAATTGACCTGCTCAAAGCGGTCGAGCTGCGATTGCTGATCATCGACGAGGTACAGCACCTGCTGGCGGGCAGCATGAACCGGCAACGGGCGTTCTTGAACGTGCTGAAGTACCTCAGCACCGAACTCCAAATTCCGCTCGTGGCCGCTGGGCCGGTCGAAGCGAACCGCGCGATCGACACGGACCCCCAGATGAAAAGCCGCTTCGATCGCGTGGTGCTGACGAAATGGGATGCTGAAAGCACCGATTCGCGTCGCTTGGTCGCCAGCATTGAAGCCCTGCTACCGTTGATGGAACCCTCGCTCCTCTCGCGGCCCGGCACGACGCGCCGTCTGATCGAGGAGAGCGAAGGCACGATCGGGGCGCTCTGTGCGCTCCTCGAGAAGGCCGCCGTGAAAGCCCTCGAGACGGGCAAGGAGTGCATCGACGATGAGGTGCTCGCCGCCACCGAGTGGATGCGCCCCTCGAAGAACCGAGAACAGGCGATTCTCGTCAAGTGAAGCCGATCGAGCGCTGGCCAGTTCACCCGCCGCCGTTACCGGACGAGTTGCTCTCATCGTGGCTCGTGCGACTCGCGCGGGCGAACCACCAGAAACTTCACGTCTTCACGCGGCTTCTCTACCCGGCGAAGCCCGTCAAGTGGCTGCACAACGGAAAGACTCAAATCATTCGCTCGAGCGTCGTCTGGTTCCGAGACGTTGACCGCTCGGCCAAGGACGACCTGCTCGAACGCCTCGCGCACCGCTCGGGCCAGACGCTCGGGCGCGTGACCGGCACCACGTTGCGCGGGTTCGAACGGGCGTTGAGTTCGAGGATCTCGCCTGGGAACGGAGTTCCACGCTGGCTCGGACCGCTCGGAGTGCGCGGAACGAAGCACAAAGGGTACGGTTTGCAATGCTGTCCCATATGTCTCGCCGAGGATTCGATCCCGTACTACCGCCGGATCTGGCGGCTTGCGTTCATCACGATCTGCCCGGTGCACTGGACGCCGTTGATTGACCGTTGCCCGAAGTGCGGCGCGATGATCGCGTTTCACCAACTCGAGTACGACGCGAGCAGACCCTTCCCGACGGAAGACCCCATCACCCTCTGCCACGCGTGCCGATTCGATCTGCGCGACGCGAAGCCCGGCTGGGACGGCGAAACGAAAGCTCCAGTTCGCGCACGGATCAGTGGGCACAACCGCCAGAACGGCGGGGTGCGCCCCGTGCGATCACGCTCGAGTATCGGAGCGACGCGATTGTTTTACTTTCAAGCCTGGCTGCTCGAGGGTCTCGAACGGGGCTGGTTTGATGTGGCCGATCTACGGACGACCCGTCTGAGCGGAAGGATCGCCCATCGGAACTGGGTGAGGAAGGGACGTTTGAAGGATCTGAGCGGAATTCGAAGGCATCCCACCGAGCGCGTCTCGAGCGGCGAGTTCTTCGACGGAATGCGGCAGGTCGTGAAGCTCCTCGCGTCAGACTGCGGACCGAACTGGAGTCGCCCGTGGTCTAAGCAGGGATTCGCGTTCAAGCCGAGAAACCGTGAGGTCGCGAATTTGTGCCACGACGTGCGGTGCAGGGTCGGCGTGCGGAAACTCCCGTCGGGCGAAGCTCGAGCGAGCGACTCATTTGAGCGGATGCTCATCGAGGAACGGCGGATCGTGATGATGATGGCCGCGTACACGCTGCTCGGTTGGCCGGATCGGTTTGTTGACCTGTGTGAGCGAGCTGGGGTCACCGCGTCGCGAGTGACGATGGATGGCCAGTACCGAGCCATCATTCCTAAGTGGTTCGAGGAAGCTGTGAACGAGCGATTGAGTCGGATCGCGGAACACCCGAATCTCGTGCGAGTGGCTAGATAATTGGCCATAAGACGGCATATTCTCATCTGATCCGTTTGGCCCGAAGTGATCTATAAATCGCTCAGCGTCGCATACGCAAAAACGGGTTCTCCTCAGAACCCTTCAACTTGTCCACGCGCGACTGAAGCCGAACACTCTCAGAACGTGTGGGTGGTGCAACCCCAACTCCACCGGGGAAAGGAGACTCGAGCCCTTTGACCTCGCGCATGTGCTTCTCAAATTGCTCGAGGTGCTCATAAGGTGTCAGACTCTCCGCGATTGACCGCAATATGGCATAGGTGTCCTCATGGAACGCGTCGGATCCGTAATGGTCGAGCATATCGCTGAGACGAACAGCGTAGGAATTCCAAATGATGCCGAGCGTGATGAGAAAATTTTCCACCATGTCCGGCGTCGGTGCTGAGCTCGGGCGTTTCGGTCGTTTCACTCTAGGCCTCCTGAATTGATCGAACGGGCGCACGGGGATTGGGGTGTGTTTGGCGCGGTGTACGTCGTTGGCATTCGCTTGTCGTTTTCATTTGCGTTCATCCCGCCGAACGCTTTATGAGTGCGGGGAGGGTTCTCGTTGATGCGCGTGCTGAAGCGATGCATTTCGGTCGACGGCACGCAATTCATCGGCGTGCAAGAACAGTCCTGCAAGTTGTCCACGCAGCGCCACATGGGTTCCCACCTCGAGGCCCGAGAGGTCTATTTGAGGTGCGTGAACCGTCACCTTGAATGGAGGGCGTCCCTGCCGTTCGGGGATGATCAGCACCGTCAGCAGCCCGGTCTGATAGTCCATTTTGAGCAGCCGTCCAGCTACACTCCAGAATGTCTCGATATCGTCCACAGTCTCGGTCAGGGGTCTGAAGCGCTCGAGCCGCAAGGGAAGGTGCAGACGGGCATCGCGTTGCGTGCGGAAATGCAAGGTGGCCCTCCAGTGGCCGACGACGCCTGAACCGAGCCGCAAGATGTTCGGGCTCGCTCGAACACGGACCTTCCTTCCATCGGGCAACCGCAACACCACGGTCTCGCCCTTTCCAGGATCGTCCACGATGACATTGGCCAACAGAAAGGCGTGAGGGCCTTCTGGGACCGGAATGGTTTCGGCGGTGGGGCTGCGGGCGGTTTTCAAGTGTGCCTCCTGGTGGGCGGTTGAGGGGCCGTAAAAATGAAGAAATCACCATCGGGGTGGTGGGGAGCCCGTGGAGGCGGGCGTCCAGCGTCGTTGGTGACAGGTGGTGCGGTGGTTGGGTTGTGGCGCTCGAGGGGCGCGTGGCCGTCCGTTCGCGACCTTCGGTTGGACGCTTGGGGTGGGGCAAGCACAGCATAACACCTCATTAAAGAGGTGTTCTAGAGGGGATGGCCTGCCTAGGGTAGCCGTGGATGCCCCAGTACCGCGTTGACCCGCTCGAATTCTGCCGTCGCCTGCGCAAGATCCGACTCGAGCGCGGCTTGACGCAGGAGCAGGTGGCCTCAAAAGCGCACATGGGCGAGAAGCACTATCAGAAGCTCGAATTGGGCATGGAAAAGAACCCGGAACTCGAGACGCTCAACAAGCTGGCCGAAGCACTCGAAGTACCGGTCTACGCGCTGCTGTACGATCTCGAGGAGTTAGCAACTGCGCTTAAGGCGTGATCCGTTCCACCAGCCATGAACTGGATCTCATCACCTGAATCCAATCGGCCTTCAGGAAAAATGCGTTCGGGTTACGCAAGACGAGTATGGAGCCGCTCCAGCCTGAACAGCCCGCCAGGCGCCGTCTTGTGAGCAAGAAAAGACAAATCAAGGAGGCGTTTGAGTCGGTTGCCGATGAGGGGTCGAGTGAACGTTCGGGCGTTGTGCAATTTGGCGGTGGTGACGTACTAGGGTCCCACTTTCCTCCGCGCGAAAAGTAACCTTAGAGACTCGCGTCATGCTCGGTGGCTTGCGTTGGCTGATCTCGAGCTGCCGGTGTCCGTCGATCATGCAGTTTGCGCTTCGGCCAACGCCGCACGGGCTGTCAGAATCGTCTGCGCTTACAATGAACTTCACACATGAATGGTGACGTTTTCCAAGGGCAGTATCAGAGCGCTGCGAAGCTGAAACAGTTTCTTGACGAGACCAGACCGCACACGCCAGCCCTTGAACGAGACGGGATCCCTCAAGAGGAGAGCGAGTGGGCCGCGAGCCACCTCCTGACATCCCTCCTCGAGAACGCAGTTCCGCGTTCTCCCGCGCTTACTCACGGCGAGGCCCAGCGCCTTCTTGACGCGAACGACAGGCCCGCTGCGCTCGAGGAACTCGCTGAGCGAGGCTACGTGCGGTTCGTCCTCGGACGGCTCGAGATTCCGTACGCCGTGTGGAGCGCCGCGAGGGCGCAAAATCCCGAAAAGGACCTGGCGTGGCTGCTGGAGCCCATCCGACTCCTGTCCGATGCGAAGTCCGCCAAGAACCGGTTCTGGATATCCCAAGCGGAAGCGGAGGCGCTGCGGAATCAGCACGCCGCCGCTCACCCGCGCACGCCGGAACTCGACGGTCTCGCCGCCATTGGCGCGACCGCCCCGATAATCCACGGTGGCCAGCCTGGCTTCCTGCTCACCGAGAGGCTTGACGACCGACCGAGCCTCTGGCAGTCCCTCACCCAGCGGGTCGCGGCCCATCTCTGGGTGAAGCTCTGCGGCAACGCCGCTCTCGCCGACGATCAGGCTCGCGTCGAGCGGTGGCTCGAGCGCGTGACTGACCTCGAGGATTGGTTCGAGGCCCCTGACCACATGAGTCAAATCTTCCGGGATCGTTTGATCGCTGCCGCTTGGGCGCGGACAATGCGGGAGCCAGACCTTGTTGGGCGGGTCGAGGAAGCCCGGCGTGTCCAGCTGGACACTGACCTACCTCTGCGGACCGGGTACCGCCTTGACCCGCCCCCTGGAGAACCTTCGAGCCTGCTCGAGGCATGGCGCTGGTGGGAACAGCTCGAACAGATGCAGCGCATCCTGACGTGCCGACGGCGATCGGATGGACTCCTGCGGATCGCCAGTTGGCCAGCCCGTCATGACTGGCGGTCTCCGCTCGTGGTCGAGTGGCTGGTCGCGTCGCGCAATCGCCCGTACCTGATGAGCTTCTTGACAGTAGGCCGCAATTACACGCTTAGGTCGAACCTCGTGACCCTCCTGTTCAACGTGGATACCATCTCTCTCGGGCTAGCGCTAATCAAAGACCTGGCAATCGACAATGCCGCCGGGGACTTCTGGCAGGACCAATCTACACGGAACGCCTGGTACGACGAAAAACGGAACGCCGTCTGGGACACAACCGCTACGATTGTGGCACAGACCCTCGCAAACGTCCAGGACGAACAGCAAGCCGTCGTGCAGGCGCTGGGAGAGGTGCTCCTCCTCGCCGCTCAGGATGTCGAGGCAAGGCGCTGGGTTGCGGATGAGGACGACGCCGGGGCGCGGCGACGGTTCGACGCCCTCTTTGACGCGTTCCAGGCCACCGGATTTCTCCCCGACTTGGTCGGGCCGCTGCGCACGTGGCTGAGCAACGACGCGGCGGTCGCGAGTGAGCAGTCCGACACGTCCGAGAGCCTGCCGGTGCCCCGCCTCAAGGTTCTTTTTAGCCTCCTCCGCGCCTTGAGCGCCGACCGCAAGGAGGCCGCAGCCACCGCCCACGACATCGTCAGGCTGTACGCCGCCGAGTTGAAGCGGTGGGGGTCGGCAGGTGGCGGGATCGTGAACTGGTACCGCTCGGGCGAGCGACTGGCGAGCCTGCCCTGGGGCGATGTGGCACAGGCCCTCTTGGCGGTGCAGCAACCCCAGATCATCCTCAAACCGGACGGCGTCCATCTCGAGGCCAAGCTCGGTGGCGTGGAGGAGGAACTCGAAGCGCTGCCCGCCGACGCCCGCGAGCGCGAGCGCCACGACCGTACCAGGAACTGGCTGAACAAGATTCGCTGTCACCTCCGCGTGCTGTTCCGCATACACGACATCCTCAACAGCCAAGACGACTACGAGGAACTGCTTCGAGGGGTCGAGGGTCGCGTGCAAGACCTCGTGGTGGCCAGCGCCGCTGCCGACCCCGACGCGGACCGACCGGGGTTGTTCGACCCCAGGCTCGACGAGCTGACCGGAGAGGGGAACGGCACCGCCTCGTTCGCAGAGGTGGCCGTCCAGGCCATCAATCGCTTCAACCCCGCAGAGTGCGTGCGCACCTTCGCGGTCTGGACCGAGCGGGAAACCCATCCCGTCATCCTGCTCCGGATTGCCGAGTCTACAGTGGCGACCCAAGCGCGGGACGCGGCGGTGGCGCAGCTTGAGCGCTTCGATCTGAACGCCTTTTTGGACGATCAGTACTGGATTCCGTCTTTTGAGCGGTTGGTCGAGGCCGCAGCCTTGGCCGAGCGCACCGAGTTGGCCCGGAGGGTCTTGAAATTTGTCGAGGACCTCGGGCTGAACGAACGTCAGCGGCCTGACTGGGACGTGTTCGCGTACCGGATGCGCCTCATGCTCGCGTACCACGAGCGCGACATTGAGGGCCTCAGGACCCTCGATCCCCCCACCGTCGAGGGAGCTGGCAGAAACCAGTCGCCCGCGTCGCTCAGACAGAGCCTGGAACGCTCGAGGCGGTTCTACAGGGCGCTCCTCGACCTCGAGCGAGACCCCGCGAAGGCCGAGGAGACCTTCGACGACCTGTTGAGGCTCGACCCAGGTTCAGCCGCGAACGCGGTGAACCGCTTCGCCGCCGCCGTGCGCTTCGCGAGCCGTCAAGACGACGAGGCCACCAGGGTTGGGGAGTACTCCCGATCCCTCCGGGACTGGGACGAGGCCGCCAGAGCCATTCCAGAGCGCGGGCAGCGCGAGGTGCTTCGACAGTCGTCGTACTCGCGCCTCGTCGCGCTCGACGGGGCCAGGCGCGACTTGGAATTCGACCGCGCGTGGGAGGCTCTACCGACGGACCTGAAGGCCGACCTTTCCTTTGTGGGGGTCGCGGTGAACAACGCGACGCGACGAGGGCACGCGTCGTTCGCGCAGGTGGCCCTCAATCGCGCCAGGCCGTACCATATCGGCGTCAACGGGCAGGTTTCGGAGACGTTCCAGGCACTCGAGCGCGAGGTTCGAGCTGGGCAGCCAATTGAGACCCGCGACCTGGTCGTTGGTCAGCCCGCCCCTGAGTTCATGAAGCTTCGGGGGTACTGGGGAGACCTCGTGGGGGCCAGGATCGAGGATTTCGTGCGGGCGGTAGCCGACCGCCCCGACACGACACCCCACCGATACCTTGCGGACGCGCTGCTGGCGGTCGCCCGCGAACTTCTCGACAGAGTCCACCTGTTCCAGGGGTTCAACGAGAACGGACTGAGTGACGTGCTGTGGTCGCTTCTGAGGCAGCGCCTCGCTAGACCCTGGGAGGTTGAGGGGCAGTCGCGAGGGGGTAGCTCGGAGGGGGGCAAGGACGCGGGCGAGCGGGACGCCGTCGTCAGGTTTAAGGGAATGGACATCGCTATTCTCGAGGCGTTGCGGCTGGATTCTGTCAACCAAGAAATCGTTTCTGCCCACATCACGAAAGCGATGACGAAATATAACCCGGTCGGCGTGAATCACGTTTATTTGATCAGTTATTTCCAGGGGAAAAAGTGGAGCGATTTCTGGCAAAAATACTATGATCACATCCGTAGCGTTGTGATTGAAGGTGTTTCACTCGACCTGGATTCTTGTATAAGCTTCCCGAATGCTGAAACGGGGGGCGTGAATCTTCAGCTCGCCTATTTGGTGTATCGACGCGAAAACCACGCCGATCCGCTGATTGTTTATCACCTTGCAATAAATCTTTCGGAAACCAGCGGGTTGTCGCTCGGCAAGAACTGATGTGTCGAGCCTCTGCCCGCCTCTAGCGTCTGGGTGACCCGACCCATTTCAGCTGGAAGTGACCGACCCAAATCAGAAATGTGCCATCGGCTTTCGCTCTCTGCAGCCCTGTACCAGTCGAAAGATTCTGAAAATGTTTTCAAAAATGCTGATTTTTTCGATCACTTTCTAACTGAGCTTCCAAACGAGGTAGCCAGCATTTTCGACCAGGATGCTCGACCCTGGTTCAAGGTTCAGTTCGAACGCGTCGCGAACTCCTCGAAAGTAGACTCTACCCGTCGTCCCATTGGGAGTGTAGGCGACCTTCAGGTGCCCCAACGCGGCCACAAATGACGGCGCGAAGACCAGGCGCGGGCCGTACTTGTCGTGGAATTCCAACGCAACATACAACGGTCTGCCCAGCACCTCGAGCGCGGCCTCGTTGAGCGAGATGTAGTGACTTCGGCCAACAGAGACCCTCGGCTTGGTCGCCGTCACGCGTCCTTTATATCGCACGCTGGACATGCATCAGTTTACCACTGAAGTCCGACCAAGACTGTCATTAATCCATTTTGTTGCTTGCTGGTCAAACCGCATTTAGCTCACAATTAATTTGCGTTTTGACTCTCAACGGTTTGCGCGAATCAAATATCATGGGTAATATTCCTTACCCATGATATCCAAAATCGAGACTCGAAGTGACCCAAAGTCCCATGAAAGCTAAAGGATCCCTTGACGCTCGTCACCGCCAGCCGTTTCAGCAATCCAATTACGCGCCGCCGAGCCGCGATCCGGGCCGCGCACGAACTTGACGAAGAAGCCCTGCTCGAGCTGCTGAACGCGCACCTGACCGAAGGCGGCAGGCGGCGCGAGAAAACCAGCCCAGAGACGCGTAAAACCTACGCGAAGGCGGTTCGAAAGTTCCTCGCCTACTGCCACGACGGTCGGAATCGGCTCGAAATCCGCAGCGCGAGCAGCGCTGAGATCAACACCTGGCTCGACTTGCTGCACCGTCACGGACTGCGAGGATCTACGTCCAGCACGTACTTGTCTGGGGTTCGCGCCCTGTACAGCGCCCTCGAGTGGGCCGGAGCGGTTGAACGCAACCCGGCCCTGAATGCAAAATCCTTGCGGGACGAGACGCCCGGTCATGAGCGCAAACGCCCACTGACGCGCGAGGAACGCTCGACCCTGTTGGAGTTACCCGGACGGCGTCACGGGGCTGAAGACCCACGATGTGCTCGAGACGCGGCCATTCTGACTCTCGGGGCACGCGCCGGGCTGCGGGCGGGGGATCTGACCGCGCTGGACACCGACCACATCGACCTGCCGAGTAAAACCATCCAGATCGCTCGAGGGAAGGGTGGCAAGAGCCGGTTGCTGCCCATCACGGACGACACGCTCGCGTACCTGACCGAATGGTTGCGCGTCAGAGCAGCGCTCGATCTCTCG
>CAXTKV010000192.1:0-9821 GCA_964244895.1 uncultured Deinococcales bacterium
AAACCCCAAATGATGTTGATCGGCAGCGCGCTTCTGGTCGGCGCGACCGTCGCGCTCGCCCAGAGCGGCAAGCTGACCTACAACTCGAACGCTTCCGACCCGAAGCCGCGCGCCTTCGATCAGAAGATCGTCGAGATGTTCAAGGCTAAGTACCCGAACGTCCAGATGGAGTTCAACACCGTCGATCACGAGACCTTCCAGGACACCTCGATCCGCACCTACCTGGCCTCGGACAATCCACCGGATGTCCTGACCTGGTTCGCGGGCAACCGCATGCGCGCCTTCAGCGACAAGGGTCTGGCCGCCGATGTCAGCTCCGTCTGGAAAGACAACGGCTGGGAGAAGAGCTTCCCGAAGGGCTTCCAGAGCCTGTCAAAAGATTCCAAAGGCAAGTACGTCTTCGTGCCGACCAGCTACTACTGGTGGGCCATGTACTACCGCAAGGACATCTTCTCGAAGCTCAACATCAATGAGCCCAAGACCTGGACGGAATTCCTCGGAACCTGCAAGACGCTCAACGCGGCGGGCATCACGCCAATCGCCAACGCGGGCAAGGACACCTGGCCGCAGGGCGGCTGGTTCGATTTCCTGGACATGCGCACCAACGGCCCGGAGTTCCACAAAGACTTGACCGACGGCAAGATCGCGTACACCGATCAGCGCGTCAAGAACGTCTTCAAGAACTGGAAGCAACTGATCGACAACAAGTGCCTGGCCGACAACGCCGCCAGCTACACCTGGCAGGACGCCGCCAACCTGATGATTCAGGGCAAGGCCGCCATGTACCTGATCGGCGATTTCGTGCGCGATCAGTACCCGGCGGACCGCACCGCCAAGGAACTCGATTTCTTCCGCTTCCCGATCATCGACCCCAAGCTGCCCATCGGCGAGGAAGCCCCGACCGACGGGTACTTCATGCCCGCCAAGGCCCAGAACACGGCCAACGCCAAGCTGTTCTTGAGCTTCCTGGGTTCCAAGGAAGTCATGGAAGCCGGCGCCAAGGATCTGGGTCGTCTCGTGACGCGCAACGACGTGGACCCGAAGCTCTACGCCGACAAGCCGCAGATCGCCAAGGCTCAGAAGACGATCATCAACGAAGCTGACCTGATCATGCAGTTCTACGACCGCGACACCGCCCCGGAAATGGCGCGCCTCGGTCTGGACGGCTTCGTCAAGTTCTTGTCCAACCCCACCCAGGCCGACGCGATCCTGGCCGATCTCGAGACGGCACGCAAGCGCATTTTCGACGTAAAGTAATCGCAACGGAATAGCGTGTCGTGAGCTAAATTTCTCCCGGTGCGGACGCATTTCCCGGTCCGCACCGGACACAACAAGAGACCGAGGCGATTATGGCCGTGTCAACCCCATCCGTGGGACGCCGCGCAACGCGTTCCGAGGCGCAAGCCTTCCGGCAGTTCCTGGTCATCGGTTCGTTCCTGGCCCTGCCGCTGTTGTTGTACAGCGTCTGGGTGCTGTACCCGATGATCAGCACCTTCAGCCTGGCGTTCACGGAATATGACGGTTTGAGTCCCGCAAAATGGATCGGCTGGGCCAACTTTCAGGAACTCTTCAGCACCGAAGCGTTCCGGTTGGCGTTGTTTCACAACCTGTTGTGGATCGCTATTTTCATCACGATCCCGACCTCTGCGGGACTGGGCTTGGCGTTGGTGCTCAACCAGGGCGTCAAGTTTGATCGCTTCTTGAAGATCGCTTTTTACTTGCCGTTGGTGCTCTCGCCGGTCGTGACGGCGTTGGTCTGGGGCTGGATTTACCACCCGCAACAGGGTTTGATGAATACCGCCATCAGCGCGTTTTTGTCCGTGCTGAAGGCGATCGGCTTTTCCGTCGATCCGGCCTCGGCGCTCAAAATCGGTTGGTTGGGCGATCCGAACATGGCGCTCCTTTCGATCATCGGCGCGGCGGTCTGGCGGCAGGTCGGGTACGTGATGGTGCTGTACCTGGCGGGCCTGAAAACCCTGGATGCCGAAGTGCTCGAGGCCGCGAAGGTGGACGGGGCTGAAGGCTGGTCGATGTTCCGGCACATGATCTTCCCGATGTTGGCTCCGGTCACGACCATCGTGGTCGTGGTTTCCGTAGTGGATTCGCTGCGGTCTTTTGACTTGGTCAACGTCATGACGCGCGGCGGGCCGTTCAGCCAGTCCGAAGTGCTGGCCAATTACATGGTGCTGACCGCCTTCCACGATTACCGTCAGGGCTACGCCGCTTCGATCGCGGTGATTCTGTTCCTGATCACCTTCGTGTTCGCCGTGCTGTACCTGCGCCAGGTCATGGCTCAAGAGGAGGCTGGATCGTGAGCGTCACCATTCCCTCGAACCCCATGCCGCAGACATCGACGCGCCCGATGCGGCGCGGCCCTCCGGCGTTCGTGCTGACCATCGTCTGGGTGTTTGCACTGTTGTGGTTGGTTCCGCTTCTAGGTGCGCTCGTGACCAGTTTCCGCACCTTCGATGATCTGAACTCGAACGGCTTCTGGAGCATCCCGAAGGCGCTCAGCTTCGACAATTTCTCTCGGGCCTGGAATCAGGCGCACATCAATCGGTACATCGGCAACAGCTTCCAGATCACGCTTCCGGCGCTGGCGCTGACGATGCTCTTCTCGAGCATGTGCGCCTACGCGTTGGTGCGCTTCAAGTTCATCCTGGGGAAACCCATTTACATGATGTTCGTGGCGGGGTTGATGCTGCCGTTCCAGGTGTTGTTGCTGCCCGTTTTTATTCTGGCCAACAAAGCGCACTTCTTGCCCGCCGTGACGCTCAACCCGCTTTCCTTTCAGCTCACGACGACGTACGACACCTTCTGGGCGCTGATCTTGTTTCACTCCGCGTTTCAGATGGGGTTTTCCACCTTCGTGCTGCGCAACTTCATGCGCACCGTGCCGGGGTCGTTGTTTGAATCCGCCGTGATCGACGGCGCGACCGAATGGACGATCTTCCGGCGGATCGCGCTGCCGTTGATGCTGCCCGGATTGGCGGCGCTGGCCACCCTGGAATTCACCTGGATTTTCAACGATTACCTGTGGGCGGTCGTGCTGATTCAGAACGACAACCTCAAGCCGATCACGACCGGACTGGCCAATTTGCGCGGTCAATACGTCAGCGATTGGCCGTTGATCGTGGCGGGCAGTTTGATCGCGACGCTGCCGACCTTGATCGTGTTTTTCGGGTTGCAACGCTACTTCATCGACGGTTTGACGGTCGGTGCCACGAAGGGTTGATTCAACATCCGTTTTATCGAGAACACCGTCCTGGACGGTGTTCTTTTGTTTGCGTCTGGGACGGTGTTCTCGATCGTCGACCACCCATTTGAAGGCTCTGGCTCGAGTAGACTGAATCCATGATCTCGAGGTTGACCGAACCCCTTCAGAGCAACCATTTCAAGCTCCAGATGCGCCCGGAAAGGTTGGGCTGGCTGGAACCCTCGAGCACGTCGGAGGACATCTCGAAGTTGCAGGAGCGGTTTCAGAGGCGCGGGTATTTATGGCTGAAAAACCTGCTGCCGCGCGAGGACGTACTGGCGTTCCGCAAGCATTTCTTCGCGCAATTTCAGGACGCGGGTTTGCTCAAACTGGGTTTCGATCCCGTCGATGGCCTGTACGCGGGCGGCGGTGAGGACGCGGCGCTCGTCTCGAAACGCTTGATGGAACTGGTGCGCTCTGCGGCCTACGAATCGTTCTGTTTGCACCCGAACATCTGGCGCTTTCTGGACGGTTTTCTGGGCGGGCCAGCCTACCTGCACAAGCGCAAACTGATCCGTTTCACCAAGCCGCACGACCCGTCCGCGACGGGCGCGCATTACGACCTGGTGTACCTGCGCGGCGGCACGGACAGGTTCTGCACGGTATGGATTCCGATCGGGGATACGCCGGTGGAGATGGGCGGCCTGACGTATCTGGAAGGTTCACACGAGAAAGGCGTCAGGCTCGAGGCGGAGTTCCGTCAGCGCAACCTCGAGTTAGCGCCCGATGAGCGCGTGAATGCCTTCAACAAGAACATGTCTCAGGAGGGTTGGATCTCGAAAGATTTGCCATTCCTGGCGGATCGTTTCGATTCGCGCTGGCTGGTCGCGGATTACGAGGCTGGAGACGTGATGTTGCACGGCGCGTACACGATCCACGCCGCCACCACGAACACCGACCCGCACGGGCGCTTGCGCTTGTCGACCGACATCCGTTACCAGAACGTGCGCGATGAAATAGATGCGAGATGGGCGAACCACTGGACGCTCGAGGACATGCTCTAAAACTGGATGCTCGAGAACACCGTCCCAGACGCGATTTCTTGAAACCTAAAAATTGCGTGCTGGACGGTGTTCTTGAGCTTCAATCAGACGCCGAAGCCGCGACCGCGATCAACGTTTTGCGGCTGGGGTCGTGGATCGTCCACCAGAACGCGCCCCACCACTCGTGACCAGCATCGAAGTAGTTGGACCAATCGTTCGACCAGCGCAGAATCTCGAGGTCGTCGCGGAATCCTCCGAACAGCCCGTCGATGATCGCATCGAAAATACGTTGCGCTTCAGTCGGGTTCAGCCCGAGGCCGTAAGGCGGGTCGGAAAAAGCGTACAGAAAGCCTTCGTCGGGGTTCGTGCTGAACGATCCCTTCGTCGCCAACGCGTGGGCTCGAGCCTCGAGAAACGAGCCGGGTCGATCGAGCGCGCCCTCGCTGGTAGTGAGTGTACCCAGGAATTCTGCCGTGGAAATCTGCGCCAGCGCGACGGGTTCCGAGCGCATCTCGCCGCCAAAGAACCGGTGAGCCTGGATGGTCGCCTGACGGTGCAACGCCTCACCCTCGAGACGGTCTGGAGCGACGAAGGCCGCGAAATCCACGACACCACTCGCCGCCCAGTGGGTCTGGAGCGCGGTCGTGCATTCGGGGGCTAAGGTCGCCGGCTCGAGCATCGCGGTGCAGATTACACGATAGGGCGTCCAGCACAGTGTAATCGAGAATCCACGGAGAAGGATTTTGCTAAAACAAGACCACCAAAAGTGGGATGCCAGAATGGCGTAAGGATTCTGTCAGACTTCACATTGCATGCTGATCTTGAGGCGAGAAACAGCACTTTTCCCGAACGCCCTGCGGCCCTCGAGGTTCCCCTCCCCCTCTCTCGGGTGCATTCACACAGGGCAATTCCCACTCGCCGCTCAACCCCCCTCCTGAACCCGCCGAGCTGACCTCCTCGGCGGGTTCGCTCCTTTGGGGCACCCTGGCCAACGCCATCTCGAGACGCCGAATCGAGCCAGCGGGTATGCTCTGAGCACCATGATTGCAAACCGCTCGAGCGGGGTGCTGCTGCATCCCACATCCTTTCCGAACGCTTTTGGAATCGGTTCCCTGGGCGATGAAGCCTTCGCGTGGCTCGATTGGCTGGACAGGGCCGGACAGAAACTCTGGCAAATCCTGCCGCTCGGACACACGGGTTACGGCGATTCCCCGTACCAGAGTTTCGGTGCCTTCGCCGGGAATCCGTTGCTGATCTCGCTCGAGAAACTGGCAGATATGGGATGGCTGGAACCTGCCGACCTCGAGAACCCGCCCGCCTTTCCGGCGGACGTGGTGGACTACGGCTGGATTTACGTCTGGAAATGGCCCGTGCTGCGCAAGGCCCACGCCACCTTCCGGGCGCACGGCACGAACGAGCAACGCGAAGCCTTCAGCGCCTTCCGCCAGGAAAACCAAAGCTGGCTCGAGGATTACGCGCTCTTCATGGCCTGCAAGACCGCCCACGGTGGCAAACCGTGGACGGACTGGACGCCCGAACTGGTCAAACGCGATCCCGCCGCGCTCCAGGTCGCACAGCGCGATCTCGAGGATGACGTTTCGATGTACGCCTTCTCGCAATGGGTGTTTTTCAGCCAGTGGGCGGACGTGCGCGCCATCGCGCAAGAAAAAGGCATCAGGATCGTCGGTGACATCCCGATTTTCGTGGCGCACGACAGCAGCGATGTCTGGGCCAACCAGCACTTGTTCTACCTCTCGCCGGACGGTTCCCCGAGCGTGGTGGCGGGTGTGCCACCGGATTATTTCAGCGCCACCGGGCAACTCTGGGGCAACCCGCACTACCGCTGGGACGTGATGGAACGGGACGGGTTCAAGTGGTGGCTGCAGCGCTTTCATGAAACCTTCAAGGTCGTGGACATCGTGCGCGTGGATCACTTCCGGGGCTTCGACGCGTACTGGGAAATTCCCGGCGATGCCGAAAACGCGATCCAGGGCCGGTGGGTCAAAGCTCCCGGCGTGGCGCTCTTCAACGCGGTCACCAAAGAATTCTCGGGTTTGTTCCAGTCGGGTTCCCCGGTCATCGCGGAGGATCTGGGCGTGATCACGCCCGAAGTCGAGGCGCTCCGAGACGGCTTCAACCTGCCCGGCATGAAGATCCTGCAATTCGCTTTTTACGGCGACGACGACCATCCTTTTTTGCCCCACACGTACACCGAAAATTGCGTCGTTTACACCGGCACGCACGACAACGACACGACGCTGGGCTGGTGGGCATCCGAACCGGAAGCCATCCACGACAAGGTGCGCCGCTACTTCAGCGTGGACGGCACGGACATCGTCTGGGATCTGATCCGCGCCGGGTGGAATTCCAGGGCCAACATGAGCCTGGCGCCCTTGCAGGACTTGATGAACCTGCCGACCATCGCGCGCATGAACCTGCCCGGCAGCCTGGGTGGTCGCAACTGGGGCTGGCGGTACTCGAGCCAGGATTTGAGCGACGACCTGGCCGCGAAGTTGAAATCGCTGACCATCTCGAGCGGAAGGTAGGGTGTGCTCGAGAAGACCGTCCTGGACGCGTATTCCTGATCCCGAGAGAACACCGTCTGGAACGGTGTTCTCTGCGTTTGGATGGGTTCTTTGTGGAATCTAGAAACATGATCGGGAAGGTCTTCGAGTGCGGCCTACAATTCCCGCTCGAGCCTCGCCCGAGGTTCCTCACGCACCGACCGTATACTCCGGCACGACGAGGATGAACACGTTTAAGATCGCGTTTTCTGGCATCCTGGCCGCCGCACTGTTCGGCGCGATTCTTCCGGCGTTGGTGTCACCGCGACCAGGGTTGGGCTCGAGCCGTGAGCCACAAGTCATCGATGCGCGAGTCTCCCCCGCCGTGAAGCTGATGGCCTCGAGAATACCGTCCAGGACGGTCTCGAGTCAGAAAACGGGCATCCCGAGGCAACTGCGCGGGCTGTGGGTGGACGCGTTCGGGCCGGGGTTCAAAACGCCCAAAGAGGCCGACCAACTGATCCGCGACGCGAAGGCCATGCGCATCAACGCGCTCTTCGTGCAGGTCGGACGGCGCGGAGATTGCTACTGCAACCGCGCCAGCGTGCCGCGCAGCGCAGACCCGGCGCTCGCGCCCAATTTTGACCCGCTCGAGTACACGATCTTGAGGGCGCACGAGGCCGGGATTCAGGTTCACGCCTGGATCATCACGACCGCCGTGTGGAACGTCAAATTCCCGGTCGGCGGGAAAAATCACGTCTTCTTCAATCACGGCAACCCCGCGCTCGGGCGCTCGTACTGGCTGACGGAAAAGAACACCGGTGAACGGCAGGCGGGCGTGGATTACCTGCTCGATCTGGGCCACCCAGACGCCGCAGAATTCATCGCTCAGGAATACTTGAGCGTGGTCAGGAATTACGCGGTGGACGGCATCATGTTCGACCGGGTGCGCTACCCGGATTCCGGGGATTCCAGCTTTCAGCCCGTCTGGGGTTACAACCCGACGGCGCTGGCGCGGTTCAGGGCGGCCACCGACCGGACGGACAGGCCGAACCCGAGCGATGCGCAGTGGGCGCAGTGGCGGCGCGATCAGGTCACGAACCTGGTGCGGCGCGTCTCGCTCGAGGCCAAGACGATCAGACGCGAACTGTGGGTCTCCGTCGCGACCATCACCTACCGCGAACCGCCCGCCACGCTGGACGCCTTCGCGCGCACCAGAACGTACTCGGAGGTGCTCCAGGACTGGCCGGGCTGGACGGCGGAAGGCATCATTGACCTGAACGTCTTGATGAACTACAAGCGCGAGGATCGAGGGAATGAACCGGCCTGGTTCGACGGCTGGAACCGCTTCGCCGCGCTGACGAAAAGCAACGCGCTGATCGCGGTCGGCGCGTCCATGTACCTGAACACGCTCGAGGCCAACATCGCGCAGTTGCGCCGCGCGGTGAAGGTTGCGGGCGCGGCGGGCTGGGTCGGGTACTCGTACCGCACGCCTGACGTGAACGTCTTCAACGCGCGCCGATCGACGGCGGACGGGCTGAAACGCCTGACGCCCAGATTGACTGGCGCGGGCGCACCGTTCGAGAAACCCGCCACGTGGGGGCCAGCCCCGACGGATCACCTGAACGGCCTGCTCGGTCGGGTCGTGCGCGGCGCGGCTGGCGCGAGCGACGTACCCGTTGCGCTCTCGAGCGCCTCCGGCGAGGAGCGCCTGGTGCAGACCGACGCGAACGGCTATTACGGCGCGACAGACCTGCCGCTCGGCACGATCACCGTCAGCCTTCAGGACGATCCCGGAACAGCCACCACGCTCGAGATCGCGGCGGGTGCGGTCACCAGAGCGCCCGAACTGAACGCACCCTGACGCGAGAACACCGTCTGGGGCGCGAACAAAATAGTACGTCCCAAACGGTGTTCTCGAGCGATTGCCAGCACGGCAACGCGTTCACACGGGGCAAAGACACGGTACGCCCTTATAACTGCCCCACGTCGCCCCAACGCTCGAGCAAACGCTGGTAGGCGGGATCGTCGTAGCGGGACGGCAGGAAGGCCGGTGCGTAGGACGGCAATTCCGAACCCAGCACGTGCGCCGCCAGCAACTCGCCCACCGCGCAAGAAGCCATCAACCCGAAGCCACCCATCGCCCCGGCGATGAACGCGCCACCGACGGGCAACGGCCCGATCAGCGGGCGGTTCTCCGGGGTTCTGGTGTAGTACCCGCCGTCCATCGTGGACTTCGGCGCGCGATCAAAATACGTCCGCAATCCGGGCAGCATGGCGCTCATGCCGCGCAGCGCGAGTTCCGGCGTCATTCCGTCCGGCTCGAGCGGAAAGGTCGGTTCGACCGCTTCCACGTGATGGTTGAACAGCACGATCAGCGTCGTGCTGCCACCCTGACCTTCCGGGCGGCAGTGAACGCCGGACGGAAATGTTTCCAGCAACCAGCGCGTGGCTTCATCGTCCTGGAGCACCTCGCGTTCTTCGGCGCTCCACGGCAGCGCAGCCTGATCCAGCCAGATCTGCATCGGCGAATCCCGGCTGACCACGCCGTCAAGATCGTTGAAGTAAACCTTGAAATGCCGCTCGTTGACCACCGGCAATTCCAGCCCGATCATGCGCGCGACCCGCTGCTGGAGCGGCCCCGCCGCGTTCACGAAGCGCGAGGTGAGGATTCGCGTCTCGCCGTCGTCCCGCGAAACGCGCACCGCCCGAACTTGATTGTCCGTCGCATCCACGCCCGTGACCTCGCCGCGCACCAGGCGCACGCCCGCTTCCCGCGCCCGTTCCAGCATCAGCATCCCCAGTTGTTGCGCGCTGAACCAACCGCAGCGCCGCGCGTGCAGCACGGCCACGGCATCCGGATTGATCTCCGGGAAATGCTGGCGGATCAATCCCGATCCCAGCAGCAAATCCGTGCCGTCCAACCCGTCCTCGAAACCACTCGGGCTCGAGGGCACGTAACTCGATTGATCGCCTTGATGCACCCGCAACGGCCCCGCACCGAAACGCTCGGCGTTCAGCGCGGCCTCGCGCAGGGCGGGAATTTTGGTGGCGTCCGCCGTGGCGTAAACGTACCCG
>CAXTKV010000193.1:0-9755 GCA_964244895.1 uncultured Deinococcales bacterium
CCGTTCTTCTTGTGTTTCTCGAGAATGCTGTACCCGACGGTGTTCTCGAGCCACCGACCTTTCCTCGATCTCCTATTCGAGCGGCACGTTCTCCGTCACGTGCGCGGCACGTTCTCCGTCACGTGCGCGGCACGCTCTGCGTCACGTGCGCGGCACGATGGCCAGCGTGCACCTCGAGACGCACACCAGTTTGCCGTCCTCGTCGGTGATCCGAACCTCCCAGACGTGCGTGGAACGCCCCCTGTGGAGCGGTAAAGCGGTCGCGGTCACGACCCCATCGCGCTTGCCCTTGATGTGGTTGGCGTTGATTTCCAACCCGACCGCACTCATGCCCTGATCCATCACGCAGATGAACGCCCCGGTGCTGGCGACCGATTCGGCCAGCGCGACCGAAGCGCCACCGTGCAGCAAACCGAACGGCTGGTGGACGCGCGGCTCGACCGGCATTCGCGCCACCACGCGCTCCGGGCTGGCCTCGAGAAATTCGATGCCGAGCGTCTTGATCAGGCTTTCGCGGTCGAGATCGAAAGGCGAGGTTTGCGTCATGGCTCGAGCCTACGTTGCGAACCCGCAGTGCGCTGTGAAGTCCCGCGCTGTGAAGTCTCGCGCTCGGAACTCGCGCCCGGAATCGGAAACACGAAACAGGTGGTCGAACCGTGCGCGTACAACCGTCCATCGTCTCGCCCGAAGAGCTTGCCCTCCGCCGTGGCCAGGCTGCGCCCGAGGTGAATCACGCGCGCCTCGGCCCGGACTGGGCCAATTTGATCCGTCATGGCGCGCACGTAATTGATCTTCAACTCGACCGTCGTGTACGCCAGCCCAGCCGCCAGCGCGCTGTGAACCGCGCAACCCAGAGCGGTATCCAGCAACGTGGCTGCGTAGCCGCCGTGGACGCTGCCGATCGGGTTGTACACGAAATGCGCGGGCTCGCCCTCGAAGGCGGCCATGCCTTTTTCCAGCCCCGCCGGGTGAAAATCCAGCGTGCTGGCGATCGGGCCGCCCGGCAGCTCGCCCGAAAACACTTTTTGTAGGTACTCGAGCCCCGAAAGCTTGCCGAGTTCGCGCGGATCGGTGCGCCGCGCATCCCAGGTGTAAGTTCGCGTCTGCGTCTCGTCACTCATGGTTCTCCTTCAAGTTTTGCGTCCCAGACGGCACATGTCGCGAAGAACACCGTCGGGGACGCGAATAAGGCTTCAATCCCGAATCGGAGCCGCACCCGCCTCCTCGAGTCCGCCCTCGCGCAGCACACAGAGCGCCCCGACGAGCTTTTGCGTGTCCTCGAGCGTGCGAATCTCGGTGATCCGGCCCCAACGAATCCGAACAGTCTGGGTGATCTGGTTGTGGTACGCCCGACCATCGGGCAACCTGGCCCGGATTTCCACCAGCGCCACGGCGGTCGTGTCCCACGGTGCGCCCTTGACCAGCACGTCCATCACGGTGAACTGTGCGCCCGGAAACAAGCGGAACAAGCGCTCGAAGAACCGCTCGAGCGCAGACCGCGTGCGCCTGACGCCGCCGAGCGCGTGATCCCCGAAGAATTCGTAACGGAACTCCGGCGCGAGTTGCCGCATGACCGCGCCGTACTGGCCGCGATTCATTCCAGCCCAGGATGATCGGATGGTGCGGCTGACGATGGTGGCATACATGAGAAGCCTCCGAACGGGTGATCGTGGGAATGGGTTCGCGGTTCAGGAAGGGGTTTTCAGCACCAGCACGCTCACCTCTCGGCGTTCGACAAAACCGAGCGCCCGGTATAGTTCGATGGCCTTCGCGTTGTCCTTCAGGACGTGCAAGAACGGGATTTCGTTGCGCGCCAGGATAGCGCGCGCCAGTCGGTGAACCAACGCCAGCGCGTAACCTCGGCCCCGGTGGTCCGGGTGCGTGCAGACCGCACTGATTTCGGTGAATCCGGGCATCCGCAAGCGCTCACCCGCCATGGCGACCAGCCTGTCCGCATCGTGAAGGCCCAGGTAGGTTCCCAGTTCGACGGTGCGTTCCTTGAACGGCCCCGGCTGCGTCAGGTGCGTCAGCTCGAGCATGGCGGGCACGTCCAGGGCGGTGAGCGTATCGGCCAGGATTTCAGGCGCGGCGTTCAGGTTTTCGCAGACCATCTGTGAGACGGACGCGGTGAACATCCGCTTCCAGCCTTCCGGCCAGGATTCGATCTGGGACGTGAAGAACACCGCCACCCCGCCTGGGCCGAGCAGCCTTTCGAGGGCTTTGAACGCGAGCGGACTGGCGTGCGGGATGGCGCAGAATTGCGCGACCTGCGGGGCGTACCTGCGCGCCAGATCGTTCCCTTCCGCAAAATCGGCCTGGGATGTCAGAAGCGCGTTCCAGACCGGGTTGTCGAGCGCGTGCGTGCTCACGCTTTCGCACCCAGCGTCCCGATGTGCGCGTCCAGGAACGCGACCGCGCGGTTGACGTGCCGAAGGTCGCGGTACAACCTCGAGAGCATGACCGAACCCTCGAGCATCGAGATCATCACGGTCGCCAGCGCATCGCCGTCCAGTTTGGCTTGAAGTTCACCCCGAGCCACGCCCTGCTCCGCGATGCCGCGAATTCGGGTGCGCCACGCGTTCATCACGATCCGCACCCGAGATCGCAACTCCGGGTGCGCGTCATCCGATTCGATGGCGGCGTTCATGATCGGGCAACCGCCGTCGATCACGGGATCGCGGGCCATCTCGGTGAAGACTTCCAGAAAGGCGCGCAACCTGTCCTGAGCGCTGGTTCTGCCCTCCAGGATGTCCTCGAGTTGCTGGCTGATCCGCGCGGCGGCGAAATCGAAGGCGGACAGCGCCAGGTCGTCCTTGGACGAGAAGTGGTTGTAAATTCCGCCCTTCTCGAGCCCGGTCGCCTCCATCACTTCCGACAGGCTCGAGGCCGCGTAGCCGCGCTTGTTAAATAAGTTCGCAGCCTGCGAAAGAATCATCTCGCGGGTGCGTTCACCCTTTCCCATGCGACCTCCTTAAAAACCGACCGAACGGTCTTAAACTAATCTCTCGAACCCAGGCGTGTCAAATTGAACCGACCTCGAGATTGGGTCTCTCGGGGAAATCCGACCCGGTTCTCGAGAGTTCCCGCGTCCCACGCGAGTCTCGAATGCTCTTTACACCAGCATCTGGGCTGCTCGAGCGATCTCGATGCTCGCAAGTCCACTGAGCCAAAATGGGTTGGTGTACCGCTCTGAGCGCGACGAGACCGTCCAGCGCGCGTCAATTTGATATCAAAAAACACCGTCCAGGACGGTGTTCATTCATTCAGCGCTCGACTCGGGAATAGCTCAGAGCACGTCGCTGAAGCGGCGTCGCACGTCCTCGCGGGTGAAGGGCCTGCCGCGAGACACCAACAACTCGCTCAACGGCAACCGCAGGATGGTTCTCAGGCTCGAGTGCAGACGGCTGAGGTTGTCCGCAAAAAACGGGTAATCCGGCTGACCGTCCCGAAAAAAATCGCCGCGCAACAGATCGGAAATCACCGCCTGACCGCCATCCACCAGCACCGAGACGCTGCCGGGCGTGTGACCGGGCGTTTCGATGACCTGCGCATCGACACCGTAACGATCCAGGTTGACGCTGCCCTCGAGCATCACGTCGGTCGAGAGTACCGTCGGTTTCGGGTGCGACACGCGCGCCAGCAAGCGCCCCATGCCGCCGATCGGTGCGCGCCTGGATTCGTAGCCCGCCTGCACCATCTCGAGATCCGCCCAATGCAGGGCGATCGGCGCGTTGGTCAGCGCGCGCAAGTCCTCGGCTCCGCCCGCGTGATCCGAGTGACCGTGCGTCAGGACGATCAACGACACGTCCTCCGGGGTCTTGCCGTGCTTTTTGAGCGCTCCCAGGATGCGTTTCGCGCCACCCTGTCCGAGCGTGTCCACCACCACCACCCGCTGACCGACCAGCAGGTACGCGTTGACGGCGGGGCTGATGACGGGAACAATCTTCGTGAGCACACGCACCTCTTTGACCGGAAAGCCATGCAAGCCGCCACCGGCGATCAGTTCAGCACGCGATTGTATACCGGGCGTGTACCCGGCTCGCGCCGGTTTCCGCGCGCGTTGACCGGGTTCAGCAGATTGGGTTCAGCGGATTGGGTTCGTTTGGCTGGATTCATCGGGCGGATCGTTCAGCGCCAATCCTTCAGCGCCAATCCTTCAGCGCCGATATTTTGGCGCCGATATTTTAGCGCCGACCCTTGACGTGCCAGCCCGCCTCGCTCACGCCAGCCCTGGCGTTGACCAGGCGAGCCAGGATGAACAAGAAATCCGAAAGGCGGTTCAGGTAACGCGCCACCTCGTGATTGACGGCTTCCTGAACCTCGAGCCGCAAGACCTCGCGCTCGGCGCGCCGCGCGATGGTTCGCGCCAAGTGAAGCGCCGCCGCCGCCGGAGTTCCGCCCGGATGAATGAAATTCGACCACGGCGGGCACTCTTCCTGGTACGCGTCAATCAGCTTTTCCAGACCCTCCACGTCATCTTTGTCAATCCTCGAGACGTTCTTGGCGTATGCCGAGCCTTCCGGCGTGGCCAGATCCGCGCCCACGTCGAACAGCGCGTTCTGTACCTGAGCCAGCACACCATCCAGTTCAACGTCACCCATCGCCGCCCGAGCCATGCCGATGGCGCTGTTGCACTCGTCCACCGTGCCGTAGGCTTCGACGCGCTGCGCCGTCTTGGACACGCGCTCGCCACCGTACAGACCCGTCTGCCCGGCGTCCCCCGTTTTCGTGTAGATCTTCATGCGGCGAGTCTACCCATCGCGCTGAGATCCGAACGTACCCGAGCGCGAACTCGAGCATTCGCAGCTCGAACTGGTTTATTTCTCGAAGATCGATCCGGTGGGCCTTGTAACCCCATGCACACACACCCCCGCTCACGGAACTAGGCTCGAGGGTGGAGGTTCAACATGGCCAGCCTGGAAGATGTCAAGCGTTACGCCAGAGAACACGCCGAGGACGACCGCGAACGCCTGGAAGCGCGCATCGCCAAGGAGTTCGAGATGACCCGCGAGGAGGCCGCGAGGGTCGTGAATACCCTAGTCGACGAGACGGGTGCAATGGCAAATACCTACGACCCGCAGGTCGCCGGAGCCGCCGCAGGCACGACAGCCATCGGTAACCCCGCCATCGGCGTGTTCGCCGCAGCCGAGATCGCTCGCGAGGGCGACCAGGGCTCGGGCGCGCACCCGATTGAGCCGAACGTGATCGCGCCCGAGGGCGAACGACCGGATGGCACGGAATCCGACTGATTCGGCGCGCCAGACGGTCATTCCCCGAGCCGATCAGCTTTTTTTCAGCAGCGCCAGGGCTCCGTCGAGGCTCACCGGACGACCGATCAGATAACCCTGCACCTCGTTGACGTGAAGCCGCCGGAGCACGCTCAATTCAGCCTCGGTTTCGACACCCTCGGCGATGATCAGACTTCCCGTTTCCTGCGCAAACCGGATCAATGCGGCTGCGAGCGCCCGCCGCGTCTGATCGGTGTCGATATCGCGCGTCAGGCTCATGTCGAGCTTGATGATGTCCGGTTGCAACTTCAGGATGTGCCGGAAGCTGGCGTAACCCGCTCCGGCGTCATCGATCGCCAGCCGCAAACCGTTGCGCCGGAACGGTTCGATCGCGCTGGCGAATTGCGCATAATCTGCGACCGACACGTACTCCGTGACTTCCAGAACGATCCGCCGGAGCGGAACGCCCAGCAGCGCGCCACCGACCGCACCGTTGGCGATGTTGTCCGGCGAGATGTTGAGCGCGGTAAAGGTGTCTTCCGGGAAGGCGCGCAGGTTCGCCAGGGCCTTCCTGATGGCGCCGATCTCGAGCTGCTGGGACAACCCGACCTGGGCCGCTTCCTTGAAGACCGCATCTGGAGCGACCGGAATCCCCGCGAACCTGGTCAAGGATTCAAAACCGACGATTCGGTTCTGCCCGAGATCAAAGATCGGTTGGTAGACGACTGAAAACGAGTCCTCATCGATGATGGATTGAATCCTGCCGAGCGTCTCATCGCGGGTCTTGTGGGTCAGGCGCTCCTTTTCGATTTGCTTGCCGGTGAATTCCGCGAAGACCCGCATCATCGCCAGATCGCGCGCCTTGAGGGACGGATCGGGCGCGGAACTGAAACAACAAAAAGTCCCGTACAGGCTGCCATCCTCGAGCGTGATCGGAACGCTCAGGTGCGCCCCGACCGGCAGGTTTTTCGTCGCGGGCAGTTCCCTGGCGGCGGGCAAGCGCGAGGCGTTGCGAATCAACTCCGGCAAGCGCCCATCGACCACGCGCTGACAGTAGGTTTCATCGAGCGGTTCCGCCTGACCGACCCGGATGGGCGCGTCACCCAAGGCTGAATCCACGTACCTGAAAACCCGTTGACCATCCGTGAATTCCGAAACGAACGCGACGGTCATGCCCAGATGCGTGCGAATCGCCCGCAGTGCGACCGAGAGGTTATCCCGGATCGTCGCGTCGGTGACTTCTGCGTTGCTCGGCGTAAAACCTGGTATGGCGAGTGTGTTCATGGCTATCCTCTGCCCCTGATCCACGAGAATCCTCTGCGCGAATCCTCTGCGCGCGACAGCTTCCTCGACCTCAGAGGATTGTAAAACAACCACAAAAAAGTGTCATCGAAAATGCGCACGCCACCGATCTCGACGCGGCCCTGGATCAACGAGATGCCTCGACCAACCCGCTCGGAGATGGGTGCGCTATTTGCGCGCCACGCAAAAAACAATCTCCCCGACGGTACTCTCGAGCGGATTGAACTTCTTTGCGCCGGATGCCGTATCTGTCGGCAGGAGGAAATCATGAAAGCACTCAAACTGATGGCCCTCGGATCGTTGCTCGCCTCTATCCTGCTCGCGTCGGGATCGGCCCAGGGCACGGGGAAACCCGCCCCAGAATTCATTGCGGGCGGCAAATGGTTCAACTCCAACCCGCTGTCGATCAAGGATTTGCGCGGCAAAGTCACGATCGTCAACATCTGGGTGTACAGCTGCATCAACTGCCACAACAGCCTGCCCACATTGCGCGAGTGGTACAAGAAATACAAGGATCAGGGCCTCGAGATTATCGGGGTTCACACGCCCGAATTCGAATCCGACAAACCCGCCGCCAACGTCGCCGCCGCCCTGAAGCAGGACAACGTGACCTGGCCCGTGGTGCAGGACAACGAGAGCAAAACCTGGAACGCCTACGACAACCAGTTCTGGCCCGCGTTTTACCTGGTGGATCGCCAGGGCAACATCCGAGAAATCCACGCCGGAGAAATCTCGAGCCGTTATCCCGACGCGATTCCTGGCCTGGAAAAGACCATCCAGAAGCTTCTGGCCGAGAAATCCAGCGCCAACTGAGAGCGGTCAGTGCGAATAAAAAAACGTCAATGATCGCAAACACCGTCCAGGACGCAAATCTGATAATCCAGAAATCCGCGTCCTGGACGGTGCTCCGCAGATCCTCGAGATGGAGTGAACCGCATGAAGTGGATGAATACGGCCTGGATGGGCGCTCTGGTCGCGACGCTCGGACTGGTGAGCGCCGCACCGCAAACCGCCCCGGAATTCTCACCGTCTGGAGCGTGGTGGAACGCCAGACCCGAGACGCTGGCCCAACTGCGCGGCGAGGTCGTGCTGGTCAACGTCTGGACGATCGAATGCAGCAACTGCACCCGATCCATGCCGACCTTGAAAAACTGGTACGCGAAATACCGCGCGCAGGGACTCGAGATCATCGGCGTTCACACGCCGGAAACGCGCTGGCAGAAACCCGCCGGGCTGGTGCAATCCTGGATCAAACGCGAGGGCATCACCTGGCCCGTATTTCAGGACAACGACAACAAAACCTGGAACGCCTACAACGCCAGCGCCTGGCCGACGTTCTACCTGATTGACCGCCACGGCAGGCTCCGGGCCGCGCACGAGGGCGAGCTTTCAGTTCAATACCCCGAGGGTATCGCCCCATTCCAGGCGCAAATCGAGGCGCTGTTGAAGGAAAACCCGTGAACAACGCGCTCGTTATCGGTCTGCTCGCGCTCGCCTTTGCGACCTCGGGCTTCGCCGCCCCGAATTCGGGCGCGAGCTACGCTTCACCCGGCGCGACCGCGTCCGTGCGATTGAAGCTCAATCCCGCGCCCGACGTGCTGTTCAACCGACACGGCCCGAGCCTGATCCGCGTCACCAGCCCGTTCGGGAAAACGCTCGAGCTGAAATTGCCCAAAGGCGCACCGTACCCACCCGACGCGCAAAACTACGACCAGAGCGTGCCGATCATCACCCTGAAGATTCCCATCCCGAAGACCGCGAAAGCTGGCGCGTACACCGTCAATCTCGAAACCGAACTTTACCTCTGCGACGCCGTGCAGCACATCTGTTACCGCACCACACCGACAATCCAGACCGTGATCTACGTCGGTCAAACTGGCCAGGATCGTGACGCGATATTGGAGCTGATGCGCCCCGGCAAACCGGGCATCTGAACTCGAGAGCACCGTCCAGCACGCATTTCTTATCCCGCGTGCTGGACGGTGTGTGCGCTTTTGCAGAGAGACTGACGTGTGTGATCAAACGCCGAACATGCCATCGTGTTTCGAGTCGTCAAAAGCGAGGATCGGTAAAAAGATAAAACCGAGAATCGCCACACCCACACCGAACAAAGCTGATTTTCCAAACCGTTGAGGCAGCATATAAAGAACGTAAAGCCCCACGAGAACTCCGACGTAAGGAATCATGGTCAACAGACCAATCCAACCTGAAAGACCCGAGATTTCCGCCAGCACCCATAAGTTATAAAACGGCACGATACTGATCCATCCGGCTTTGCCAGCTTTCTCAAAGATTCTCCACTGGACGGCAATACTTAAAACCAAGATAGCGATACCGAAAACCAAAGGAAGCGCATTGATGCTACCGTCGTTGTTGTACATACAATCCTCCGTGCAGAAGTTCTGAGCTTAATTGCTTTTTGCTCAGGACTTTGGCGGATTGTATATGCCTCTCGCGTGAAAACCTGGTTGTTTCTTGCATTGCTTCAGGCAAGTTCCGGCGGCAAGTTCTTGCGGATCAACCGAATCTGACCGCGATGGTTCACTTCGTCTTCAAGGACGTGAAACCAATACCAGTGGTTGTTGACGGGTCTGCCATCCCACCAGGTGGACTCGAGCAGCAGCCAGTCATCGTCACGCTTACCGAATTCCTCGAGCGTCACGGCGCGCACGGCCTCGAGATCCGCGAGGTAATGCTCGAGCGGTTGCCCGCGTATTTCCTCGGCTCGTTGGCCGAGTTTCATGCCCGCCACCCAACCCGCCCGTTCGGCCTGTTCCTGTTCGACGTGGCGGTGAAACGTGACGACCTGATGCACCGCCTCGACCGCCGCAATGTGCTTCAGGAGCGCACCGATGGAATTCTCGAAGCCGTGCGGCTTGTGGTCGAGCTGAGCGGTATTCAAGCCCTGCACGCCCTCTAAGGTCGTATCCCGCGCGTAATACATCATCGAGATCAGCCGTGAAATGTGCGGTGTGAAACCGGGCACCTCAGCGATCAGGAACAACCGTTCAGCGTTCACGCCGTATCTTAACGCGATCGAGCCCAGAGAACACCGTCCTGGAGAGTGTTTCTCTAGGCTTCAAATTGACGTGCAGGACGGTGTTCTTTACACGAGTTCGGGTGGAAGATTCTTGCGGATCAACCGAATCTGACCGCGATGGTTGATCTCGTCCTCGAAGACGTGAAACCAGCAGAAGTAATTGTTGGACGGATGGCCGTCCCAGA
>CAXTKV010000194.1:0-9670 GCA_964244895.1 uncultured Deinococcales bacterium
CCAGCCAGGGAAGTTGTGCGGTGGTTGATGGAGCGCTCGAGTGCGACCTGGATCGCCTTGAGGCTGGCGCGACCGGGCTGGTACTGGTCGTGGTCAAACCGATGGCGCTAGGACTACTGAACACGACCGTGACCGCCACCAGCGACGCGACGGATGCGAACCCAGCCAACAATACGAACGCCTTCACGCTGGCGGTCAACCCGCCGCCACCGCCGCCCGCCAGGTTGATCCTGACGCGCGAACCCGTCGCGCCGAATCCCGCGTTGCCCGGCGAACTGGTGACGGTGCGTTTGAAGATCCTCAACGCGGGCGGCACGGCCACGGATTTCGTGGTGACCGACGATCCGGGATCGTTGCTGCGCGCCAACGTCTCGCGTTTCGAGGGTCGCCTGGAACCCGGCGAGGAGCGCGAACTGAGCTACACCGCGCGGGTCGAACCCGGCCTGCCCGCATCCGGTCAGTTGCAGGCTCGCGCAGAAGCGCCCGACCTCGAGCCCGCGATGGCCGAAACGTCCTTTCATCGCGTCAACGTCGGGGTCACGAAAACCGCGTCCATGACGGTAGCTGCGCGACCGGAAACGCCAGTGCCGTTCGTGATCACGCTCCAGAATCCGCTCGAGCGCCCGATCAAGCTCGAGCTTCAGGGCGATGCGCCGGGATTGCGGCTCGAGCCCGACGAGTCCGGCACGGTCGCGCTGGCGGCGCTCGAGACGAAAACCATCACCGTGTCGGGCACGGCATCGGACGCCGGGCGTTTCACGAACACCGTCACGGTCACGCTGGACGGTGTCAGGGTCGCACCGCCAGCCACCGCCAGCCTGGACGTGATCGCGCTGCCGACCCGCGAGCGCGAGAGCACCACGACCCTGCGCGTGCGCGTCGAGCAGACGCCGCAGGGCGACGTGATCGTCTCGGATCGTCTGCCGCCCGGTTCAAGCTACGCACCGGGCTCAAGCCGGATGGATGGGCGCGCGATTCCCGATCCTTCGGTGGTGGACGACCGCTTGTTCTGGGTCTTTCCGGGCGGGATTTCCGGCGACCACACGATCACCTACGGCTCGTCGCACGCGGGCGCACTGGAAACGCCCGGCGATCAGATCGGCGTGCTGCTGCGACTTCCGGGTACGGCCAACCGCGAACCGACCTACCGCGTGCTGGTCGGTAGCGCCGACCTGATCGCAGCCTTCAAACGGGCGCAACAGCCTGCCAGCGTTGCGCCGACCCGTCAGCGCGTCGGCGCACTGATCGTCAACCCGGCCTCGGGCACGCTGTACCGCGACCGCGATCAGATCAACATCACCGTGGACGTGCCGTTGCGCGCCGAGAACATTGCGCTAACCGTCAACGGCGAGGTCGTGCCTCTGAGCAAGGTCGGTACGAAAACCTTCGACGAGGGCACGGGCCGCACGACCATGGAATACGTGGCCGTCAAGCTCAAGGCCGGGCGCAACCAGATCGTGTTGAGGGCCACCGACGGCGGGCAGGCGCTCGAGGATCACGCGGAGGTGCTGGTCTCGGGTTCACCGGTCAGCATCCGCATCGAGCCGAACGCGCCGATCACCACCGATGCCAACGACCGGCCCGCGCTGCGCATTACCGTCCTGGACACGAACAATCTGCCCGCGCAGGACGGTGTGCTGACGCTCGAGTCCTCGCCGGAACCCGCCGTGGCGGACGCCAACCCGCTTGAGCCCGGTCTGCAGGTGCGCTACGAAAACGGCGTCGTGATCGTGCCGATTTCGACCGTCGGGACGCGCACGGTCGTACGGGCGGAAGCCCGCATCGGCCCGGTGCGCGCCACCGCCGAATTCCCGGTGCTGGCCAGCGCGCGCCCGCCGATCGTGGTCGGATCGTTGGGGCTCGAGTTGCAGGGCAGCGCAGCCGGATTCTCCGTGACGGGCAGCCTTCAGGGTTTCGTGCGCACGACGCTCTGGGATGCGTACCTGCTGACGGTTGGCGTCAACCAGCAGGCCGCCCTCGGGTCTGAATTCAGCGCCAGCGGCAACCTGACGCCGCCCTCGAACGAGTTCAACCGCTTCCCACTCCTGGGTGACACATCCGTTCACGGTTCGGACGCCAATTCCACGGATGGCGTTTACGCGCGCCTGGAACGCGGCTCGAGCTTCGCGCAGTACGGTCAGTTCGGCGCGGGCTTCAGCGGACGGCTCTCAAACTTTTCCTCGCGCATGAACGGCCTTCAGGGTCTGTACCGCGAGGATCACCTGAGCCTGACGGCCTTCGGCGCATTTTCTCCGCGCGCCAACCTGACCAACCTGGACGCCACCAACCCCTACGGTTTCGCGGGCGATGGCACGGGGTTGTACAAACTGGCCAACGCGCCGATTCAGCCGGGTTCCGAACGGGTGCTGTTGGTGCTGCGCGACAGGAACGGGCTGACCGTCCTGCACGAGCAGGAACTCGAGCGCTTGAAAGATTACGCGATCGATAATCTCTCCGGCATCATCACGCTCTCCAGGCCGCTCCAACCGACCGACGAGAACGGCAACCCGCAATTCCTGGTGGTCGAGTACGCCTCCGAGGCCAGCGACGTACCGCTCGATTTCCGCTTCGGCGCGCAGGGCCGCGTGGAACTGGGCGAGTTGACCCTCCAGGCGACCGCCCTGCAGTACAGCGCGGGCAAGCCCCTGCTGGCCGCCCTGGGCGCGGGTTACGCCGCGTCGGGCTTCCGTTTGGAGGCCGAACTGGGCTACGCGGGCGACTGGGCGCTCTCGAGCGCGTTCAGGTTCAGATCGGGCGGTTTTGAAGCGGACCTGTCCTATCAGAACCTGGGCGCGAACTACGTCGGGCCGAGCACCGCCAGCAACGGCGCCGACCTGAACCTGAACGCGACCTACAGCGTCACCCAGAGCCTGAAACTGAGCGCCAACCTGGCGCTCGGGCAGCGTTACGCGACCGGTGAAACCCGAGAAGAATACGGCCTGAGCGCCTCGAACGATTTCGGCGGCTTCAGCTTGAGCCTGGGCTTGCGCGGGCTGGCCGCCTCGAGCCTGAACACCCAGGGCGCGCTGGTCTGGGACACGGACGTGTACCTGACGGGCGGCGTCAAGGTTCCGCTCGGGCCGGTCGCGTTGGGCCTGGAGCAGCGCGTCCCGATCAGCTTCGGAACGCCCGGCCAGACGGTGTTCAGCCTGGGCTACGCGCTGACCGATTCCGTCAAGATCGAATTCCGGGACGCGCTCAGTTACGACGGCACCAACCAGGGCACGCTGGGCGTGCGCGGCAGCTTCGGCGCGACCAACCTGAGCGCCGCCTACGACCTGCCCGGCACGAACGGCGAATCGGCGCGCGGGCGCGTCGGAATTGACACCACCATCCCGCTCGGTTCGGGCTTCAGCGCGCAGTTGGGCGGTTCCATCGAGGCGCCGCTCGGGCAAGCACTGAGCGCCAACGCCAGCCTGGGCATCGGGTACGCCTTTGAACAGACGCGCGCCAACGCCAACGCACAGTTTTCCATCACACCGAACGGTTTCAAGCAGGTCTACAACCTCGGCGCGGTGATTCAACCGTCGGTCAGCCCGCTGGTACTTTCGCCCAAGCTCGAGATCACGAACGGCCCGGAAGGTTCCGGCTTGCGCTTCAGCGCGGCGGGCGCGTACCGTGGCGCGGGCCTGAGCCTGCTCACCAACCATTCGGTTCGCACCGGGATTTACGCGCCCAACGGTGACGCCTTCGAGGGCGAGGTGCAGGGCGTCAACGCGTTCTCCTCGAGCTTCAGCCTGCGCGGCGGGCTGGCGTACAAGCTTTCTTCCGGCGTCTTCACCGGGCAGGTCAACGCGGGCGCGACCTGGTGGACTTCAGAAACCTTCGGCGTCGGTACGAGCCTGGTCTGGGCGTTCCAGCCCGCTTACGGCTTCCGCGCGGCCTGGGGCATCGAGGGCAGCCTGCGCGTGATGGATGGGCTGGTGCTGACGGGCGGCTTCAACCTGATCGGCTTCGATGGCGGCATCGGTTCGGTCACGACCGCGCCGGGTTTTTACCTGCGCCTGGAATTCCTGTTCGACGAAAACACCTTTGGGCTGGGTGCCTCGAGTCCAGCCGCACCGATTGCACCAGCTGCGACTGCACCCGCCGCACCGCAAACGCCGTCCGGGACGAAGTAAACTCGAACGAGGGCGACCCCTATGGCGGCTCGCAGAACCTCGACGCGCCCCAGATGTCCGCAGCCGAGACTCGGGCTATTTGGCGCGAGCGCGATGATCGCTCTACAGCGGTCTTCACAGCGGTTGACGCGCGAAAACCCTCGCCAACGGTAGGGGCGCAATACACTGCGCCCCTACGAACATCGGTTTTGCGAAACGGTGCCCTTGAGCTCATAACGGTGTAAGACTTCTCGTGACCGGTCTCGAGACTTCTCGAACGCTTCACGGGTGGCGCTTCAATCCATCATCCTCGGGTAATCTGAACCATGCGAACGGTATTCGGTCGGATTGGCGGCTCCAAGGATGGCCTGGATGTCAGCCTGAGCTACGACGAGACGCGGTTGGCGGGGCGAGTCGGTGGAACGGTCGTCGGCATGAACGTCCAGCTCAAGCTCGAGGGCGATCCCATGAACGTTTCGCACGTCGCGGGTCGGGTCGGGGGCGCGCTGCGCGGCTTCGATGTTCACGGCGAGGTGCGTCCGAATCTGGTGCTGGTCAGAATGGGCGGGTTACTGGTCGGGGAAAACCTCAAGCTCGAGCTGGACTTGGAAGCCCGCACCGCCAGCGGTCGTTACAGCGGCGCGTTGAAGGGTCTGGACGCGTCGTTGCGACTGTCCGGGCCGCAACTCTCCGGGGATATCGGCGATCACCAGGTGAATTTGACCATCACCGCGCCGTTCCAGATCGCGGCGCTGGCGGCGGGGATCGCGTTCAAGGTGCTCGAGGACGCGATTCACGCGCCCGATGCGCCTTGAGGGTGGGCTGAACCGATGGTCTTCGAGAAGCTTCAGACGCCACGATTGTTCCTGCGGCGTTTCGCCGATGCCGACCTGGAGGCGTTCGTGGCCTACCGCAGCTTGCCGGAAGTGGCGCGCTATCAATCCTGGGACGCGTTTTCGATGCTGGAAGGTCGGGCGTTGATCGCGACCATGCGCGATCTCGAGCCCGGATTGCCGGGGCAGTGGTTCCAGTTCGCGCTTCAGGATCGCGCTTCCGGCGAGCTGGTCGGAGATTGCGCTTTTCGCGCGGACGCAAACGGGTCGCAGGCCGAAATCGGCTTCACGCTGGCTCCAGCGCACCGCGGCAAGGGTTACGCCACCGAAGCCGTCCGTGCGCTTCTGGAATACGCGTTCGTGACCTTGAGCTTGCACCGCGTGATCGGCAATTGCGACGCGCGCAACCTGGCGTCCGCCCGCGTCATGGAACGCGCCGGGATGCGCCCGGAGGCGCATTTCGTCGAGGATTACTGGTCAAAAAACGAATGGACGAGTTCTTTGATTTACGCCATTTTGCGGCGCGAGTGGCAGGAACACCGTCCCTGAGACAATATTCTTGATCTCGAGGAACACCGTGCTGGACGGTGTTCCTCGAGATGGGACTGATTAGACCTCTTGCGAAAGTCAGTCTCGAAAACGGGTTGACGCGAGGGCAACCATAAAGGTTGCCCCTACAGGACAGGGTTTTGTAGGGGTACGTCTATGACCCACCCGTCCCTCGGGACGTGTTCGATCACTTTTGTAGGAAGTCTATTCTCGAGAAAATCGCGCGACCTGCGCGAACTTTTGAAAGGGCGACCCTCGGGTTTGCTCTC
Source organism: uncultured Deinococcales bacterium (assembly GCA_964244895.1). GTDB lineage: Bacteria > Deinococcota > Deinococci > Deinococcales > JAAFIG01 > CAXTKV01. The sequence continues at coordinate 5,752 of CAXTKV010000194.1, forward strand.
ACCTCGAGACGCATCTTTCGTGAGTCAGCAAATCCGGAAGCGGTTCGCTTCTGACGCTTGACTGCCTTCAGTACACGACTGGCGTGGTGCTGATGCCCGCGTCGGTGATGGTCGGAATGAAGCCCTTCGATCTGGCCGCGCTCAGCACGGTGTTGATCTCAGAAGAATTGCTGGTGTAATCGAACGTGAAAACCTTCTTGCCCGTTGAGGCCAGTTTTTGCAGCACGGGGATCGTGTAGGCCGGGTAGCCGCTGATGTCGGGGCGTCCCGATCCCAGGTACCACAGGTGCTCTCCGGCGGTCGCGTCCAGGCAGTTCGAGTAGTCCGTCTTGAAGGTGTCGTACTGGTTCGCGCCACCGTTGACGAAGATCTTGAAGCCGGGCTTCCTGGTTTGCGCGTGGTTGTAGATGTTGCAGACCAGTTCCTTGCTGCGCTGCACGAAAGTCATGGTCGGCGTGCTGCCTTTGGGGAAGCTGTTGTTCCAGAACGGGTCGGATTGATCCAGGAACGCGCCATCGAAACCGTCAGTGATGATCCGGTCGATGGACTCAAACACGATGTTTTGCCAGGCAGCGTCCCAGTAGGCGACGTTGTACGTGCCACCGTACTCGGAGGTGCTGATCAGCCAACTCGGGTTGCCGACGCCCCAGCCGGACTGCCAGTACCATTCGATGTTCTGCGCCTGACCGACCGCGATGTAGGAAAAGACCCATTTTTTCTGCGCCAGCTTGGTGATGTCTGGAGCCGTCCATTCCTTGCCGACGCTGTCGAAGCGCCCCAGCACGACCACATCCAGGTTCGTGTTGTCAATCGCGTTCAGGCTGTTCGAGGTGAAGCCGTGGTACTGAATGCCCCAGGAATTGACGGTGTCCCAGGCGGGTTTGGTTCCGGGCGTCGGTGAAGGTGACGGGGGCGGCGCTGGCGGGGTCGCCCCGGTGTTGTTGATGCGGAAGCTGACGCGATCCGAGATCACGGTGCCGTCCGAAAGGGTCATGGTCGCCCGCACGACGTAATTGCCGTCTGGCCGTTGCGTCGTCGAGAACGCGTTGCAGACGCCGTTCGTGCTGCCGGTGATGCAGGCTGGGACGCTTTTTTCGTCGCGCGTCCAGTCCACGGAACCGTCGGCGCGCAGCACGTCCAGTTTGACCTGAGCAGCCGCGCCACCGATCAGCGTCACGCCCGGCGAGCGTTGCACCACGCCCGAGAGGGTCTGGCCGTCGCTGACGTTCAAGAACGCGAGCTTCGGGCCGGTCGGGTCGAGGGATGTCGGCAAGTTGCAGGCCGTCGCGAGCAGGACGGCGAGAATCGGAATGAGGGGTTTGAATCGTTTCAAGGTTTCTCCCGGCAGTTCACGAAGGAAAAAACCTCGATTGCTCGAGTTCCCTCCCGTGCAAAAGTCTACAGGATGTGAACGGCGAACGACTGCGGAAAATTCGACGTTATTATTCGATTTTCGCCGTCCAGGACAGGGTATTATCTACGGCCACCAACTTGGCCGTGGACGCAATACTTGTCACTCCTTTAGTTCCCTAAGGAAGGCGAAGCCCGAGGTCTCGCGTCAACTGGATGCCTTCTCGGGCCGCACGGCCTCGACCCAGGAGCCCCCGATCCTCGAGAGAAACCGAGCTTGCCCCGTGCGTCGGCGAATCGGTATCAGTCTCGTCTGAGACGGTTTCGTTGGGTTCTGGGATCGAATCCGGCGTTGTAGCATTGGCCTCGAGACCGTGGAAAACGCGCCGACACCCGCCGAAAGCATCAACTGGTTGTACGCCCGACGCCGCACCGGAACGCGCGGCCCGGAGCGCGCCCGCGCCATCCTGGAACGGCTGGACAACCCGCAGACGCAATTCGACGCGATTCACGTCGTGGGGACGAACGGCAAGGGTTCGGTCTGCGCGATGTTAAATGCGGGCTTGCGGGCTTCGGGTTCGCGCGTCGGACGCTTCACCTCACCGCACCTGACGAACTTTCAGGAACGCATCGTCGTGGATGGTCAAGAAATCCCAGAAAAAGACGTGCTGGAGTTCCTGGACTGGGCGAGGCTGCACGCCCAGGAGGGCGCGTTCTTCGACCTGACCATCGCGCTGGCCTTCGCGTACTTTGCGCGGATGCGCGTGGACATCGCCGTGGTCGAGGCGGGCGTGGGCGGCGAGAGCGACGCCACGATGACGCTCGAGCGCGTCAAACTGCTGGTCTTGACCAACGTGGATTTCGATCACGTCGAGACGCTCGGCCCGAGCTTGCGCGATATCGCCCTGGACAAATCCGGTGCGATCCGACCGGGCGTGCCCGTCGTGACCGCCGCGACTGGTCGGGCGCTCGAGGTGATCCGCGACAGAGCCCTGGATCGGGGCGCTCCGTTGCACGCGCTGGACGAATCCGACCCGCTGTTCGGCCTGCCTCGAGCGCCGCGCCTGCAAGGGCGGCACCAGATCGAGAACGCGCGCCTGGCAGCGGCGGGGTTGCGCATCCTGGGTCACGGTGAAACCTCCGTCTCGGCGGCGCTCGAGGCGAGCTGGCCCGCCCGCTTCGAGGTCTTCGCCTTCGATGCGCGCACCGTCATCGTGGACGGGGCGCACAACCCCGCCGGGGCGCAAGCGTTGGCGGACAGCCTGGAACCCGGTTTTGCGCTCGTCTTCGGCGCGTTCGAGCGCAAGAACGCGCACGCCGTGCTGAACCCCCTGCTCGGGCTGGCTTCCAGTCTGGCTTTCGTCGCCCCGCCCGGCGGTCAGGCCGCCGACCCGCACCTGCTGGCGCTCGAACACGGCGGAACCGCTTTTGATCATCCTGAAGATGCCCTTCGGCACGCCCTCGGTCGCGTCGCTCAGGGCGGTCGCGTGGTCGTGACGGGATCGCTGTATCTGGCCGGACTGACCAGAGAACACCTGATCGCAAACGGCGCAATCTCTGTAGACCCACGGGAAACACCGTCCGGCACGGTCTTGATGTGATGGATCGCTCGATTTGAGGCGTCCCGCACGACTCGAGCTGCACGGAAGACAACCCCGAAAGACCGTTCAGGACGATGAAAACCGAGATATCAACAAGAATATCCTGTCCTGGGCAGTCTTTTCTGGCGCGCAAAAGCCCAATTCGTGACCGTCAACGTCAGACCTTCAGCACGCGCCAATCGTTGGCCTTCGCCAGCCGCTCGAGGCTCGCGTCGGGGTTGACCGCGACCGCCATGCGGGCCTCTTTGAGCATCGGCGCATCCGGGAAGGTATCGCCGTAAGCGCGCTCGAGGGTTGCACCCTCCAGGAACGCGCGCAAGGTTTCGGCCTTGTGCGCGCCGACGTTGACCGGCCCCGACAACCGCCCGGTCAGCCTGCCCGCCGTCACCTCGAGTTGCGTGCCGATGGCTTCGGCCTCGAGCCGCCACGCGAAAGCGTCCAGCACGGGCTGGTACGTGCCGGACGCCAGGATCAATCGGCGGCCCTGCAAGCGCAACGTCTCGAGTTCCGCCAGCACGCCCTCGCGGCGTTTCGGCCAGAGTTCGCGCTCGACGATGAACTCCGCGATCTCGCGGAAGTCTGAAACCGGGATACCCGCGAAGAACCGCACGGTGTCGGCGGTGAAGCTGTTCTCGAACTCGCGCTTGTCCACCAGGCCCGCTCGGGCCAGCAGCGCACCGGGCAGACGCGCCGCGAAGAACAGCGCGTATTCCCGAGCGCGCCCGTTGGATTGCAAGTACGCGCGGATGCCCTTCCAGGTCTGCCCGGTCGTCAGCGTGCCCTCGAGATCGGCGGCGATGCAGGGGGGCTGGTCGTGGCTCATGGCTGAAGCCTACTGCGCGCTATCCAAGCTGTCATCTTCAAGGAACACCGTCCAGCACGATCTTCTTGTGGTTCTCGAGAATGCTGTACCAGACGGTGTTCTCGAGCCACCGACCTTTCCTCGATCTCCTATTCGAGCGGCACGT
>CAXTKV010000195.1:0-9670 GCA_964244895.1 uncultured Deinococcales bacterium
ATCGCCGCCAACGGCACGCGCGTGGCCGAACTGCGCGCCGGACGGACGCCGCTCGCGAAAGAATTCGCGCGCCTGGAATCCGCGCGCCAGGCCCGCACGCACCTGAGCGACGGCCCGAGAAAAGCCCTTTCCGCCGGAATCGACGGCGTGATCGGCCCGGTCGGTGACCTGATTCGCGTGCCCGCGCACCTGGAGACCGCCATCGGTGCGGCGCTCGGGCGGCGCGTCGAACAGGTCGTGGTGCAGAACGGCGCGGTCGCGGAAACCGCCATCGATCACCTCAAACGCGTCGGCGGTCGCGCCACCTTCTTGCCGCTCGAGCTGATCCGAGCGCGCGCGCGCCGCGAGACGCCGCTGTTGAAGGAAGCCGGCGTCCTCGGCATCGCGGCTGACCTGGCCAGCAGCGATTTTGATCAGGTGATTCAAAGCTTACTGGGCGACACCGCCGTGATCGAATCGCTTCCGGTGGCGCTCAAGCTCGCCCGCAAGTACGCGCAGCGCCCGCGCCTGGTGACGCTCGAGGGCGAGATTCTCGAGCCGGGCGGCGCCGTCACGGGTGGGCGCGGTCGCGAGACGTTCGGCGAGCACTTCTCTGAGGCCAGACGCCTCGGCGAGCTGCGCTCCGAACTCGAGGCGCTGGAAAAGGAACTGACCGGGCTCGAGGCGGCGCTCGAATCCGACCGCGCCAGCGCCTCCGAAAGCCGCGAGGCGGTGCTGCGCGCCGACGCTCGGGTGCAAGAATCCCGCGAAGCCCTGGAGCGCGCCCGCAACGAGACGAACGCCCTTTCGGTGCGCCGCGAATCTCTGGACGAACGCCGCCACAACTTGCAGGCCAGATTGAGCGCCCTGATCGCCCCGGCCAGCGTCGACGCAGACGGTATCCCACTGCCCGACCTCGCGCCGCTCGAGGCCGGTCTCGAGGACGCGCGGCTTCGATTGAACGCCGCCCGCGAGTCCGAACGCGCCGCGGACGCCACCGCGCGCGAAGCGCAAACGCGCCAAGCCGTTCACATTGAGCAGCGCCGCACCTTCGAGCAAGCCTCGATGCGCCACGCCCAGTCACAGGATCGGTTGCGCGCGATTCAGCTTCGGCTCGAGGAACTCGCGCAGACGGAGGCCGAGGCCCTGTCCAAGCTGGACGCCGCCAACCCGGAAATTCAGCGCCTGGAGACCGAATCCGCCGCCTTGAACCTTCCCGGCGCGCGCTCCGCCCTCGAAACCCTCGAATCTGGGCGGCGCGAACTCGAGGCCGATCTGGTTCGTCAGACGCGAGAGCTCTCGGACACCCGAGAAAAGCTCGAATCGCAGCGCCTGTCGCTCGCCCGCCGAGAGGCCAACCTCGAAACCCTGACCCAGGACGCCCCGACCGACGAATTCTTCGACGACCCCGACGGTACGCCTCGCGCCTGGACGGCCCGTCTGAATGCGATTCGCACCCGCCTCGAAGACATCGGGCTGGTCAACCCGCTGGCCGCACAGGAACACGATTCGGAGCGCGCCCGACTGAACGACCTCGAACTGAGCATGCAGGACGCCCGAGCCGCCGCGAGCGAACTCGAGGAGGCGCTCGAGACCCTGGAACGCGACGTGACCGCCAAACTCCGCGAGGCGATCCGCCGCGTTTCCGATTCGTTTCGCGAGTACATCAAGGATCTTCTGGCCGGAGAGGGCGAGCTGAGCGTCGTGCGCGACGAGGCCGGAGCCCTGGAAGGTCTTTCGTTGATCGTCACACCCAAGGGCAAACGCACCCGCAGCCTGCACCTTCTGTCCGCCGGGGAGCGCACGATGGCGGCGCTCGCGTTCCTGTTCGCTCTCTCTCAGGCTCCAGAAGATGCCCGAGGCTTGCCGCTGGCCGTGCTGGACGAGGTGGACGCGCCCCTCGACGAGGCCAACATCCGGCGTTTCACGCACTTTTTGAACCTGCTGGCGGACAAGGGCACGCAGTTCATCCTGGTGACGCACCAGAAAGCCACGATGGAAATTGCGGATTCCCTGTGGGGCGTCACCACCGACGCGGGCGGCATCTCGAGAACCTTCTCGATCCGTCAGGATGCGGTTCCGAGTTAGCCGCGCAAACACCGTCCAGCACGCAATACCCGATTCGCGTGCTGGACGGTGTTTTTAAATCGCGCTCGGGGTTCGAGCATCCAGCTCAACCGCGCCTACTTCGCAATTTTCTGGATGCTCGCCAGCAATTCCGCAAAGTTGTACGGCTTGCCGATGAAATCGATTGCGCCCAAGGTGATGGCCGTGCCCCGGTTCGCGGCGGACGCCTGCGCGCTGACCGCCACGACGGGCACGCCGCCGATGAGGCTGGAACTTTTTAGCTCGAGCATCATCGCGAAAAAACTCTTGTTCGGCAAGAACATCTCCAACACGATGATGTCCGGTAGTTCCTCCGAAATCATTCGGCTCAACTGCGAGAGTTCCTGGCAGTGGCGCAATTTGTAACCGGCGTACCCGAGGATGCTCTGCGCGAGCTGAAAGTCGCTCAACGAGGCATCGATCACCAGAATGTTGCGCATCCTTTTACTTGATCAGGGTCAGCTGCGTGTTGAATGCGATCCTGACTTCGTTTCCGAGCAGCATCGTGCCGACCACCGGCGTGTTCTGGTTCCAGTTGATGCCCCAGCGCGTCCGATCCAGTTGGGTCGTGCCCCTCGCACCGATGCGTTTGGCCTGCCAAGGATCGTCGAAGGGTTCGCTCGGCACTTCGAAGTCCAGATTGACGGGCTGCACCACGCCGCGCATACTCAGGTTGCCGTTGGCGACGTAGCGCGGTTGCTTCTTGGGACTGAACAGGTTCGAGAGGCTGAAGGATTCGGGTTTCAAAGCGATGGCTGCGCTCTGAAACAGAATTTTTGGGTGCTGCTGCGCGTCGAAGAATTCGGGGCTCAACAGGTGCGCGTTCCGGGCGTCGTTGCCCGTGTGGATGCTGGCGGATTCGATCTCGAGCTGAATTCGTTGCGGCAGGTAGGCGTCGTTGGTGATCACGCCACCCGCGACTGAACCGAAGCTGCCGGTCACGATGAAGACACCCATGTGCTGAATCTGAAAGGTGACGGACGTGTGTGCTGGATCAATTTGCCACTTCATAAAATCTCCTCGAGTTCCGCCTCCGAGGATAGGGATATTTCGTGCCAGGTCGCGGTTTGTGGTCACAACCGAGGCGTGTCCGAGCCCACAATTACGGCTTCATCAATCACGGCTTCATGCGGGTCAGCATTCTGGGAAACGGGATGACTTCGCGCAGGTGCGGCACGCCGCAAATCCAGGCGACCGTGCGCTCGAGCCCCAGGCCGAAACCGCTGTGGGGAACGCTGCCGTACTTCCTGAGATCCAGGTACCAGTCGAACGCCTCGAGGGGCAAGCCGTGCTCGAGAATTCGGGACTTCAGCAGCTCGTAATCGTGAATGCGCTCAGAGCCGCCGATGATTTCGCCGTAGCCTTCCGGCGCGATCATGTCGTCGCAGGCCGCGTAGCGCGGATCGTCCTCGCGGGGTTGCATGTAGAACGCCTTGATGGCCGCGGGGTAACTGTGGATCATCACGGGCCGGTCGTACTGCGCCCCGATGATCGTCTCGTGCGGCGCGCCCAGGTCATCGCCCCAGGCCACGGGTTGCGTGTCCGCATCGACGTTGTCGGGTAAGTCTTTGGCGGCAATTTTCTGTTCGATCAATTTGAGTGCGTCCTCGTAGGCGATGCGCGGGTAATTGCCGCTGGCGGCGGGCTCGAGCTTCGAGATATCGCGCTCGAGCACCTCGAGTTCCATTTTGCGTTCTTCGAGCGCGCGCCCGACCAGGTAGGCCACGAATTCTTCTTGGAGGCGCATGTTGTCCTGCCAGTCGGCGTAAGCGACCTCGGGTTCGATCATCCAGAATTCCAGCAAGTGCCTGCGCGTCTTGGATTTTTCCGCCCGGAAGGTCGGGCCGAAGGTGTAGACCTTTCCGTAGGCCAGCGCGCCCGCCTCGGCGTACAACTGCCCGGATTGCGAGAGGTAGGCTTTCCCGTCGTCGAAGAGGTTGATCTCGAAGAGGTTGGTCGTGCCCTCCACCGCGGTCGGCATGAAGAACGGGCTGTCGAAGCGCAGGAATCCCCGGTCGTGAAAGAAATCGTGGATGGCGCGCTCGACGGTATCCCGGACGCGCATCATGGCCCAGGGTTTGCGGTGGCGCAGGTGCAGGTGGCGGTAATCGAGCAGAAATTCGACGCCGTGTTCTTTCGGGGTGATCGGGTACTCTTCGGTCGGTTCCGCCACGACCTTCAAGGATTTCACGCCCAGTTCAAACCCGCCCGGCGCTCGCGCGTCCGCCCGGACAACCCCCGTGACCTCGAGGCTCGATTCCTGCGGCAACCGCTTGGCCGCTTCGAAATCCTCTTCGGACACGTCGCTCTTGAACATCGTGGCCTGAATGAATCCCGTGCCGTCCCGGACACGCAGGAAGTGAAGTTTGCCCTTGCTCGACTTGTCCGCCAGCCAGCCTTTGAGGGTGACTTCCTGATCGACGTGCTGACTGATGTTCTCGATGTAAACGCGCATATGCGCGGATCATAACAAGGCCAGCTTGATTGTTCCGGTGTGCCTCGAGCCGGCAGATGGCGGGCAGACGCGAGATTCTCGAGACTCCCGCAGCAAAGAACACCGTCCAGCACGGTGTTCCCGAGAATTCAGAATTTGCATGCTGGACGGTGTCGACACCCTGGGCTTCTTGCGAAGATCGAGACTGCTCGAGCAATACAGACGCCGTTACGGTGGCGGTGGTCACTCGAGATAGAGCGCGAACCGAGAGGATGCTCAGGCATCAAGTCGGAATCCCACAACGTGTTTCAATCTTGCTCGAGGCAGCGCTCGATGGCCTGAGCCAGACCGCCCTCGTCGACATCACCAACCACGAAATTCGCGGCGTGTCTGACGGCCTCTGGCGCGTTGCCCATGGCGATCCCGAGCCCGGCGACCTGGATGGCTTCCAGGTCGTTCTCGCCGTCGCCGATCATGGCGATGTTCTCGAGGCTCGAGCCATCGTGTTTCGCCAGCCAGCGGAGCGCACCCGCCTTCGATGTGCCCGCTCGAGTGACGCTCGCGAAGACTGTTCCCGGCGACCACGGCGCGGTGGCCGGACTGATCTCGATCCCCTCGAGTTTTTCGGTCAGCGGGCGCAATCGCGCCCAGTGTTCCTCGTCGACAACCCATTGCGCCCGCACCAGATGACCGCGCAGGCCCAGCAAGTCGGTGCGCTGTGGTGTCATCTCGAGGTGCGCCGAATGCACCGCGCCCCGCTCGCTTTCGCGTTCGATGAAGTACGCGCCTTCCGTGTAGACCTCCAGCACCTGGGCTTCCCGCCTCGAGATGGCCACGAGGTCGGTGTAGGCGGTTTGCGGCAGGTCGCTGGTGTACGCGGCGGGGCCGTCCGGCGTGGTGATGACCGCGCCGCTGTGAAAGACGTGCAGGTCGTTCGGTGAAATTTGTCGCGCCAGTTCCAACGACTTGCCGCCCCCAATGCGTCCCGTACACAGACCGATGTGCAGGCCGCGCGATTTTGCTTTTTCGAGTGCAGGCCAAGTGTTCGCGTGGATGCCGTGCTTGCCGACGAGCGTGCCGTCAATGTCGATCAGGATGTTTCGAATCACGCAGTACTCTAACGGACTGGGTCTTTCGACGACGCTTGATGAGGGAGCAATTTCACGAGCAGGAGTAATCGTGAAATTATTCTTTTAATCAACAATTGACTACGGGATTTCTCTGCGAACGCAGCACAATAAAATTCTCGAGTCGAAGATGCTGAGATCCACCTCGCCGCGTCAGCCTCCACCAAAACGAACGGGGGAGAGGTCAATCCTCTCGCAGATCCTCCATCGCCTCGAGCGCCTCGCGGCGGACTTCCATGTCCATCTTGGCGTAAATCGCGCTGGTGTTGACCGACGCGTGCCCCAGGACATCCGCGACCACGTGCAAATCCCTGGTCGCGCGGTACAAGTGTGTACCCGCCGTGCGGCGCAGTGTGTGCAAACCCCACAACTCCGTCGGCAAGCCCATCGCCTTGTAATACCCATTGGCAATGTAGCGTGCGCCATCGGTCGTCAACCTGCGCCCACCGCTCTGATTGCTCGAAGCGGACACGATCAACGCGGTTTCGGAGTCCAGAATTTCACCGCGCAGCACCAAGCCCCGGCGAACCTCGAGCCAGCGAAGGCAGTGTTCAAGCAGGGTTCTGGACAACGGCACCATGCGGCGTTTTCCGCCCTTGCCGGAACGCACCGTCAAACGTTTCAGCGCGATCTCGAGGTCCCTAACATCCAGCCCCACAATTTCTTTGGCGCGCAATCCACCCGATCCACCCAGCGCGAGCAGCAGCACGTCCCTGGCCTGCCGAGGATCTTCGGGGCCGTACCTGGATGCCGGAAATGCGATCAAATCGCGGTACACAGCAGGGGAGAGTGCGCTCTTTCTGGCGTGCGCTGGCGTCGGATCGCGGGGTGGTTTAACCTCCCCTGCTGGATTGCGATCTGCGGCTCGAGCCCAGATCAAGGCTCTGTACAAGGCGCGCAGGCCGTACAGGTAGGCCGCGATGGAACCCGCTTCGAGCCCTTGATCCTGAAGACCGACCATCCAGGTCTCGATGTCCTCCGGTTCCAGGCGCGTCAACTCGAGGCGCGGGCCAGAACCCGCATCGCCCGGCCCGGCGAACTCGAGGAAACGGCGCACGGCCAGACCGTACAAGCGCCTCGTGTCGTCGCTGACATCGAGCTTTCGGGCGCTTTTGAGGGTCATGTAGTGGTTCAGCAACTCGAGCAACACGTCCGCGTTCTGTTCGTGCGCGGCGCGGACGGCCTCGCGTTTGCGGTTGTCGGGAATCGTCCAGCGCGAAGCGAGCTGGATCTCGAGGCGGCTCACAGATGCAACCCTGTGAAGGCTACGGGCTCGAGCATCGAAGATCGAGGACGTTGTGGGCATAAGCGCATGGCTCAGCATAGCAAACACTCGTGCTTAGTACAATTATCATAAGTGCTTTCGGTAAATCTCGAGACTCGGGCTGACGCCCTGCGCCGTGTGCATTTTCTGAGTTCAGATCCGGCATCACCCGCTAGACTGATCTCGGCAGAATCGTCCATTCCGCATTTCATAACCTCGAGGGAGGTACTTCATGAAGATTCGTATGCTGGCCCTGGCTGGAGTCGCTGTCACCTTGTTGGGCGCCTGCGCCCCATCCGCCGATCGTCCGAGCGTGGCTCCGGTGATCTTCAAGCTTTCCGAACCTGCAGCCGTGGGTCAACCCGTGACCATTCAGGGCCGCAGCCTGGGCGGCCCATCGAACAGCGTCGTGCTGTTCCGCGCCGACGAGGTCGGTGATGGTGGCGTCGAAGCCGATAAGGCTGACATCGTTTCGTGGTCGTCCACGCAGGTCGTCGTCAAGGTGCCAAAGTCGGCGCGTCCCGGTGGCGCGTTCGTGTTCGTCAAGGTCGGTGGCGTGCTCTCGAACGCCATGCCGTTCAGCGTCAACCCTTAATTCGTTGGAATCTCGAGGGGCGCCTGGGTCATCCGGGCGCTTTTTTGTGTGCTGAACGGCGTTCTTAGGCGGTTGCGCGTGCTGGACGGTGTTTCTCTGGGCGTTCGCGACGGGTATGATTGGCGCGTGAAGTACCAGACCATCAAGGGAACCAACGACCGCCTTCCGGACGACATGCCTCGCTGGAACTTCGTGTTCGAGACGGCCAGACGGGTGCTCGAGCGCTACGGGGCAGGGGAAATCCATACGCCGGTTTTCGAGGACACGGGCGTGTTCAGGAAGGCCGTAGGCGAATCCTCGGACATCGTGCGCAAGGAGATGTACAGCCTCTCGGATCGCGGTGAGCGCGAGTTGACCCTGAGACCCGAAGCGACTGCGCCGATGGTCAGGGCCTACCTTCAGCACGGTTTCGCATCCAGGCCGACGCCGACGAAATTCTGGACTTTTGAACCGATGTTTCGCGCCGAGAACGTTCAAAAAGGGCGCGAGCGCCAGTTCCACCAGCTCGGGCTCGAGGTCATCGGGCTGGCCGATGCGGTGGTGGATGCGGAAACGATCGACCTGGGCCACGCGATCCTGCGGGAACTCGGGCTCGAACGGTTCACGGTTCGGCTGGGCAGCGTGGGGGACGCGCCGGATCGCCAGGAGTACGTGGCGTATTTGCGCTCGGTGCTCTCCCCCGCCGTAGATCGGCTTTCTGCCGATTCTCAGGAGCGCCTGGAGTTGAACCCGATGCGGATCCTGGACTCGAAAGACAAGCGCGATCAGGCGTTGCTGATTGAGCTCGAGGTCAAACCGATGCTGGACTTCCTGGGCGCGGATGCGAGGACGCACTTCGAGGCCGTGCAGGGCTTCCTGCGCGACTGGAACGTGCCTTTCGTGGTGGACGCGAGCATCGTGCGCGGTCTGGATTACTACAACCGCACGGCCTACGAGTTCGTTCACGACGATCTGGGATTGACGATCCTGGCCGGTGGGCGCTACGACGGTCTGATCGAGATGATGGGTGGGCAAGCCACGCCGGGCATCGGCTGGGGCTGCGGCGTGGAACGCGTGCTGCTGGCGCTCGAGGCGGAGAAGGTCAGCCTCCCCGCGCTCGAGCCGGTGTTGGCCTACATCGTTCCCTTGGACGACGCGTCGCTGCCGATGGCGATTGCGATCGCTCGAGAGGCCAGACGGATCGGAAAAGTCCTGTCCGCCTACCGCGTAAAGGGGATGGGCAAAGCCCTCGGTGACGCCGAGAAATACGGCGCGAGATATGCCGTGCTGATCGGTGAGAACGAACGATTGAGCGGACTGGTCAGCGTCAAGCACCTCGAATCGAGGGAACAGTCGAGCGTGCCAATTGAAAGTCTGAACGCGTTTTTGCTCGAGCGATCCTGAAGGCACCGTCTGGCACGCATATTTGAAATACCGTCCAGGACGGTGTTCTCGAGAGAAAGATCGTCTTGAAATCAGGAGAAAACCATGAAAAGAACGCACCTGGTTGGTGAATTGCGCGCGTCTGACGCGGGCAAAAGCGTCGTCTTGCAGGGCTGGGTCAACCGCGTGCGCGAATTCCCGGACACGCGCTTCATCGTGCTGCGCGACAAGTCCGGCATCGCGCAGGTCACGGTGGATCGGGACAACCCCGCCTTCGCGGTGGCCGATTTGTGCAAGTCCGAATTCGTGCTCGAGGTCGAGGGAACCGTCCGGTTGCGCGAGGAAGCCAACCGTTCCGCTCAGTACCCCACGGGCGAGATCGAGGTCGTGCCAGCGCGCCTCGAGATCCTCAACACGGCCAAGCCCGTGCCGTTCCCGGTGGATGGCTCGCCCGTCACGGCCTCGGAAGAAATGCGCCTGAAGTACCGTTACCTCGACTTGCGGCGCACTGAAGTCCGGGACGCCTTGCGCCTGCGCCACAAGGTCGTGTCGTCCATCTACAGCTTCCTGGACGCTGAGGGTTTCACCAGCGTCGAGACGCCGATGCTGACCAAATCCACGCCGGAAGGGGCGCGAGACTTCCTGGTTCCCTCGAGGTTGTCGAAGGGATCGTTTTACGCGCTGCCGCAGAGCCCGCAGTTGTTCAAGCAGCTCTTGATGATCGCCAATTTTGATCGGTACTTCCAGATCGCGCGCTGCTTTCGCGACGAGGACTTGCGCGCGGATCGCCAGCCGGATTTCAC
>CAXTKV010000196.1:0-9510 GCA_964244895.1 uncultured Deinococcales bacterium
GCGCTGGGGCGAATTGATTCATGCCTATGGAACGGCAGAAGATATCCCCGACATGATTACTGAACTCGAGCGATTTCCGACATGCGAAAACTATCAGGGCGAACCATATTTTTCTTTGTGGAGCGCGCTTTGTCATCAGGGAGACGTGTATACCGCTTCGTTCGCGGCATTGCCGCATCTCGTGCGAATCGCAGAACGGGCTCCACGTTTCGTTCAACGGGAACTCCTCATGCTCGTTTCCGCCATCGAGATTGCTCGGGGCAACGCGATACGTTCATCCTCAATACCCAGTGACCTCGAGTCTGCCTACAAAAATGCGTTAAACGCTATCCCGCGATGCATTTCAAACTTTGCTCTGCATAACTGGGATGAACTAGATTGTCGTTATGCGGGTGCAGCGCTGGCAGTGTCAAAAGGCCATACGGTTTTTGCAGATGCGCTTCTTCAGCTTGAGCCAGACATCGTGCGACGGATTGTTAACCACGAGCTTGAATAAAGATTGATGGTTTTGAGGGTTCCTCACCTCGAGAACACCGTCCAGCACACGAATTCCGATACGCGTGCTGGACGGTTCGGAGGACACCATGACCCCAGCCCAACCCACCTGGACCGAACTCAAAGCCAAGAACCTCGGTACGGATCGGGGTGATGTGCTTGGCATCGTGCTGCACGACACGGCGGGTACGGGAACGCACAACGACACGCTCTACGTGGCCAACCCCACCGATGGGCGCGAGGTCAGCGTGGATTTCACCGTGGAACGCAACGGTTCCATCTGGAAACTCAACCCGCAACTGCGCGTCAACTACACTTTTCACGCGGGCCGCGCGACCTCGTTCAAGGGCTTCAAGAACGCCGATGTCAACCGCGTCACCATCGGCATCGAGATCGTGCAGAAGCGGGATCTTTCCCTCAGCCCGATCTACCCGAAAGCGCAGGTAGCGGCGGTCGGGCAGTTGTGCGCGTGGCTGACCTCGAGCTTCGGCCTGCAGTCCTCCGACATCACCACGCACCGCCAGATCGTGACTGACGGCTCGCGCAGCGACCCGAGGCGCTTTCCGTTCGACACGCCGGACGGGTTCTGGTCGAATTACTGGAAGGCGTACGGGATGCAGCAGAATTTCCTGGACTCGTTGACTGCCAGCGATTTTTGAAGGTCGGTAAGTCACACGAGACCAATGTGTCTCGAGAATTCGCTTGACTATTCCACTCGAGAACACCGTCCCACACGATGCTCCCTGCATGGGATACCTTGTGTGCTGGACGGCGTTTCCAGAGTGCTTACGCGAGACGGCGCATCCTGTGGGCATTGAATGTTGCGTATCCTGCGCTCGGCTCGAGCCTGTACGTCTCGAGACTTCACGCGGGAGGCGCGATCATGTCGAAGAAAAACGTCCAGCCATAGGAGCAACCCTGCTTTTGAAGTGACGAGCAAACGCCGCAAAGGATTCCCGTCCGAAACGCACGTCAGGCGCGGCCTGCGCGTCGTTCATGGCGATAAGGAATTGCTCGAGAAGTTGGGTCGCAACGACCTGTGCCCGTGCGGTTCCGGGAGGCGTTTTCAAACGGTGCTGCCTGGGTTCGGGACAGTTTGATGGCGCGCTGCGCGATTACTATTAGGGAATGATGCTCGAGCAAACAGGTGAGGTGCAACCATGATCCTCCCCAAAGACCGCGACCCCCGATTCATCACCATCCGTCGTGGGGGAACGCTCACGGACGCCGACCATCGGCTCCTGGCTTTGTGGGCGGCTGCGTGTGCAGAGCACGTTCTGCATCTCTTCGAGGCAGCGCAACCCTCCGACCCACGGCCCTGTCTGGCAGTCGAGCAGATTCGGGCTTGGACTCGAGGGGAACTCAAAATGATGGAAACCCGCGCGGCGGGTGGCCATGCCATGGCTGCGGCCAGAGATTTGAGCGGAGCCGCTCGGTACGCCGCCTATGCTGCTGGCCAGGCGGCGGTGGTGGCGCACGTCGCTGCACACGAACTCGGTGCGGCGGCCTACGCCATCAAAGCCGTGCGTGCGGCAGCCCCCAAATACGACGCTGAGAGCGCCGGTCGGCTCGAGTGCCTTTGGCAGCGCGAACAGCTCCCCGATGCGATTCGTGAACTCGTCCTGGAGGATCAGCGGTTCCGAAACGCCATTTGCTGGTCTGTGTTCGAGTGCTGATGGGTGCGATGGCTTGTCTGCACTGCGCAACAAGTGCTCCGACACGATGTGGATGGCGCGCTACGCAATGACGATGATTGCTATTTTCAGGGAATGATGCTCGAGCAAACACGAGGAACACCGTCCAGCAAACGAATTATGATGCGCGTGCTGGACGGTGTTCTCGTGACTCCCTTTACGCCTCGACCCACTTCTTGGATCGCTCCACTGCGCGTTGCCAGCCCGAGTACAACCGCTCTCGCTCTGCGCCATCCATGCGCGGTTCAAAACGTTTCTCGAGCGTCCAACTGTTGCGAACGTCGTTCAGCGTGACCAAGCCCGCCTCGAGCCCCGCCAAAAACGCAGCGCCCAACGCGGTGGTTTCGGTCACGGCGGGCCGGGCGACGGGTACGCCCAGGATGTCGGCCTGGAATTGCATCAACAGATCGTTGGCGGTCGCGCCGCCGTCCACGCGCAATTCTGAAAGCGTGATGCCGGATTCCTTCTGCATGGCTTCCAGCACGTCGCGCACCTGGTAGGCGATGGCTTCGAGCGCGGCGCGGGCCACGTGTGCCTTGCCCGTGCCGCGCGTCAGGCCCTGGATCGTGCCCCTGGCGTAGGCGTCCCAGTGCGGCGCGCCCAGTCCGGCGAAGGCGGGCACCAGGTACACGCCGCCGTTGTCCGGCACGCTGGCGGCCAGGTTTTCGACTTCCGCGCTGCTGGAAAAGAACTGCATCTCGTCGCGCAGCCATTGCACGACCGCGCCCGCGATGAACACGCCGCCTTCCAGGGCGTAGGTCGCGCCCGTGCGGGTCGGGGTGTAACCCGCGTCGGTCATGGAGCCCTCGACGGGTCGGGTTCCGGCCAGCGCCCAGGCGGGCGTGGTCAAGAGCCCGTGCTGGCTCGAGACGATGTTCTCGCCGGTGTTTAAAAGCATGAAGCAGCCCGTGCCGTAGGTGTTTTTGGCCATGCCGGGTTCCAGGCAGGCTTGCCCGAACAGCGCGGCGTGCTGGTCGCCCGCCACGCCGGTGATCGGCAGGTCGTCCAGTGATTCAGCCACGCCGTAGAGCGCACTGGACGGTAGAACTTCGGGCAGCACGGCGCGCGGGATGCCCAGGTGCGCCAAGAGCTTGCGATCCCAGCGCAGCGTCTGGATGTTGAACATCAGCGTGCGCGCGGCGTTGGTCACGTCGGTGGCGTGAACCTTGCCGCCCGTCAGGTTGTAGATCAGCCACGAATCGACCGTGCCGAAGCACAGCTCTCCGGCCTCGGCGCGGGTGCGGGCGTCGGGCACGTTTTCCAGCAGCCAGGCGAGTTTCGTGCCGGAAAAGTACGGGTCGAGCCGCAAGCCGGTGCGTTCGCGGAACAGTTGCTCCAAACCAGCGTCCCGCAGTCGGTCGCACGCGACCGCCGTGCGCCGATCCTGCCAGACGATGGCGTTGTGGACGGGTTTCCCGCTGCTTCGATCCCACAGCAGGGTCGTCTCGCGCTGGTTGGTGATGCCGATGGCTTTGATCGGCCCGGTCGCGCCTTTGATGGCTTCTCGGGCGGTGGTCAGTTGGCTTTCCAGGATTTCAAACGGGTCGTGTTCGACCCAGCCGGGTTGCGGGTAGATCTGGCGGAACTCGCGCTGCGCCTTGCTGGTCGGGTGTCCGTCCGCGCGGAAGACGATGGCTCGGCTCGAGGTCGTGCCCTGATCCAGGGCGAGGATGTGATCCATTGTTGCCTCCGTGTGGGGTCATTCTACGGGTCAGAGGTCACGAGTCAGCCCTCAGGCGGGGCATGATCCTCGAGCCTGATCGGGGTAGACCGTCCTGGACGCAATCAATGAGTAGCCTGAGGAGGCCGTCACAGACGGTGTTCTCTGCTTTTCAGCCCGAACGCGTCTCGAGGTGTGGCGATCGCGAGGATTGACCCTGCCAAACCCCTTCCAGATGAAGGTGGGCGCCTCGAGCCGCGCTCGATCACGTCTCGGAGAATGTCATTCCAGTGTGCCGCGTGCACCTCGAGAACACCGCGCTCGAAGCGAATCTCCTGGTTATCGCTCGAGCCCTCGGGCGGCGTTAGACTGGCCTCATGGACGACACCCTGAAGGCACTGGCTTCGGCTCCGACGGCGCTCCTGGATGTTCTCGGGCGGCTCGAGGAGGCCCACGAGCTCGATCGTCCGCGCGAACCGGGCAAGTGGACGCCGCGCCAGATCGCGGCGCACCTGGCGGACGTGGAAAGCGTCCAGACGGTGCGCGTACTGGCGATGCTGGCGCAGGACAACCCGCCGATGCTGGCCTTCAACGCCGACGATTGGGCGACGGCGGGCGCATACGCGACCCGAGACGTGCAGCACAGCGCCCGCGCATTCGTGGCGACCCGCGAGCGCAACCTGGAACTCTGGAGCGCTCTGACGCCCGCTCAGCTCGAGCGCAAGGGCACGCACCCGACGCGCGGCGAGTTCACGGTCGGCGCGTGGTTGGACTTCATCGTCAAGCACGACGCGAACCACCTCGCGCAGCTCGAGGCGAGCGCGTGAATCGCGTCGGTATCGGCGCGGTTGCTGAGTTCAGCGAACCGTCTCGGGTGGTCGACGCCGCCGGGCAATCGGTGATCGTGGCGCGCAGCTCGAAGGGCCTGTGCGCCGTGCTGAACCGCTGTCCGCACCTCGGGTTGCCGTTGGCGGGCGGCAAGATTGACGGCGACACGATCACCTGCCCGTTTCACATGAGCAGCTTCGATCTGTGCAGCGGCCAGAACCTGGACTGGACGGCTGGCGTGCTGGGCGTGAAGGCGCCCGCCTGGTCTCGTGGCTTGCTGGCGCTCGGCAAGCGTCCGCAGCCCGTGCAGACGTTCCGTTTGATCGAGGAGAGCGGTCAGTTGTTCCTCGAGATGCCCTGAATCTGTTGGTGTCGAGCCTGAAAAAGACCGTCCAGCACGGTGTTCGTGGAGATTCAGAATGTGTGTCCCAGACGGTTCTCGTGAATGCCAAGCAAATGACTCACTCGATGCTCACGCGATTTTCGGAGACTTCAACCCATGCCTGAACCCCAAAAAATTCGACTGCTCGTGCTGGCTGGCGGCCAATCCGAGGAGCACGAGGTCAGCCTCTCGAGCGCTAAATCCGTGCTGGAAGCCCTGCCAGCCGACCAGTTCGAGGTCACACCGATGATCATTTCCCGCGAGGGCCGCTGGTTGCCGTCCTCGGAAACGCAGCGCGCCCTGGAACGCGGCAGCGCCCCGAGCGGCGGAGACCTGGTCTTGCACCGCGCCTCGAGCGCCGAAGCCTTCGATGTCGTCTTCCCGATCCTGCACGGCCCGATGGGCGAGGACGGCACGGTGCAGGGTTTGCTGAAGCTGGCGGGCATTCCGTTCGTGGGTTCCGGCGTGCTGGGCAGCGCCGTCAGCATGGACAAAATCATGGCCAAAGCCGTGCTGCACGCCCACGGTATTCCGCAAGTGCCGTACCAGCTCGTGACCCGCGCGGAATTCGTGACCTCACCCGAGGACGCCATCTCGAGGCTCGAGGAACTGAGTTATCCGGTGTTCGTCAAGCCCGCCAACCTCGGGTCATCCGTCGGGATTTCCAAGGCCCGAGATCGGGTCGAATTGAAGGCTGCCCTTCGACTGGCCTTCGAGCACGATCGGCGCGCGATCGTCGAGGCTCACGCCTCGCAGATTGGTGCGGCTCACGCCTCGCGAGATGGTGCTGGGGCGCAGGCGGGGCAATCCAAACCGCGCGAGATCGAGGTCGGGATTCTGGGCAACGACGACCCGCAGGCCAGCCCGGTCGGGGAACTGACGTTTTCCAGCGAGTTCTACGATTACGAAACCAAGTACACCGAAGGTCGGGCAGAAATGCACATCCCCGCGAAGCTCCCGCCGGAAATTGCCGAGCGCGCCCGAACCCTGGCGGTCGCGGCCTTCAAAGCGCTCGATTGCGCCGGGCTCTCAAGGGTGGATTTCTTTTATCTCGAATCCAGCGGCGAACTCTTCTTGAACGAGGTTAACACCATGCCCGGTTTCACCAAAACCAGCATGTACCCGAAGCTCTGGGAAGCGGCGGGTGTGTCGTATGCGGAACTCGTCTCGAGACTTGTCCAACTCGCGCTCGAGCGTCGTTAAGTGATCGGGATGCTTTCTTCGAGATGATGCGTGGGGCGGGTTTCGGAAGGCTCGAGACATTCAGCGGCGTGCAAAAACCTTGATGCAAAACCGTTTTTTATAGGGCGCCGCGGGCAATCTCTGCGCGCGGCGAGAGGGCGCAATACTCTGCGCCCTCCGGTGAGCGAGGTTTTCGCGCGTTAACCTTCGTGAAGACCGCTGTAAGAACACTGTCCAGCACGCATATTTGAAGACGCGTGCTGGACGGTGCTCTCGAATCTTCTAGAAAAAAGAACTGGGCCGAAGCCCAGTTCTCGAGGGTCAAGGAATTCTCAATCGGCGGGGTTGGCGGCTGGCGTCCCCGGCAGCACGTCGATCGTGCGCCGAACCCGATCCACGGCATCGCTGACGGTCTGGCCCGTGATGATCTCGGTCTCGAGCAGGGCCTTGGCGACCTCGTGCATGGCCTGGGTGTAGCGCTGCAAAAGGTCTTTGGTCTGCGCGTAGGCGGCCTCGAGGATGTCTTTGATGTCCTCATCGAGCAGGCGCGCGGTTTCGTCGGAAACGTCGTTGCGCGAGAGCAACTGCTCGCCCAGGAAGACCGGGCCGGAGTTGTTGCCCCAGGCCATGTTCTTGAAGCGCTCGCCCATGCCCCATTCCAGCACCATGCGCCGCGCCAGCCCGAGCGCCTGCTGGAAGTCGTTGCTCGCGCCGGACGTGACGGGCCCGATAAAGAGTTCCTCCGCGGCTCGTCCGCCGAACATGATGGAAAGTTGCGCTTCGGCGTCCTCTTTGGACATCAGGATCATGCGGTTCTCGTCGGGCGGGGTGATCGTCACACCGAGGCTAAACCCGCGCGGCACGATCGTGACCTTGCTGGGCTTGTTGGCGTTGGGCATGACTTGCGCGACGATGGCGTGGCCCGCCTCGTGGTACGCGATGACTTTCTTGGTGTCGTGCGTCAGGATCAAGCTGCCGCGTTCCAACCCGAGCATGATCTTGTCGAGCGCGCGGCTGAAATCTTCCCAGCCGATGGTGGTCTTCATGCGCCGCGCCGCCTCGAGCGCGGCCTCATTGACCAGGTTTTTCAGGTCTGCGCCGCTCATGCCTGGGGTGGTCTTGGCGATGGCGTCCACGTCGATGGTGGAATCGAGGGGCTTGTTGCGCATGTGGACGCGCAGGATCGCCTCGCGCTCCTTGACGTTCGGCAGCCCGACCGTGACCTGCCGGTCGAAGCGTCCGGGGCGCAGGAGCGCCGCATCCAGGATGTCCGGGCGGTTGGTGGCGGCCAGGATGATCACGCTGGTGGTCTTGTCGAATCCGTCCATTTCGGAAAGGATCTGGTTGAGGGTTTGCTCGCGTTCGTCGTGACCGCCGCCGATGCCCGCGCCGCGCTTCCTGCCGATGCTGTCCAACTCGTCGATGAAGATGATCGCGGGGCTGGCCTTGCGCGCATCGTCGAACAAGGAGCGCACCCTAGACGCGCCGACGCCGACGAACATCTCCATGAACTCGGATGCGGACACGGTGAAGAACGGCACGCCCGCCTCGCCCGCGACGGCCCTGGCCAGCAGGGTCTTGCCCGTTCCGGGAGGGCCGACCAGCAGCACGCCCTTCGGGATTTCCGCGCCGATGGCGTGGTACTTGCCGGGGTTCTTCAGGAAGTCCACCACCTCGACCAGTTCGCGTTTGACTTCCTCGTGACCCGCAACGTCAGCGAAAGTGGTCGTGACCTTGCGCTCCTTGCCGTACTGCTTGGCGCGGGATTGCCCGAACTGCATGACCTGCCCCTGCGCGCCTTGACCGCGCATCAGGATGAAGTAGAAGAACCCGACGAACAGCACCAGCGGCAGGAATTGCAGCAGGATCGGCAGGAAGTTCGAGGGTTGAGCGTAACGGAACTCGACGCCTTTTTCCTTGAGGATCGGCAGCAGCGTGTTGTCCGGCGTGCTGGGCGTGGGCAGTTGCGTGGTGAAATGGGATGCCGTGCGGGTTTCGCCGCCCGGCACGGTCGCAATTTCTTCTTGTTGTTTGAGGGTGATGTCCACGTTCTGATCGGTGAACACGACCGTCTTGACCTTATCCTGGTTGACCAGTTCCAGGAAGGCGTTGTACGCGATCGTATTTCTGCCCGTGCCGGATGAAGTGATGTTCACCAAAAGCACGACAGCGATGATCAGTAAAAGGATCGTCCAGGGGTTGATGCGTGTCAAAGGAATCCCTCCGGGGGTGGCGTGCCAGCGCGGCTCGTTCGCGCGCCGTCGAATGATGTGAAGCTTACACCGAGTGTCGCGTCGAACACTGTACTCAAGTGACAAAGTGAGCGTAGTTCACTCAACAAATATACGCCAGACATCATGAAATCGCGCTGAGGATTGTCCCGATGCCCGCAAGATCAGCCCTCGGGTACGCGCCCGGTCTCGAGAACACCGTCTGGGACGGCGTCCTGAACTGCGCGCCGCCATGAGGTGCGACTCACCGATGCCGCGTAGAATCCAGTCTGTGCGATGGATCATCACGCTGGTACTGCTCGCCTCCGGCCTCTCGTTCGGCGCTCGAGACCTGAGCGATTCCGACCGCGACGGCTACCCGGACGCCCTGGAACTGGTCGGGCAGGATCGCGCATCGTTTTCAGACTGGTTCGCGGCGGTCGCGGAATCCCAGTTCTACGGCCTGTCCGCCGACTGGAAACCCGAAGACCGCGACTGCGCCGGGTTGTTGCGTTACGCTTTCGTGCAGGCTTTAGAGAAAAAAGACCGCGCTTGGTGGGCCAAATTCGCGTACTTCCCGCGCCCTCGCTCGCCGGAAGTGCGCGCCTACGCGTACCCCATGCCGATCATCAGCCGATCGGTGTTCCGTCAAGCTCCCGGCGCGTTCCAGCCCGACGACGTGCGAGAGGGCCGTTTCGTCGGTCGGGTCGGCGCGAAATACCTGGCGAACTATTCCAGCGTCTTCGTCACCAGAGACTGGCATCAGGCCGTGCGCGGCGACCTGGTGTACTTTTTGCGGCCCGGACTGGCCTCGTACCACTCGATGGTCTACCTCGGGAACGGCATGGTCGTGTACCACACGGGTGGCAGCGTCCAGGACGGGGGAGAGGTGCGCTTGCTGTCTTTAGAAACGCTGATGAAGCACCCGGATTCCGCCTTCCACCCAACCATTCTGAACCCAAATTTCTTGGGGTTCTTTCGTTGGAAAATTCTTCAATAACACCGTCCAGCACGCCTATCTGATCGTGTGTGCTGGACGGTGCAATGAAACGAAAGCCG
>CAXTKV010000197.1:0-9433 GCA_964244895.1 uncultured Deinococcales bacterium
TGTTCTCGAGTTCAGGAACACCGTCCAGCACGCACGCTCGAGATTGCGTCCGGGACGGTGTTCTCGAGTTTGCAAGCCTTGAGTTCGGGAACGTGCGCTCCTTCGTAGGGGCGAATGTAACCCTCAGCTCGAGTACACCGCCTCAAATGCCCCTCTTAACGCCTTGAATCCCATCTCGAGCTCTTCGGCGCTGGCGTTCAACGGCACGAGCACGCGGATCGCGTTGCCGTGCATGCCGCACTTGATCAATATCAGCCCGCGCTCGAGGGCGGCGGCACAGATTCTGGTGGCGGAATCCGCGTCTGGGCGTCTGGATTCTCTGTCCTTGACGAGTTCCATCGCCATCATTGCGCCCAGGCCGCGCACTTCCCCGACGCCCGCAAAATCGCGCTCGAGGGCTTTCAGTTCCGTCTCGAGCTGCGCGCCCAGGGCTTCGGCCTGCTCGAGAATATGTTCCTGCTCGAAGACCTCGAGCACCGCCAGCCCCGCCGCGCACGCGAGCGGATTGCCCGCGTAGGTGCCGCCCAGCCCGCCGGGGTGCGGCGCGTCCATGATGTCCGCGCGGCCCGTGACCGCCGCCAGCGGCAGCCCTCCCGCCAGGCTCTTGGCGATGGTCGTCAGGTCGGGCGTCACGCCCGAATGCTCGAGCGCCCACATCTTGCCGGTGCGTCCGAAACCGGACTGAATCTCGTCGTTGATGAAAACGATGCCGTGCTTGTCGCAGATGTGGCGCAGGCTGCGCAGGAACCCGGCGGGTGCGGGATTGAAACCGCCCTCGCCCTGCACGGGTTCGATGATGATGGCCGCCACCTGATCCGGGCTGACTTGCGTGTTGAAGAGGTTCTCGAGCCCATCCAGCGCTACTTTGGTGGTGATGCCGTGGTAGGGAATCGGGAAGGGGGCCTTGTAGACCTCCGGTGCGAACGGCCCGAAGTTCTGCTTGTACGGCTTCTGCTTGCCCGTCAGGCTCATGCCCATCAGCGTGCGCCCGTGAAAGCTGTTGTCGAAGCTGATGATCGCGGGACGGTTGGTGTACGCGCGGGCGATTTTAATGGCGTTCTCGGTGGCTTCAGCGCCGGTGGACACGAAGATCGTTTTGTTGGCGTGACCTTCCTTGACGGGCACCAGCGCGTTCAGCTTTTCGGCCAGCGCGATGTAGCTCTCGTAGGCCACGACCTGAAAGCAGGTGTGGGTGAAGCGCTCGAGTTGCGCGCTGACGGCCTGCACGACCTTCGGGTGCGCGTGCCCGGTGTTCATCACGCCGATGCCGCCCGCGAAGTCGATGTAGCGCGCGCCTTCGATGTCCCACAGGCTCGCGCCGCTGGCGCGTTCCGCGAACAGCGGCGTCAGCGCGGACACGCCGCGTGCCACGCTCTGTGCACGGCGGTCGAGCAAATCCTGGGTTCTGGTGGGTTTCTCGATGGATGTCGTCATGGTCGTCCTTTCTGGAACGCGCGCGTTTTCTTCTTCGAGAATACCGCCCGATGAGGCCGTTCGTTTTCACCCGAGAGGCGGTTCAGACCGTCTCGGGCGCGGTTCGTCGCTGGGTGGGCCGCTCGAGCGCCGGTTCGAGCGCGTGAACGAAACCCGTCGAGCCCATGTACAATCCGGCGTCCACGTTCAGGCACAATCCGTTCTGGTATTCGAGGGCCGCCATGACGCTGCCGACAGGTTGATTGGTGACGCGCGGGATCGGCGTGTGCCCGTGGACGATCCGGTTTGCGCCGTAGCGATCCAAGATTCGTTCAGCCCGCGCGCGTCCGGCGCTCGAGAGAAACGCATCCCGTTCGTTCAGCGTGCCGATCAACCCGGCCCAGATGACGGGATCGCGCGATTCCAGCACGGCGCGCGCGTTGGCGTTGACTTCCGCGATGTCGCGCCCGTAGCGTTCGTAGCCGACGGTGTCCGAGTGCATCAGCAAATTCCCGTGCTCCAGCGCCAGCACGGGTGCGGCCATCAGGAACCGCACCTGGTCGGGGCGCAGGTCGGTCAAATCCTCGAGCCGTCCGCCCGCGCGTTTCCACGATTCAAAAAAGGCTGCGTTCTGACCCGAGCCGAACGCGCCCAGGTGGTACGCACCCAGCAGCATCAGTTCGTGATTGCCCAGGATCAGGTTGACATCCCCGCCGACGGTGCGCGCCTCGCGCTGCAAGCGCATCACCAGGTTCAAGGCCGCCAGCCCGTCCGGGCCGCGGTCGAACAGATCCCCCACGAACCACAAACGGGCGTTCGCGCCGTTCCAGCGCAACTCCTTGATCAACCCCGCGCCCTGCAGCAGCCTCGCCAGCGGCAGGTACTGCCCGTGAACGTCTCCGACGATGAAGGTGGTTTGCGGATCGGGAATGATGTCCTCCTGGACGGCGTTTCCCGCCAGTTTGCTCCCGTTCTGGCTCGGTCGTCAATCCTTCCGCTTCGGCGCGACCTCGAGATGTGCGCATAGGTCGAGTGGTTGCGATTGAACATCCTCGAGAAGACCGTCCAGGACGGTCTTCTCGGGCGTCAGGAATTCGTGTGCCGGACGGTCTTCTCGGGCAGATTCCAGGGATCCAACCTCAGCCCGTCTTGCCGCCACCGTGCAAGTCTTCCGTGCCCTGCGTCAAACGCTGCGCCAGGATGATTGGCACGAACGTCACCAGCATCACGAAGATCGCCACCACGTTGGTCACGGGACGGTTGCGGGGCCGGAAGAGTTCGCCCAGGAACCAGATCGGCAAGGTCTGCTCCTTGCCCGCCGTGAACGTCGTGACGATCACCTCGTCGAAGGACAGCGCGAAGGCCAGCATCCCGCCTGCCAGAAGCGCCGTCGAGATGCTCGGCAGGATCACGTAGCGGAAGGTCTGAAAGCCGTCCGCACCCAGGTCCATGCTCGCCTCGAGCTGCGAGGGGCTGGTGCGTCTGAACCGCGCCACGACGTTATTGAAGACCGTCACGATGCAGAACGTCGCGTGCCCGATCACGATCGTCCAGAAGCCCGGTTCGACCCCGACGCGTTTGATCGTGGTTAAAAGTGCGATGCCCGTCAGGATGCCCGGCAGCGCAATCGGCAGGATCGTGGCCAGCGTGACCGCATCCTTGCCGAAGAAATCGAATCTGTACATCGCCGCCGCAATCATCGTACCCAGCACCAGCGCGATGGCCGTCGCCATGAGCGCCACCCGCACCGACAAACCCATCGCGGCCCACATGTCCGCGCGCTCGAAGGTCACGCTGAACCAGTGCAGGGTCAATCCCGGCGGCGGGAAGCGGTACGTCCGATCCTCGCTGGTGAAGGCGTACAGCAGGATCACCAGGAGCGGAAAGTGCAGGAACACCAGCGCCCCACCCGCCGCGATCCTGAGCGCCCACGATGGCCTGGGGTTCACGGTGCGAGTCCTCGAGATGGCGAGGTCGACCCCTCCGTCAACAGCCGAGACCGGGCTGATGACACCTCCTCTGCACGCAGGGGAGGACAGAAGCAGTGGGCCGGTGTTGTCGCGTCTCGAGACTCCGCCGCGACCCGTGACCCGCGGCCCGCGACCCGTGACCCCTCACAGCGCATCGAACGCCCCCAGCCTGCGCACCAGCGCCAGGTACAGGCTGATAATCGCGATCGGCACCACGCTGAAGGCCGCCGCCAGCGGAATGTTGCCCGCCGTGCCCTGCTGCGTGTAGACCATCTGCCCGATGAAGTACCCCGGCGCGCCGACCACGCCGGGAATGATGTAGTCGCCCAGCGTCAACGAGAACGTGAAGATGCTGCCCGCCGCGATGCCCGGAACCGCCAGCGGCAGGATCACCGACCAGAAAGTCTGCGCGGGCCTTGCGCCCAGGTCGCTGGAGGCCTGAATCAAGGATTTCGGCACGCGTTCGAGCGCGGCCTGAACGGGCAGGATCATGTAGGGCAACCAGACGTACACGAACACCAGGAACATCCCCAGGTAGCTCGAGGACAAACTCGGCCCGCCGACCACGGGTGCGCTCAGCGCGCCATCCAGCAACCAGCGCAGGTGGAGCGCGTCGAAAAACCAGCTCAGCACGCCTTCCCTGGCGAGGATCAACCGCCACGCGTAGACGCGGACCAGGTAGGAACTCCAGAGCGGCAACAGCACCATCAAGTACCACGCGGCGCGCTGGTTGCCGCGCGTGTAAAACGCCATGAAATACGCGATGGGAAACGCGATTAGCGCGCACGCCAGCGTCACCGCGAGGCTCATGCTGAGCGTGCGCACGACGATATCCACGTTGGCGGGGCTCGAGAAGAGCTGCGCCAGCGTGCCCAGCGTGAACTGGTACTGCACCTGCCCGGTGAAATCGTCGATCGAGTAAAAGCTGTAGATCAGCAGGTTTAGCAGCGATCCCAGGTAAATCACGCCCAGCCAGACCATCGGCGGGATCAACAACAGCGCCAACAGCAGCGCCGGTTTGAGGTACAGCGCGTCCGAGATTCGGCGGATCAGACCCGGACGGCTCGAGGTCTGCACTAGGAACACCGTCCAGCACGCAATAAATTGCGTCTCGAGAGACACCGTGTCGGACGGCGTTCTTGGTCTTTGCCTGCCCTATAAATGGGGGAGACGACTCGAACGTCGCGCCGTTGGATTCTGTGCCGTGAGAGACGGAGGGGGTGTGCGACCGCATCCGTCATAAATGGGGGAGCGAACGGGCGTGCGGAAGGGGCATTCACGACTTTCCCTCGAGTTCGCGCAGGTCTGACGGATCCCAAGCCAGCGTGACCGCGCTACCGACGGGTAAAACCGCGTCGCTCGAGGCCGAGCCCGTCGAATTGAGCGCCGTGACGCGCTCGCCGCCGACGCTGACCTCGAAGCGGGTCTGTGAACCCAGGTAATGCACGTCCAGCAGCGTCCCGACGAGGCGGTTCGCGCCGTGCGCCTCGCCCGCTGAAACGGTGATGCGCTCCGGGCGCAGCGCGTACTTTTGCTGCGCGTTCTTCCCGATGCGCGCCCCGTCCAGCACGTTGCTCGAGCCGACGAACCGCGCCACGAACTCCGTTCTGGGCTGGTCGTAGAGCGCGCGCGGCGCATCGAGCTGTTCGATCTTCCCGTGGTTGAACACCGCCACCCGATCCGACATCGACAGCGCCTCGCCCTGGTCGTGGGTTACGAAGATGAAGGTGATCCCCAGCTCGCGCTGCAAGGATTTCAGTTCGATCTGCATTTCCTCGCGCAATTTCAAATCGAGCGCCCCGAGCGGTTCGTCCAGCAAGAGCAATTTTGGTTTGTTGATCAGCGCACGCGCCAGCGCCACGCGTTGGCGCTGACCGCCCGAAAGCTGCCCCGGACGCCGATTTCCAAAACCCGAAAGCTTGACCATCTCCAGGAACCTGTCCGCCTCGAGCCGCCGGATTTTTGTCTCCACGCCGCGCACCATCGGGCCGTACGCGACGTTGTCGCGGATGTTCATGTGCGGAAAGAGCGCGTAATCCTGAAAGACCGTGTTGACATCACGCGCGTAGGGTGGAAGGTTCGACGCATCGGCCCCGAAAATCATGACGCGCCCACCCGATGGCCGCTCGAAGCCGCCGATGACCCGCAAGCACGTGGTTTTTCCCGACCCGGACGGCCCCAGCAAACTGAAGAACTCGCCCGCGCGGATCGTCAAGGACACGTCGTCCACGGCGCGAACGTTGCCGAAAAGGATGGACAGGTTCAGAAGTTCGACCGCGTTTTGCATGGTTGAAGTCTCGTTTTCGCGCGAGAAACCAGAGCGTCGTTGTGGGATTGCTGTACGGCGTTCTGCCGCGCGGGACGAATTCTCGAGAAGACCGTCCTGGACGGTGTTTCTCGAGCCCTATCCCGGTTGGGCGTAGGGGCGACGCATGCGTCGCCCCTACGCTTTCATGCGACTCGAGAACCCCTCGTTACTTGCTGCCCATGATGCCGATGTAATCCGTGACCCACCTGGAGTACGGCACGCACGTGCCCTGAGATTTGCACTGCGTGGTCGGGGTCTTCCAGAACGCGATCTTGTCGAAGGCGTCGATGCCGTTCGTCTTGCAGCCGCCCGCGCCGAGCAGCTTGGAGGCCGCGCAGCCCTTGGTCACGACGGGCACGCTGCCGAACCAGGCGGCCACGTCGCCCTGAACTTTCGGGTTCAAAGACCATTCCATCCATTTGTAGGCGCAATTCGGGTGCTTGGCGGTGCTGGAAAGCATCGTCGTGTCCGCCCAGCCGGTCGCGCCTTCCTTGGGGATCGTGCTGGCGATGGGTTGCTTGTTCGCCTGGAGGGTGTTGACCTGGAACGGCCACGAACTCGAGGCGACGATGCCCTCGTTGGTGAAGTCCTGAACCTGGACGTTGGCGTCGTGCCAGAAGCGCTGCACCAGCGGGCGCTGCGCGCGCAGAAGCTCGAGCACGGCGGCGTACTGGGCCTGATTGAGTTCGTAAGGGTCCTTGATGCCCAGTTCAGGTTTCTTGGTCTTCAGGTACAACGCGCCGTCCGCGATGGCGATCGGGCCGTCGTAGGACTGCACGCGCCCCTTGTTGGACTTGCCATCGGAAAGGTTCTGTTCCTCGTAGACCACGTTCCAGGAGGTCGGCGCGGTCTTGAAGACTTTGGTGTTGTACATCAGCACGTTCGCGCCCCACTGGTACGGCGTGCCGTAATGAACGCCGCCGACCGTGTGCCACGCGCCGTTCTGGAGGCGCTTGTCGATGCTGGCGAAGCTCGGGATCAATTTGGTGTTGACGGGTTGCACCGTCTTGCCGAACACCAGCCGCAAGGACGCATCCCCGGAGGCCGTCACCAGGTCGTAACCGCCGCCGTTCATCAGCGTCACCATCTCGTCGGACGTGCCCGCCGTCTTGACGTTGACCTTGCAACCGGAAGCCCTCTCGAACGGCGTGACCCAGTCGTAGGCTTTGTCGCTCGCGCCGCGCTCGATGTAGCCCGGCCAGGCCACGATATCCACGCTGCCTTCACCCTTACCGACGGACATCAGTCCCATCTTCGTTTGCGCCATGCCCACGCCGACGGCGCTGACCGCGACCAGACCCATGCCCAATGCCAGATACCTCGAGACGCTCATGCTGGCCTCCCCACGCGATGTTCGCGTGCTGTGTTGCTCTGCACCAATCTATCCGCGCGAGGATTCGATACACAAGTCTCATCTTTCAGCGACACCGTGCCTGACGGCGGCCTCGCAACCGGAACGCGTGACCTGAATTCTCGAGAACACCGTCCAGGACGGTATTCGCTCGCGCGGATCGCCATTGGTAACGCGCGAGACGCTGTGCGCTCCTCGAGCACGTAGAATGCACGCATCGAACTGAAATCGAGTGCCGATCGTATCTTCAGTCAGTGAGGAGCCCCTTGAGCGTCCCAGACACCAACGCTGTCATCGAGAACCCGGTGCGCGAACGCCCCACCGCCCTGATCGACCGTTTCGGACGGATCATCCGCGATCTGCGCATCAGCGTCACACCGCGCTGCAACTACCACTGCACCTACTGCGACCCCTTGGGTGAAGCTCACGCCGAACCGCGCGGCACGCTGTCCGTGCGCGACGTGGACCATTTCGTCAAGGCATCCGCGCTGCTGGGGCTCGACGCGGCCAGGTTCACGGGTGGCGAGCCCTTACTGCGCAAAGAACTGCCCGAAATGATGGCCAACGCCAGGGCCACGCCCGGCGTCAAGGACATCGCCATCACCACCAACGGCACGCTGTTCCGCCGCCGCCACCAAGAACTCCTGGACGCTGGCCTGAACCGCGTCAACATCAGCCTGGACGCCGTAGACCCCGACGTGTTTCGCAAAGCCACCGGTGGAGGAGAGGTCGGCATCGTGCTGGACGCGATAGACCTGGCGCTGGAACTGAACCTGCACCCCGTCAAGATCAACGCCGTCAGCATTCGCGGCATCAACGACGGTGAACTCGTGCGCATGGCTGGCCTCAGCCTCGAGCGACCGCTCCACGTGCGCTTCATCGAGTACATGCACCTGAACAACTCGCAACTCGAGGTGTACAGGAACGCTTTTTTGCCCGGCGCTGAAGCCAGAGCCGTGATCGAGCGCGAATTTGGGCCTTTAGAGGAAGTTCCGACCGACCCGAGTTCACCCGCCCGCGTCTACAAGGTTCCCGGATCGCCCGGCAGCATCGGGTTCATCAACCCGATCTCTGAACCCTTCTGCGGCGCGTGCAGCCGGATGCGGTTGACGGCGGACAGGAAAGTGCGCCCGTGCCTCTTGACCGACCGCGAACTCGACGCGAGCGCCGCGTTCGATTCTGAGAACCCGATTGAAGCCATCATCGACGTGTTGTTGGCGGCGGCGCACCAGAAGGGTCGGATGGGAGACATCCTGCCGCACATCCGCGAGAGAACGATGGTCGCCATTGGCGGTTGAAGTGTTCGAGACTCGTGCAGATCTACCCCGATGATCGCTCGGCATTCCCCCGTATCCTCAGAAATCCCAAGCTCGATGAATCAAAACACCGTCCCAGACGCGGTTTCTCGAAAAGAAAAAATTGCGTGCGGGACGGTGTTCTTCGCTTTTCTCGAGCTTCTAACCCTGATTGGTACGGTCAATTCAAGTTAGAGGGAGTGCTCGACCGCGACGGGATCGAAGGTGCGTTGCCGCGAAATCTCCTGACCCGATGGGTCGCACGACGGGCAGAGGGGTTCGTGGGCGGTCAGCGCGAGCTTGCCGTGACCGAGCGCGATCCAGACCTCGAATTGGTCGGATTCGATCCGCCATTCGCGGTGCTTGCAGTCGGGTTTGGTGCAGATCTGGGTTGATGGGTTCATGTTCGTGCGTTCACTTCTCGATGCGCCACGCCATCTCGAGCCGGGTGCGCTTCCCCCGCGTCAGTCGCCACGAGGCCCGAGGCGCGTGACCGACGGATTGTTCGAGGCGGATGGTCTGGGGCATCTGCGGGTGTTCAAGCGTGGCGAGCGGCGCGGGAAATGACAATCCCATGGCGGTGGCGTGGTGGTGGCTCCAGGTTTGTTCAGCGGTCAACATGGCGATCTCCTCGTGGTGGAAAGATTGGGTTGAGGGCGGACGGTTCTGGGATGGGCTCGCGTGCTGGATTGATGCTCGGTGCGTTTCAGCCCTGAGAAGAACGTATCGAGGCATCGGTAACGCGCCAGTAACGCCGTCCAGAGCGATCATTTTGCTTCGCTGTCGGGTTGTGCCAGTGCGTCAAACGGCGCAGCTCGAGTCAGGCGCGCTCGTCGGTCAGGAACCGCTTTTCTTGGGTCTGGGCGCGCGTTTCGCACCCGTCGGGCTCGGCTCGGATATCGACGGGCGGTATTCCTGGCCGCAGGCCGGACAGAACCGGGCGTAGGGCGATGTGATGTGCGCTCCGCAGTCCGGGCAGGATTCCAAGAGTCTCGAGCCGTCGTTGATGCAGTAGCGTTCCTTGGATTCGGCTGGTACGGCCCTGGAACACGTGCGGCACAGGTGGAAGCGGGCGCTGGTACTCACGGTTGAATAC
>CAXTKV010000198.1:0-9418 GCA_964244895.1 uncultured Deinococcales bacterium
AGGCAACACTCAACACCTGAGCTGAATCGCCTTTGAGGGGCGGACCGATGGGCAGACGTGTCTTGGTATCCCACAAGATGATGGTGCCGTCCCAACTCCCGCTGGCCAACACCGTACCTTCCAGATTGAAGGCGACTGCAGACACCCAGTCGCTGTGCCCACGAAGCACGGATCGCAATTGCGGCGGCAGAGTCTGTAGGGTTTGCAGCAGCTTCCCAGCACTTTCCGTGCTTTGAACGATGCTCAGCGCCTGCATGGCCAACAGGACCGCTTGGTCAACTGAGCCATTCAGTGGACTGGGATCTTGGGCGGCGACGAGCGCCATGGCCGAGAGTTGCCTGCTCAGGGCCAGTTTCTGACTTTCGTTCGCGAAATAGGCCGACAGCACCGCAACCAGGGCGATGACCACGAGTACGACCGCTAAGCCAAGGCGCACGAGAAAGTTCCGGAAGGCTCGCCCGACGCTGGCAATAGCAAATTCGCTTTCGAGCATATTGAGGCCGGGCGTCAGCTCAATCAACAGTCGCTTGGCGGTCGTCGACCGGGCTGGGTCATCCCAGAGGATGTCGGGCTTCCTGCTAGATTCTGTTTGGTCCCAAGCCTCGGCATCCAATTCCAACCGCCGCCAACTAAGGATCGTTTCGGTGCCGCTGTTGATCCAGGACCTAAGCATGTCCCATTCGTGAATCAGCGCGTCGTGGGCAAACTCGACGTATCCGCCATCCAAAACGACAAGTCTCGCCTCGTCAAACGCATCGAGCACAGCTTTGATGCGTGTGTCCTGGGCCGCGTTGCCGGTTTGGAACTCCTTGCGGGCAACCCTGCGCCGCGTCAACTCACCCGCCTCGAACGAAACCATCCGCTCGAGGACGCGGCGTGCAGTGGTCTGCTGAGATTCGTCAAATTTCTTGAGGACAGCGTTTGCGCGCACACGCAACGCTCCGGTCACGCCCCCTTGCAAAGAAGCATAGTCCGCGTTGGTGATGGTGCGGTCCCTTCGGTCGCTGCGGTAGAGGTTCAGGTACATCTCGCTGAGGGCGAATGACAGGAGCGGCAAGGCTCCCGGCATCTGAACAACATCGTTGATCAGCCGGTTGACCAGATCACCAGACTCGAAACGGATCACCCGCTTCAGGGCGGGTTCCTCGATCACCGCGCGCAACTCATCCTGGGTCATCTGCGGAACGACCAGCCTGGCTGCAAACCAGTGTCCCTTCAGCGCCGACAGGCCCGGCGCGGCATCCTTCGAGGGGGCGTGCAGGTAGGCCTCGAACTCCGACCGAATGACAAAGACAACACCCAAGCGCCCGTCTAGACACTCGATGCAGTTCGCAAGCTGCTGGACAAAGATTCCAGATTCAATCGGGTCGCGGCTGAAGGTGGAAAGCTCCTCTGCCTGGTCGACGACCAGGACAAGCCGCCTGCCAATCTCGCAGGCGGCCAACCAATTCAACAGCGCTTTTGGCTCGCGCCGCAGCGTGTCGAGGTCCGGGACGGTCAGTTGGCTGTTTTCGACCCCCACGGCCTCGCGCAGGCTGGTGAGTGGCGAAGGGCCAGGTCGAAACACGACGCAGGTACATTGAGCCGATTCAAGTTGTGGAGCCAGACCAGCACGCGCCAGGCTGGACTTGCCGACGCCCGAAGGGCCTGTCACGACCACGAAGGCATGCTGCTCGACCAACCCCAGCAGTTGGCGCACGGTGCGCTCGCGCCCGAAGAACAACTCCCCCTGGTCGCGATCGTAGGGTCTGAGGCCCAGCCACGGATTCCTCGCGGGCGAAAGCTGTTCCGCCTGTGACAATTGGGGCTCCTGCCCAGGCACCAAAAAAACGTATTCGCCCTTGTCGTGTTTCGATAGCTGCCACAGCATCGGGGTCTGTCGGTTTCGCACGCCCGCTGTAAGTTGTTGCAACTTTTGACGGACGTGAAACGCAAGTTCGGTTGCCGTGATGACGGCATCACCCACCCCGTCGGCGGTTTGGAAGTCGGCAGCACCCGAAAGTCCATCCATGAACGCCTGTGCAAAAGGCGAGTGCTGCGATGCCCCATCACGCGCCCCCACCGGGAATCCAGCGACCAGATCAAGCGCTTTTTGGTCGTGGGCCGCCGAGGTGATCACTTGCCATGCAGGATCTTGTGTGAACCACTCGTACTGTTCCTGGCGCAATATCCCCCTCGGAACCGCCTGATCACGGGTTCTGGACCAACGAATCGCACCGGCGAAACAGCAGTCGAGCACGGCCAACAGGTGCCTGCACGGAAGCTCCTGGAGCGCCTTGATCAGCGCTTCCATGGGAAAGAGCCGCTCGACGGTTCCGTCGGCGTCTTGGGGAACCAAGTACCCGCGCGGCCCATCGTCCTCGTCGAGTGCGATCCCATGCCCGGCGAAGTAGAACAAGAGGCGGTCGTTTTTTTGAACCAGATCCTTCAGCGCGCCAAGTTGGGCAATGATGCCACCGAGTGTGGCCTGTTCGTCGCGCACCACCTCTGTTCGGTAGCCGTGATCTCGCTCGAGCAGCCCGGCCACCGCTTCAACGTCTCTGACCGGGGTGGTCAATTGAGATGGCCCGCCCAAATCTTTTTGGTAGTCATTGATGGCGATCAGCAGAGCCAGACTCTGGCGAAAGTCCTTCACACGTGACCGATCCTTCTGCGCTGCATGCGGTACCCGGTTGCTTACATGAGGCTTCTGAGCATCTATTCCATCGGGAATATCCCGTGTTCTACGCGCAACTTTTTGAGCGGCAGGATCTCGAGCTTGCCCAAGTACTGTTTGGCGGTCGCCCCGCCGGATTGCATGGCCTCTTCGAAGCTGTGGCTGCCGATCATGGTCGTCTCGAGGAAGCGCCAGTCGTTGCTGTCATTCCAGGTTTCCCAAGCGACAAAAGCGTGGCCCGGGATCAGCACGATGGCCGGATTGAGTGAGATGCCCTCGAGCAGGCTGGCGAAGAGCACAGTTCCATCAATGCAGTTGGCCTGCTTGTCAGCCAGGCTCTCGCGTGGCAGTCGCATGCGCTGGCTGGCCCAGCCCTGCTGAGGGTTGAAGTCCACGAGTGAGTTGACATAGGTGATGCCCCCGACCTCCTTGAGCGCCTCGAAGAGGGCCTTGATTTGCGGCTCGACCGCCTGGCTCTCCCCTTGATAGCCGACCAACATGCCCTGCGGATGCCGCCTCGCCGCCTCGCGGAGGAAGGTCATCAGGCTCGGGGCGTTGGGCGTCACGAAGGCCCCGAAGTACTTGCCCAGGTTCTGCCAGTGACCGGTTTGCGGATCCTGCACCGCAAGGGGTGCCGAGGTTCGCGCCAACAGCCAGACAGGTTGTGTCTCGTGGATTTCGACCTCCCTATCGAGATCCTCGACTAGGACGTTGAGCGTCGCCCTGGTCAACTCGGTCAGGTTTTTGACGCGCTCCGGCAATAGCGTCGGGAGTTGTTGAAAAGTGTGCTGTTTGCCGGGTGGCACCTCGAAGGTGTTTACCGCTTGCGCCGAGTAGCCCTCGATGAAGGAGGTCACCCGGATTCGCTTTGGGCTGGCCAACTTGCCACCGCTTTCGACCGAGACGGTACAAGCGATCAATGGGTTGTCCCCCGCGTTGAACAAATGGCAAATCGCGGTTGGGATGTGCGCCATCTTCAAGTGCACCTTGGCCTCGAGCCCGGTGGTTCCAAATCCACGGTAGGCCACGGGATTCTCTTGATCACGGGCGGTGGTGTCGAGAATCAGGCCGCTGCCAGGGTCGCCGGATTGAACTTCGCTTCGCTCGAGTTCGAGGGCCGAGAGTGCCTCTTCGGCGGCGATCAAATCTTCCATCGTCCCTGAGGTGGAAGGATCGGTCTGACCAAACACGTCTCTGCGGAGGCGTTCCACCACGATGCGTTGCTGATATTCGCGGCCCATGAGTTTGAGAAGATCAGCTGGTTCTGACATGGCCCCCTCCTTTTCGAAATACCCGTGTGACACGCTCGAAATGCAGACCGAGCCAACTCTCGGTTTCTCGCCCAGTCATGTCCGGGATCGTAGTGCCTGCAATACGACCGGAATCACGCTCACAGCGTTATCAGCAAACACCTTTGCCCCCACCCCCCAGGCCAGTGAGGTGAACAATTCGCTGTTGCCAAAGGTTGGGTTGTTGAAATAGAGCGCCGTCAACCCCGAGATGACCGCAGCGAACACGAGCAGCAGCACGTTGGTGATCGTCACCCCGTAACTTGTCATCCGCGAGACCAGGAGCGGTCCCTCGAGCGATCGGGCCAACGCGAGCGCCTCTCGGGGTTGGACCACCGATCCGATGCGCGACCCAGCCAATGGCGTCACTGCGTGGCGGAGGGCGGCGTTCACCGCGTCGGTGGCGTGGTCGAGCGACCCTCGGGCCTTGACCCAGGCGGATCGGAACTCGTCAAAAGAGGTGATGTTGGGATTCCAGAGCGTGAGGAGCGTGGCGCGCAGATCGGTATCCGCCTCGGCCACCTCTTTCCCCAGGTTCGTTTTTAGTTGGGCGGTCAGCGTAGAGCCTGCGAGCCTTCCCGTCAGGGCCGAGACATCGATCATTGCTTTGCTTACCTGGTTGAACGCCTCGAGCCATGGCTGTCCAAACTGGTAGAGGTACTCGGCACCGGCGGACTGCTGTCCCAAGTCCGTAACGGTTGTCGCAAACACGGTTCCGACCAATTTGGCGATCTGAGCATCATCGCCCATGTCTGGTGTTCGGGCGGCGGAGTTGGCTTTGATTTGCCCATCCGTACCTGCCTGCCTCAGCTTCACGCGGTAGACCACGAGCTTGGTCACCTGATCGGCCAGTGCCGCCAACTTGTCCAACTGGCCGTTCAGCTCAGCGAGCTTGGCGACAGGGACGCTGTCTTGCCAGAAGGCTCGAGCGTTTTTGATCGCCTGATCAACCCCTGAATCGGATTGCTTAATGCATTGCGTCATCGATTCTGATAGGGCCGTGGCCTCCTGTGTGATCGAGGAACCAAGTCCGGGGTGCAAGTCCTCTTGGGCTTGGGCGTTCTTAAGGTGGTCTAAGGCAGCCAATGCGTTCTTCTTCAGCTGAAGGCGGCGCGTCTCGAGCGGTTGGATCACCGCGAAAATCGTGGTGAACCAGCGGTACCCATAGCCCAGGATCAGCCCGACGATGATGGCCAGGGCGGCGATGTACCACTCGTACTTGGCATTGACATTCAGTTTCAGCCTGTCCTCCGGCTTGCCGCCGCGAATGCCGAGCTTGACCGTGCCCTCGTACTTGCCGGGCATCACGGCGTTGTCAAAGGCGGCGTCGGTCGCCTCATAGGGACGCAGCTTGAGGGCCACAGCCGACGGCGAGGAGATCGCGCTCTTGACGCAAGCGCCCTGCGGCGTGGCGCGCACGGCGAGGACGTGGTCGCTGCTCGCAACCACGCCTGTGAGATCGACACAGGGGAGGCTCGGGCGCCCTTCATCGGTTTCAAGTGGGACGAGCCCGGCGGCGACGCGGCCCGAGCCGAGACCCAGCCAGGGCGGTGTCACGTAAACCTGCGTGGTCCAGGTGGCGGTGGCCGCCGCAGCCGTGGTTGGGGCGTTGAACGGCACGCTGGTCGAGAACGGATTGGCCGGCGGCGGGCCAGCGATCACCGTCGCCATCCCCGGCTCCGCCTTGATCCCTTTAACCGTGATCGTCCGCTGCTGGCGCTCGGCAAGGGTCTTGGCCTTAGCGTCGAAGGAGGCACCCCAGCCCCAAATGGGCACCTCATCTTTGGCTTGTGCATCGTAGCGCAGCCGCAAGGACACCTCAATCGGCTTGTCACGCAGGTTCTCGAGGCTCAAGGTCAGCGTTCCCGTCGTCGGGTCGGACTGGAGCAGGGTCAGCCTCAAGGGGGCCGGAGTGAGGGTCGTCACCTCGCTCGATTGCGCCCAGACGCACGGCACCGTCAACAACATCGCGACGACAGCCAAAACACGGACGTGCTGCATACACCCTCCCGAGGACCCGTTCACGGTAGCACGGTGTTCGAAAAAGCCCCTCGAGCGCGGGAATCAAGTGATCGAGCCAAGACGAGCGGTTCTTCTGCGCACTCAGGCGGCGATGACCGCATTCATCGCCGAGCACGACGCGTCACGTCATCCGATCCGGAAGGCAATCACCGAAACCCAGTTGTTGTCCGCTGAGATTAGTGACGGAAGCAACAGGGCTGAAATTCGCCGTATACGCTCTCCCACCACCTTGAGCGACCACCGCATCAACGTATTCGGCGCATTGCCAATGGGGTTGCCCTGGCAGGAGGTATTGCTCCGGATTGCTCATGCCGAGGCTCCGCAGCTGGTCTGTCAACTGGTTCCCCCCGGCGCCGGTGGCCGCGATCTGATCCAGGGTCATGCTGCCATAGCCGGAGGCCATGATGGCCCTAGATTGAAGGTTCGAGGCGGCAAACCCGTTAGGGAGCCCGGCCCGCAGAACCGGGCCGAGTGAGCCGTGCGTGGCGTTGCACGAGATGAACAGCGCGGCGAGGGCGACGGGCAGGAAGGCTCTGAATGGCATCGCGTACCTCCGGGCAGATCACAAGCTTGAACGAACTCCGCAGCGGGCGGGTCTCTGCGGAGTCGGACCCTACGGGATTCAGGTTTTTTTACGCCAACTTCATAATCTTCACAAAACCGCTCATATAAAGGTGAGGAGGGTCACGCTCGAACCGGGCCACCAACCACCCTCCCGCGCCAGACGTTGTTCTCAAGGTGAGCGTCGAGGAGCTTGAAGCCTGGGAGGGAGATGAGCGCGTCGGTGGGCATGGAGCGCATTCAAGCGCGCCACACGCCGTGTGCATTAAACCTCGGACAGAGCCGGAACTCTTGACGCGCCCCGTGCTGGACGGCGTTCGTGTGAACTGCAAGTTCTCAGCACTCGCCCAACATCCTGAGATTGCTTTGTGGCCGGGATTTTGGACACGCTCCATCGCCTTGCAACGCGCAGGACTTGATGTGTTGATCGACACAATTAGCCTAAATCATCCGCTTTGGATTCAAATGACTGAGGCCATCGTCAAAGAAGATGGATTGGCTCGCCATGGATTACAGCGGATTAGCCTATCTTTGATTCGTGAAATTGTTCATCTCTCCAAAAAATTGAGTGGGTACAGCAAATCAGTGAACGTTGGTTGATGGAGCTGGCCCAAGACGAAGCTCAACTTATTAAATGCTGTCTTCAAGACATAAAATACCCAGGTGTTGCGTTTCTCGTGTGCCTTACGGTCAAAGAACCTTGGCAGTACATAAGAGTTGAGCAAGCAGGTTTCTTGGTTGCGGAACTACTTCCCACTGCATATCATCCAAGAACGCTAATTGCTCTTTGTTCCGTGTTCACAATCGCGCTGCACGGATCTAGCAGTGAAGAGCTTGCACTCTTGATTGGCATACTTCCACACCTCTATCACGCTCAACTAAATGAGCAACTGCCCGAGTCGGCACTCGACGCGCTATTACCGTATTTGCCCGACTTCACATGGCGAAACTGGGATTACTTCGAGAGTATAGTGAATGCGGTTGCTGAATGGATTCGCCACTTCCCGACAAAAGTGAAAGACAAAGACTTTAATCTGTCAGAAAAACTCATGCCACTTCCAGAACATATAAGGCGCTTGCTCCAAAACCATTTAAATTCATAAGTTTTTTATCCGGTAGTCAGGCCGATGGTTCCACGAAATGATCGTGGTTACGGTCGTTTGTTCGATTCTTTCCCGGCAACTATGCCACAGAGTCCAGCGCATCCATCTTGAGTCGGTATTGCTTTAGGGAGGCAAGTTCGAGGTTGTGATGCGCCACGTATGTACCTTCGGTTAGATCTAGCACATGCCCGAGGACACCCTTTGACTGTTCCCGAACGTATTGTATAGCCTCGTCTTCGATTTTGCTTTCAGGCAGTCTAATAACCTTTAACATCAGCGATTTTAAGGTCTCGAGGTTATCAACCCGAGGCAGACGGCCCGTAGCAAAGTTTAGCCTTGATGCCAATTGGGGGTCGTCGGCTAGAACCGCTGCGAGTTCCTCCGTGCCCATAGGAATTACAAGCAATCCCTCAAGAAGTAGGTTTTTGATCAGGCGCAAAAACGGCTTTCCCTTACCTGACGTGTCTGCGCAATCGTGGAATTCATCGAGAAATATCAACATCCGGTTCTTGCTGGCTAGACCGATGAAACGCTCCATTCGTTGTGTATGCGTTTCGTGTGCCAATTTCGGCGCGCCAATCTCTTTGAGGAGACGTTCGCTGAGGTCTTCGACCCTAGCGTACTTCGTCATGTTCACGAAGATTGCTTGAATCGCGGTCGCATCTTCATGCTCTACCGGCGCATGAAGTTCCATGTACCTTTTGGCGACACGCGATTTTCCTCCGTTGGCTTCTGCAATGATGGCGATGCTCCGCGTGCGGTGGCGGGGCGGGTCGGTGGTGAGCGCATGGAGTTCCGCCAAAAGCATTTCGCGGCAAGGTTCGGGGTACCAGAATCCCTCGCGCGACGAGATCGTCGCATTTCGATGCCCTTCATGCTCGTGGGGTTGCAGTTTGACATCAATCACTTGATTGCCTTTGGAGGGCTGTCGGCAAACTGAATGATTGCTGCCTTGATGGTGTACTGCGAGGTGGACGCTTCCTCAGAGTCACGTTCGCTTTGTTTGGACGTGGTCTTGCTCGTCCCAGATCCTCGTTTCGATTGGCGTTTGCGTGATTTTTGCCTCGCGTCACGCTCTGCCATGATTTCGGTTGCGTGTTGCTGAGGTGTTTTCGAGCGATCTAGAGCGTTTTGTCGCGCACTGGTCACGCGGCTTTTGTAGTCGTTCCATTCGGCCAAGCTCAATGGCACGGAGAGTCCCTGCGGCAGTCGCGCGTGCAAGGTCATGATCTCACCGGTGTCTGGGTGAACCGCTTTCGCGGTGGAGATGTCATCTTGGTCGAAGAATACTTCGATTTTTTCTCGTCTGGCGATCAACAATCGAAGCTTCGGTGACGTGTACTGCAGCCTGTGCAATCGAATACCGATATTCCGTGCGAGGCGATCCTCCTGCGGGTGCATTCGGGTCTTTACATACTCCGTCTGTGACGGCGAGAGGGGTCGCCACAATGATACGCCGTCGTCCAGCAGTTGCTGGGCGTGTTGCTGCCGGGTCAGAATCCGGAGGGGAGCGGGCAGATTGTTGTGTTCGGCCAGAACACGTTGGTTAAAGCGGTTGACGTCGTCTATCGTCAGGATCGCGTGTAATTTCGCATCGTAATCGCCTCGACGTCCGATGTTGTTCATGGTCGTACCTGGGAACACGTGCTGTGCGTGACTCAGGGTTCCGATAGTCCTTTCTTCGAGGCCACCGTTGTGTCTCGAGAACTTGTTCCTCGGCAGCCTTTCGATACCCAATTTGTTGATGACGCCTTCAACATTTTTCTTGACGACTTGCGGTCCGCTAT
>CAXTKV010000199.1:0-9284 GCA_964244895.1 uncultured Deinococcales bacterium
TAGAGGGACGGCTCGAGATGACCAAGATCAGCTATCACGCTTACGCGCACGTCCGCGATCGGTACGTGGCTCTGCGGGCGGGCGGGGCGCTCGGGCGCGGCGTGGGGCCGTTGATCGTCACGAAGACGCCGCTGGAATCCCTGGATGGCA
This sequence comes from uncultured Deinococcales bacterium, assembly GCA_964244895.1. Classification (GTDB taxonomy): domain Bacteria; phylum Deinococcota; class Deinococci; order Deinococcales; family JAAFIG01; genus CAXTKV01. Next base: position 151 of record CAXTKV010000199.1, read on the forward strand.
AGCTGGTGGCCATTCCGGGACGCTACACGACGGCCAACTTGCTCTTGAAACTTTCTCAGCCGGAAACCGTGCGCACCGTCGAGATGCGCTACGACGAGATCATGCCCGCCGTCGAACGCGGCGAGGTGGACGCCGGGTTGATCATTCACGAATCGCGCTTCACGTTTGCGGCGCACGGTTTGCTGAAATTCCTCGATCTGGGCGAATGGTGGGAATCCGTGACGGGCTTGCCGATCCCGTTGGGCGCGATCCTGGCGCGGCGCGATCTGGGCGAGGACGCGCTGCGCGCGCTGAACGCCGCCGTGCGCTCGAGCCTGGAGTACGCCTACGACCACCCGGAGGAACCCAAGGCCTACATCCGCCAGCACGCCCTCGAGATGGAGGACAGCGTCATGCAGGCGCACATCGACCTGTACGTCAACGAATACAGCCTGGATGTCGGCGACCTGGGCGAGCGCGCGGTGCAGGAATTGTTTTCCAGAGCGCAAGCCAAAGGCTTGATCCCCGCCTCGAACCTGCCGCTGTTCGTGGAGATTTAAAAAGACCGTCCAGAACGGGTTCTCGAGAACCCGTCCTGGACGGTGTCCTGAACTACGGCGTCTGCGTCAGCACGAAGGCCGACAGCACCGCCACGTGAAACTCGAGCGCAGCGACCTCGACGTGTTCCTGCGTGGTGTGCGCCAGGTTCTCGTCGCCGGGGCCGAAACCGACGGTCGGAATGCCGCGATCCGCCGTGAACCGCCCATCGGTCGCGAAGCGCCAGACGGCGGGTTCTGGCGCGTCCGGGTTGACCTCGAGCAGCGCGCGCTGGAGCGCGATCACCACGGGCTTTTCGGGGCTGGTGTAAAAGCCCGGCGCGAGCGCCCCGCCTTCGCCGCGATTGGCCCAGAGTTGAACGGGCTCAAAGCTGGCGTTCAGGCCGTCGGTCAGTTCCGTCAAGATGCGGTTCATGTCTTCCGGGGTTTCGGTGGTCGTGCGCCAGTCCAGAAAGAGTTCAATCGTGTTCGGCGTCAGGTTCAGGCTTTTCGTGTCGCTCGTGATGACCGTCGGGCTGATGGTGGACGCGCCCAGCACCGGATGGGTGGGCAACTCGAGTCGCTCGAGCCGCCCCAGGAAGCGCGCCAGCTCGAAATGCGGGTTTTCGGTGAGCGCCGCCAGACTGGCGTGGTGGGCTCGACCGTGAAACCGAACCCGCGACCCGCCCACGCCCCGATGCCCGAGCATGACGCGGTTGCTGGACGGCTCCCCGACGATGCACGCGCCGATCTCGAGACGCTCACCGTCCGGCGTGGTGACGGGCAGATGTTCGACCATGAAGGCCGCGCCCGTGCCGCCGATTTCCTCCTCGACGGGCGCGAACACCAGCACGCCGCGCCTGGGTCGCAGGCCGTTGGCGGCCAGCACCGCGACCGCGTAGACCTGCGCCGCGAGCGGCCCCTTGATGTCCACCGCACCGCGACCCCAGACCTTGCCATCGTCCAAGGCGCCATCCATCGGCGGGTGCGGCCACAGCGAGGCATCGCCCACGTCGATGTGATCGAGGTGCGTCATCAGCATCCAGACCGGCCCCGGCTCGAGCCCCGCGTAGTAGCCGAAGGCGTTGCCTACACCGTCCGTCCAGGCCGCGTCGAAGCCGACCGCCTTCATTTCCTGCAGCACCCGCGCCGCGATTCGGGCTTCGCTGCCCGTCAGGGACGGAATGCGGATCAAATCTCGCACAAACGCGACGGGCGAAGGCAGAAGGCGCGGGTTCGTCATCTCGGTCACGCCGGGATTCTAACGGCATCGGACGGGATCACGAACCTCGAGCGGTGTTGGGTCGGGATGCGTCACAGACCCACCCTCGAGCACGTTCGGCGCGGTTCTATCAGAATACCGTCCAGGACACGGCTCAGGAACACCGTTCGGGACGGTGTTCTCCAACGATCCGCGCTCGAGAACGGCTTATTCGTAGCCGAGTTCGCGCAGGGCTTCGGGATCGCTTTTCCAGTCGGGGATCACGATCACTTCCGTGTCCAGGTAGACGCGGCTGGACAAGAACACCTCGAGTTGCTTTCTGGCCGCGCGCCCGATGCGTTGCAGCATCTGGCCGCCCTTGCCGATCACGATGCCCTTGTGCGCCACGCGCTCGACGATCAATTCCGCGCTGATGACGTTCATGCCGTCGGGCCGTTCCTCCCAGCTGGTGACGCGCACCGCGACGCTGTACGGCAACTCCTGATCGAGGGCTTTCATGGCTTCCTCGCGCACGATTTCGGCGGCCCACTGCTCGCGCGTCTGGTCGGATTTGGCGTTGCCGGGAAAGAAGAACGGGTTTTCCGGCATGTTCTCGAGGATTTCGTCCAGCAACGCCGCGACCGCTTTCGGGTCGTTCTGGGCGCTCAGTTTGCGGGGTCTGAACTCCATGCCGGGCAGCAGTTTCGAGTAGTGATCCATCGCTTCGTCCGGGTACTTGGCGACATCGAGCTTGTTACCGACGATCCAGAGCGGTCGCTTGAAACCGCGCAAGCTGCGCGCCACCAGTTCGTCCTCTTCGGTCGGTGGGCGGCGCAAATCCACCACCCAGATCACGGCTTCGACATCCGCCAGGGCGCTGTGCACCTCGTCGTTCATGTACTTGCCCAATGCGTCGGCGGCCTTGTGCAGTCCGGGCGTGTCCACAAAAATGGCCTGCTTGTCGTCCACGGTGGAGATGCCGCGCACGCCGCGACGGGTGGTTTGCGGTTTCGGGCTGACGGGCGCGATCTTGACGCCCATCATGGTGTTCAACAGGGTGGACTTTCCGACGTTCGGCTTGCCGACGATGGCGACAAATCCGGCGCGGGTCGGTGCGTCTGGGCTGGGGTTCATGCAGTGAGTATCGCACACGGGCTTTTGAGGCCAGAAATCACGGTGGGTTCTCGAGACGAGCGCGTCGAGTTCGGGTTTCTCGAGCACAGCCAACGCCGGCGGCGCAAACGGTCAGCCTGGATTGTTGCGCGATGCTCTAGATGGCGGCGCACGCGGGTGCTAGGCTGGCGGGCATGGGCAAAGCGCGCCGCGAAGCGAAACTCGAACGCCGAAACATTCAGCAGACCATGGCGAGCGATCAGAAGTTTGACCTGAAGAAAGTCCTGAGGCGCATGGCGCTGATCGCGCCGCGCGTGCTCTTGGTGGTCTTCGGCATGCTGGTCGTGCAGATCGCGGGCGCGGCCTTGGGCATCAAGTTCCTCAGCACGTCTTTGGGTCAGCTCGCGATTTTCGGCGCGTTCTACGTGCTGCTCTTTCGCTGGATTTACGCGCCGATGCTGGCGGAGCAAAAAGCCATGCGCGACCTGGAAACCAGAAGCGCCAGAAAGTAAACCGTGGACACCGAGCCTTACGGCGTGACCCCGCAGGTCTTGCGTCCGAGCGCCTGCGCGTTCATCCAGGACGCGTCCGGACGGGTTCTGTTGCAGCGCCGAAGCGACAACGGCTACTGGAACCTTCCGGGCGGTCGGTTGGAACTGGGCGAATCCGTCGGGCAGGCGTGCGTGCGGGAAGTGCGCGAGGAAACTGGGCTCGAGGTGCAGGTAACACGCCTGATCGGCGTGTACTCCGATCCGGCGATCACGTCCATCCGTTACCCGGACGGTCAGGCCGTGCAGTACGTGGTCAGCCTGTTCGAGTGCCGCGTCGCGGGCGGACGGTTGGCGCTCGATCACGAATCGCTCGAGCTGGGCTGGTTCGATCCGGCGCAATTGCCCGAGCCGTTCAGCCCGAACCACGTTCCGCGTTTGCGGGACGCGCTCGAGCGTCGGCCAGAGGCGTTCTGGCGTTGAAACCCACCCGAACCCGCGAAAAACCCTGCGATGCGTGCGCCGCAATCTCGAGCGTGCTCTACCGCGTGCAGCGCGACCAGACGGGGGCGTGGGTGTTCTTGTGCCCTCCGTGTCGGGCCGCCGCAGCACTCGAGAATCCGAGGTACGTCTACGGCGGGACGTGGAAGGCCGCGAAACGGCACTAACGAAAAGAGCACTGTCCAGCACGCATTCCTAAGATCGCGTGCTGGACGGTGTTCTCGTTTATCCTGGCGATGGGGAGCCCTACGCGCCGTCCCATCGCGGCCAACAGCTCACGCGATTACGGGCTGGAAAAGCTCGCAGGGCACGTGTCAGACCCGGCGGTCGGCGCTTCCTCCGGGGTCGTGGGATCGATGGACAGCAGGAAGTTCACCAGATCCTGGCGTTTCTGGGGCGTCAGGGTGAAGACGTTGTTGCCCGAGAGCAGGTGAACGTTCCAGCGCGGATCGCTGAACAGGTCGTCCAGGGTCTTCGCTTGACCGTGATGCAGGTACGGCGCACCGACGCTCAGACCGTACAGGCTAGGGTTGTTGTAGCCCGCGAACTGCCCCTGAGCCACGTCCACGTTGCCCTGCTTCTTCTCGAGCGCGGTCGTGTCGGCGGGGTTGAGCGCGCCGAAGGTGTCGATCTTGCGAAGCACGCAAGCGATCTGCGCTGGAGCGATTTGAACACCCGCACCGGCCTGCTCTTGCTGAATCATCTTGGTGTGACCGGGCGCGGCGAAATCGAGCGCGGCCAGCGCGGCGTTCGTGGAGCTCGAGGGCACGAAGAAGCGCCTCGAGAGCGTCCAGCCCGCCCCACCGTGGCAGTTCTGGCAGCTTCCTTCGCGGAACACGGCCTGTCCCCTCGAGACGGAGGCCGAATCGAGCGTGCGGCGGCCTTTCGGGGGTCGGATGGTCTTGATGAACTCGTTGATATCGTCCCAGTCCTTGACGCAACTGGGGCCGCTCACGACGCCGTCCTGGATTTCCTTGACGGGCAATCCCAGCGTGGTTTTCAGACCGTTGACGTCCGCCGGATCGCCTGGATTGAGGCCGACGCCGTTCGGGTTGAGGTTCAATCTCGTCTCGCCGGAAATGTCGTTGGTCGGCGGGGTGGCGCAGGTTCCGGTGGTGATCGCGCCCAGACCGCCCGAGACGCCGCGCGTGTTGCGCTCGAAGTCGTGAACCTCATCGAAGATGCCGCTCCAGTTGAGGATGCGCTGCTTCTGCGTCCCCGGCCCGTGGCTGAAGGTGCCATCCATCGAGGTGCTCTGTCGTGGCCCGGCGGGGAAGCGCCAGGTGATGTTGTCGGACAGACCGTCCGGGTGGCACGAACCGCAACTGCTCCACGATTCCTGCGACCAGCGCCCGCGCCCGGTGAAGTAAAAGCGCCGCCCCTTGTTGACCTGCGCGTCCAGCCCGACCGGAGCGTCGGAGGACTGGATTTTGGTGATCGCCTTCTGCTGATCGAGCGCGACCACCGTGGCCGTGCGGCTGACCCAGCAGTTGACGTACATCTTCTTGGAATCCGTCGTGTCGTTCGGTGTGACCAGCCCGATCGGGTTCTGGCAGCCGATACCGCCACCCAAGAGGTCGATCTGCTGCACGGGCGGGGCGGTCGACCCGAGCGTGATGCTCGAGGTTCCGGTCAGAACCGCGCGCTGTACGGCGTCCGCGCCGCGACCCAGGAAGTACAGGATCGATTCGCCGACCATCGCCACGTCGATCAGGTCGGCCATGAAGTTTTTCGGCGTGACCGTCACCTGGGTTTTGATCGCGTCCGCCAGGCTGATCGTGGCGAGCTTGCTGGCGCCGCTGATGCTGCCGATCAAAAGAAGCGGAAAGACGTTCTCGTTGAACTTCGGCGTGCCGTCCGGCGAGGCCGCGACCGCCGTGACGAAGAACTTGTCTCCAGCGATCGCGACGCTCGCGAGCTGGTTCGGCGAGGTCGAGGTTGGCACGAAGCCGCCCGGACTGACCGGATCGAAACTGACCGTACCCGCGTCAGAAAGGCCGCTCAGGCCGAAGATGTGAACCTTACCGACGCGGCTCGCGTCGGTGGCTTCCTGACCCGTCGGCGTGCCGTAAAACTCGGTCACGACGACTTTCTCGTCGGCATCGCTGGTGTCGCCGTTGTTGGTGATGGCGACCGCCCGAGGGCTGAAAACGGGCTTGGACGCGATGAGGGTCATGTTGACCGCGTTGACCAGTGACACGCGACCTTCCGCGAACTCGGCCACGACGAGCTTTTCACCCAACGGCGAGAGCGCGATGCCGGTCGGTTCCGAACCGACGTTGAGGGTGTTGGTCACGGCTGGCGCGTTGGTGTCGATGCCCGTGATCTTGACGATTGTGGCGTCCGCGCGGTTGGCCACGTAGGCCGTCTTGTTGTCCGGCCCGATCACCACGCTGGAAGGCTCGTTGCCGACGGCCAGCTTGGCAGTGCGCGCGTCGGTGGCAGTGCTGAAAATGGAGACAGAATCGTCTTCCGGGTTGACCTGCACCACATATTTGTCGTCGTTGCTGATGGCGATGGCGCTCGACTTGGATGGCCGTTTGAGCACCTGTGCTGCAGGTGGTGGCGGTGGTGGCGGTGGTGGGTTGACCCCGCCCGTCGGCGGACAGGCCGTCAGGCTGAGCGTCGTGACGATCAGGCCGATACCCGTCAACCCCTTCAGGTGGACGGATCGTGGTCGAACTGGTTGAAATTTCACCCCTTGACTCCTTTCGATTGGTTCAACGATGGTTGGCGTGCGTGCCTGCGAGCCTCCTTCCCGGCATGATTCCTCCCGAAATCAGGCTAGATTCGGTTCGGTAACGCAGAAGTAACGCGCCGCAATCGCCGAATGATCGTGCGCGACGATGCTCGAGAGATACCGTTCAGCACGGTGTTTCTCGAGTCCAAACCGTCTCAGTTGGGGTTCAGGCCGAAGGTTTCAGGCGTCGCACCGATACCGGGCATCAAGGCCCGGTACCGCTCGAGCCACTGCCACTGACCCGCGTAGTACATCGCAATCTGCGTGCGGTTCTCCAGGTGCAACTTCTCGCCGATGTCCACCAGGCGGTTGCGCACCGTGCGATCCGACAAGCCCAACCTCGAGGCGATGCGCTTATTGCACGTGCCCTGCGGCAGAAACCGCAGAATCGCGCGTTCGCTCGGGATCAGGCTGGATTCGAAGGCGGCGGGCTGACGGTAGCGCCGTCCGTTGGCCGCGTCATCGATGGCCCGAGTGATCTGCTCGGGCGACGGATTCCCGATCAATAAAACCGCCAGCCCCAGATCCCACACATCCGCCGCGTACTCCGGGCACGGGTTGGTCGTGACCACGACCCGGCTGCGGCGCTCCTGCGGGCTGAGCGCCTCGAGCATCCCGAGCGCCACGCCCGGCATCGACTCGAGCAGCAAGCTCGGCATCGACTCGAGCAGCAAGCTCGGCATCGACTCGAGCAGCAAGCTCGGCGCGGACGGCCTGGGCGCTGGTGAGCGCAATCCCTTGAACCGTTCCGGCGAGATCATCGTGACGGGCGTGCGATCCAGCGTGAAGTTCAATGGCATCGTCATGACCGGATGGTGCGCGAACTCCGGTAACGCGGCGGTAACGTTGCTGCTTGCCCGAGCATCACAAAGCCGTTCCAGTCGGGTTCGTTCGGGATCGCGCCACGAGAAGAATCGTGCACGGAATAATCTCGGGAAGCCCTCGAGATGAAGCCGAGCAGTGACCGATTCCGATGAATGAGATGTGAACGCCCGCGAAAGGTTCAGTCTCGAGACAACGACGCCAGATCTTCAGCGACACCGTCCAGCACGCGTTTAGGAATATGGGTCCCAGACGGTGTTCTCGAGGAATCCAGATTCAACCGGGCCGCAGACCGTAATCGCTGCCCGATTCAATTCCCAGCATTACGTCGATGTTCTGCGCCGCCGCGCCGCTCGCGCCCTTGCCGAGGTTGTCCAGGCGCGCCACCAGCAAGGCCAGCCCTGCTTCCGTGTTTTCAAAGACCATCAGCTCGAGCATGTTCGTGTCGTTCAGCGTTTCCGGGTCGAGCACGCGCGTTCCAGCCGCATCTCGCTCGAGCTCCAGAACCCGAACGAATCGCTGACCCGCGTAGTGCGCGGTCAGCGCGGCGTGCAGATCGTGACCGCTCGGGTTGCCCGGCAGATCGTTCAGGTGCAACGGCACCTGCACCAGCATTCCCTGCGCGAAATCTCCGACGGCGGGCGTGAACACGGGCGTTCGGGACAGGCGCGAATACGCCTGAATTTCTGGCAGGTGCTTGTGGTTCAGGTTCAGGCTGTACGCGCGGTACGCACCGTGCAGGTGGTGCTCGCCGCGCCCCTCGAAGGCGTCGATCAGTTGCCGCCCGCCACCGCTGTAGCCGCTCGTGCCCTGAATGCTGAGCGGGTGGTTCGCTGGAATGATTCCCGCGTCCACCAGCGGTCGCAGCAGCGCGATCGCGCCCGTGGCGTAACACCCGACGTTGGCCACGAAGCGGGCGTCACGAATTTTTTGTGGCTGGGTTTTCTCGAGCTCCGGGAAGCCGTACACCCAACCCGGCGCGACGCGGTGCGCGGTGCTGGCGTCCAGCACGCGCACCTCCGGGTTCTCGAGCCAAGCCACGGATTCCTTTGCGGCATCGTCCGGCAGGCACAACACGACCAGATCGACGCTGTTCAGCAAGCGCTTGCGCTCGGTCTCGTCCTTGCGTCTGGCGTGATCGATGCTGACGAGTTCCAGGTCGTCGCGGTCTTGCAACCGGGAACGAATCTGCAAACCGGTGGTTCCGGCCTCGCCGTCGATGAAAATTCGGGGCTTCATGGCGCGCATTGTACGGCATTCCCACGATGCGTTCGCGGCGCAAAGAACCGCGCCCCATCGAAGTTCCAGTGCGATTGGCTCGGGGTCAAAAACGCGAAACCGTAGAATCGGGTCGTGCCTCAGCGACCACCCACGGTGCTGGCCGTGTTCGCCCACCCGGACGACGAATCGTTCTGCTGCGGTGGCACGCTGGCCTTGCTCGCCGCTCAGGGCGTTCGCGTGATCGTCGCGTGCGCCACGCGCGGCGAGGGCGGCAAGAACGCGACTGGCACCGATACCGACATCGCAACCCTGCGCGAGGACGAGCTATACGCCGCCTGCGACGCCCTCGGGCTCGAGACGCCCGTGTTTCTGGACTTCCACGATTCCGGCTTTCACAACCCGCGCTACAGCGATCCCGACGCGTTGATCAACGCCGATCCCCTCGAGATCGAATCCCGCGTGCTGGACGCCATCGCCTGGTTCCACCCGCAAACCGTGCTCGGCTTCGACCCGCAGGGCGCATACGGGACCCC
>CAXTKV010000200.1:0-9278 GCA_964244895.1 uncultured Deinococcales bacterium
AGGCGGTGTTCGCGGATGGTTTGAAACCGATTGAAAAACAGGATGACGCCCTCAGATTCGTGCATTTCGTGGACAAGCTCTACGACCGCGAAGTGCGTTTTTCTGCGTCCGGTTGCGAGCTAAACGCGATCTTTCCGGAAACGTACCGCTCCGGCGGTTACGCCAAGAAGTACGCCCGGTGCCTGTCCAGATTGGGTGAATTGCTGCGCGAGAGCGCGAGCTAAAGACCGTCCTGGACGATGCGGTTGGTGAACCCGCCCAGGACGGTCATTTGAACAGAAATTTCCTGATCTGCACCACGAACGACTGAAGCGCCGATGAACGTCAAGCTGGTACGGAGTTTGCTCGAGGCGAAATCAGGACTCGAGACGGCGACCCACACTCAGTGCCCAGCATAGATCGAAGCGATCAGCGATTGCGCCGATGCGCTCAGAAAAGCTGCAGTGCCGAGGTCAATCCCATAGGGAAAGGGAAAGGGCGGTGACGAAATCACCACGGTGATGAACTGGTTTAGCAGGGCCAATGTCGCCGGTTTGGAAACGGCAAGGTTGGCTTGAGCACCAGCCAGGATGCTCAGCAGTTGACCTCTGAGGAATTGATCGATGAAGGGCGACGCATTGACTTGGTTCATCAGGTTCGCAATCCCCTGACTGGCCGAGATCACCGTGTAACTGGCCGCAACCGTGTTCGAGTTGCCCGCAAAATCCTTGGCCGTGCAGATGACGCTAAAGCTGCCCACCCGGTCGGTGGTGGCCGTGGCGCAATCTCGAGAGGTTAGGCCAGAGAGAGCATCCGAGGCGTTGGGCGTGACGGTCGCGCTCAGGTACTGCAAGATCGGGTTGGGATTGACGGTCGGGTGGAGGACGGGTTTGGTCGCATCGCGTTTGATCGTGACCGTCTGTTGGGTGGTGCCGCCCCCGTTGGTTGCAGTGCAGGCAATCGTTGTGAGTACGTCCGTGCTAAACGTGATCGTGTCGCAACCTTTCGAGTCGGTAATCGCGGAACCGTTGCCCACCAGTGCCCACCCGAGCGTGACGTTGCTGGTGTAGTACCCGTCGTTGCCGAGCGTTCCTGTGATGGTCGGGGTGACGGTCGGCGGAGTGAGGTTGTTGGGGAGCTGCCGGGCCAACTGGATTCCGCCGCCAGGAGCGCCATACGCCACGACCGCGAGCCCATTTGCATCGAGGGCGAGGGCCAGCGAAGGCTGAATCGCACTGCTCACGCCCGTGTTGCCCACACGCTCGGAGACGTTGTTGCTCGAGCAGTTGATGTTGCCGCATCGCACCAGCTTGACAGTCCCGAAGTCGCGGTCATAGTGAGCGATGACCGGTTTGCCATTGGCATCCAGTTTCAACGAGGGTGACATGCCAACATCCCCGTAGCCCTCCACGACGGTGGTGAAGTTGCCGCTCGAGCAGTTGGCATTGCCGCAATGGACCAACTTGAGGTCTAACTTGGCTGCGTCGTAGTAGGCCATCACCGGGCGGCCAACGGAGTCGAGAACGAGAGAGGGGGACTGGGCCACGATTGCGCCATTGTCCACGGTCTGGGTCCAGCTACCGCTCGTGCAGTTCGCGTTTCCGCAATGCACCAGTTTGAGGCTAGGGTTGGGATTGTCCCAGTTTGCGCGAGGAACATAGCCAACCACTGGATAACCCCTTGAGTCCAGAGCCAACGAGGAGTCCCCAATTTCCCGATCCAAGGCTGGCGAGAGTTTGATGGCTGAACAGTTGGCATCGCCACAATGCTCCACATGTAAATCTATGGGAAACTCCATACTGACGACTGGTTTGCCAGCAGCGTCTAACGCGAGTGAGCCGTACTGTGAGGCGGGATAACTATCGTCAAGGATTTTGAAAATGTTGCCGCCCGAGCAATCGGTGTACCCGCAATGCACCAGTTTGAGAACATCGTAACCTTGCGGGAAGGAAGGGCTAGTGATGTTTTCGTGGGAGCTGTAGGTGATCACGGGGCGACCGGTGGCATCTAAGACCATCGAGTTGATCGAGTGGAATTGCCCGCCCTTGTCCACTTTATGGATGAGGTTCCCGCTCGAGCAGGTGGTGTTACCGCAATACACCAGCGTGAGATCACCGCTGGCGCTGGAGTAACTGATCACCGGGCGGCTGTCCGCGTCCAGAACCATTGAAACTTCCCCTCCGCTGTACCCGCTGGCGACGACGGTAACATTTTTCCAACCCACCACCAACGGGCTCAACTTTTGGTCGGTCTGACTCGGGTCAGTTTGCGGTTGCGCGGGCGTTGGATTCGGGTTGACCCCGCAGCCTGCAAGAAACGCGACTGCTCCCCAAAGCACCAGATGCAATGTCTTCATTGTTCCTCCGAAAACCCTCTGCTGTGAATTGCGTTCGACCCCGATGAACACGATCTGAAAATCTGCACCCCCTTCGACCGTCAGAGTAAAAGGGGGTGGATCGGATTGAAATCACAAAATCAGGCGGTTTTGCCGATGGGCTTTCCCAGGGAGTTCACTGCAAATCCGATGCCGCGCTCAGTTCACGGTGAAGGTGTTGTGGATGCACTGCCCGGACCATACGGTGATCGGCCCCTTGCTGCGGCTGGCCTGGGGCGCGTTGACCTTGACGGTGATGCGGCAGGCGGTGGTCGCTTCCCCAGCGTTGTAGGGCGTGTAAAGATCGAACGCCGTCAGCCTCGAGCCGGGGGTTGAGATGTGAACGGTTTCGTCCGCGCCACTGCCGACGTAGAGTGTCCAGTCGTAGGTCAGGGTTTCACTGTTTGGATTGTTGACCGCGATCTGAGCGAAATAGCGCTGCGGTCGGCTCGTGGCGGCACAGCCACGTTCGGACAGGTTGATGGTCCTGCCGCCGTCTACATGAAAGTTGTAGCAGCCAGCGGCGTTCACGCCATCCCCTCGAGAGGCCAGCTCGGTGTTCGCGACGGTCGGGTACGGGTTGGCGGGTGGGGGCTGCACGTTCAAGGATTGGGTGTTCGCCGTGGTCAAGCCGTCACGGTCGCGGGTGCTGACCCGCACTTGACGAGGGCCCGTGGTTCCGAACTGGACCGAAACCGAACAACCGGTGGTGCTCGAGAGGGTATCCGGTGCGTCCACCGCCCACTTGGTGTTGGCGCAGAGGGTGGTCGTGTCGGGTTCGTTGAGGTCGCTGACCAGTGCGGTGATCGGGTAGGCCACACCCTGATTGGCCGTACCGCTCAATTGCAAGCTGAGGTTGGGTGCGGTGTTGACGGCGTCGATGGTCAGGCTGGCTTGAACCTGGTTGCCAGCATAGTTCGCCACCAGGTTCAGGGTTCGCGAGCCTTGGGTGTTGAAGGTGCGTTTGAGTTCAGGACCGGCGATGACGTTGGTGCTGGTGCTCCAGGGGCCGTTGTACAGCACCCCATCCGCGCTTGAGGTCACGGTCAGGTTGACGCTTCCGGCGACCGAATGCGTCACCTTGAAAAAGCGGGCCAGGTCGGTCTCGACCCGCAAATCGGTGCGGGCGGGGTCGGTGATGATTTGAATTTGCGGAGCTTCAGAGCTGCCGGGTGTGGCTTGTTCCTTCTTCCAGGCCTCGCTGCGCCTGGAGTCGAAACGGAGCACACTCAACGACTTGAAGATCTGCTCCACGTAATCGGCGGGAACGTAGTAATAGCCGCCATCGCCGGAGCTACAGCCCCAAGAATTTTTGACGATGAAATAACCACCGCCGCCGATTTTAGGGGTGTTGCCGAAGCTGCGCATGTCCTCGTTGCTCAAAAAGCCGACGATCTGCACCGCGTGTCCGCCGTAGTCGCCGCCGACTTCCTTGCCGCTGGCGTCGAGCTTGGTCTTGCTGTAATTGCTGACGATCCCGTCGGCCTTGACATCATCCATGAAACCCCGGTAAACGGTCAGCGAGGCCAGAATCACGTGTCCGCTCGAGAGGTATTGGCGGTAGCTGGCGAGGTCGAACTTGCCGCCGTTTTTCCAGATTTGCGTGGTGTGGCTCGAGGCCACCCCCGGCCCGCCGAACTTGACTGTGGAGTAGCTGCAAAACTTGAAGCCCACCCGTGTGCAGGATCGGCGGCTCTGGTGGGTGGTGTCCGAGCAGGTGCCGCTGTACGCCGTGCAAGAGTTGGCGAAGCTGGCTTCATCATCATCGTTGCCCGCTCCCCGGCTGTTACTGGGGTTGTACGTCCAACCCGATTCGGACAGCAGGGCCTGACCCTTGTCTGCGGCGGTATCGAGGGCCTTCTCGCTCCAGTAGCCATCGTTGTAGTCATCGTCGTCCCAGTCCTGCTTGACCTTGTTGACCAGGAACTGTTCGGACAGATCCACACGATTGTTGTTCTGCACCCGCTCGCGGCTTTCGACTGCCCCAATCGCAGCGAAGGCCCAGCACAGCCCACGGTTGGCTTGTTTTTTGATCGGGCTAACGAAGCTTTTGAGTGGGAACCAGAACCTGGCGACCAAATTGCTCGGCGAGACGCAAGGGCTTTCGGTGTCGGTTCCGTTGCCCGGAACGATGGCTTGCGCACGCAGCCCGCCGTTCGTCTCGAGGTGGGCGCTACGGATGCTCGCGCTGCCAGCGGGGGTTTCCAGCAGGGCCTCGAGCTGTGCGAGGGCCGCTTGGATTTCGGGCAACGATTTTCCGTTGAGGCTCTCCGGGGTCGAAAGCTGGGATTTGAGACCATCGGGCAACAGACTGTACCGGAGACCGTAATCGGAGAGCGCATTGTCCACGCTCTGCCCCAATTGCGCAATTTCTGTGGCTTGCCGCAATTGGTTGCTCAACCCGAACATCACGACCTTCTGACCGCTCGGCAGGGTCGCGGTCTGGTCGCCGTTGAAGCCCGAAAGATTGGCGCTTTTGGTGAGCAACTCTTGAACGTAGGCGGGCTTGTCGGGCAAGGCTTGCAACGAGCGTTTGTCATCCTGGAATTGCTTGTCTCTCGCGGCTGCCTGGGCTGCGATGGTGGCATCACTGACCACCACCGTTTCGCCCGCATTGACCGCACGCTGAAACTCCTCGGGGCTGACCTGCTGCGCATCGGCAGGAATATCGCTTTTCCAGGCGTTTTGCTCGCTGAAAAGTTTGCTGTCCGGCGGAGTCGTGGTGTTCAAGCAAGCGGACAGCACCAACACCAGCAGTAGCCCAAAAAACCTTAATGATTTCATATCATTCTCCTTTGATAGACCTTTGATTGGTGCTGGATGACCCGAATCCTTCAGACAAGAACAACCGAAAAAATTTTGGCGCGGGGTGAAACGGCGGTCAGGTCAACGCGATCCACCCTGAGGCCCTGCGACGTTTAAAACTCGCGACCACGAGCATCACAAAACCGAGCGTAAGGGCCTTGAACTGGATGTGAAGTACTACGGGCAAGCCTCGAGCATCGAGGTGCCATTTGTTGGTTGGTACAGCGTTCGCTCGAGGTCGCCGTTGGCACACGTCATACGTGAGCCTGACTTCGGATCAGCTCGTAATCCTCGAGAAGCACCATTCAGGGTTGGACGGTCAAGTGGTACATCATTCCCGCCTTCTGGTGATCCATCACATAGCAAATCACCATGTACTCGCCGGGTTTAAGATCCAACCAGACATCGTTGCTGTAACCGCTGTCGATCACGAACGTACCCATTACCGGTCCGTAGTAGCCGCCCTTGTTAAAGAGGTTGTTGCCTTTCAGCTCCTCTTTTTGGGCTTGTTCGAAAGTTTTGCCGGGTTGTAGAGCCATCACCCACATCCAGTGCGGCATGGGGTCGGCGTTCTCGACCCGGAACAAGTGCTTGCCCGCTTTTACCGGCGCAGAGAACGCGAAACGGAGTTTTTTGAGTTTTACGCTGTAGTCGGGCGTGGGAACAACCGCGCCTGAGCTTCCCGTAACCCGGAGCATCAGCGCATCGGCCTTACGTAGACTGTTGCTTTCCAAGCTACTGGTCCAAACCATGTAGAGGCCAGGTTTGAGGGTCATCCCGACGCTGTTGCTCTGCCCAGTCGCGGTGGGTGCTGGGCCACCGATACCCGCACCGACGTACTTGGGCTGGCTTTGAAAGTTGCTCTTGAAAATACTATTCATGTCGTTCACGGCCTGGTTCAGGGTAGTGCCGGGTTTGACCTCGAGCACCTGGGCAGTGCGCGGTCCCTTGGCTGTGTTCTTAAAATGAATCCAGGTGTAACCACCTGCCACCGTAGCGGGGCCGCTGAGACCTTTGTCTGAAAGGGTGTAGATCAGTTCAGGAGTTTTTTGGGCCAACGCCAGCGAGCAGATCAGTCCGAGAGCCAGCAGCAGGCTCGAGATGATTGCGGTCAGGGTCGATGGTCGAACGTTGCGCATACTGAACTCCTTCAATGGGTTGAATCGGGGCGGAGGGTGGATTCGGTCATTGATCGGGTCATCCGTCAGGGTAGCCCTCCTCGGGGATGGCGGACCATCGGAACTCGAGACCGCAAGCGGCGCAGAACCGGGCGTATGGGCTGGTGATCGCTGCGCTACAAACTGGACAGGCTTCGAGCAGGTGAGTGCCATCGTTGATGCAGTAACACTCGCTCGAGGTCGCGGGTACTGCACGAAAACAGCGCAAACACAGGCGGTAGCGAAGTATTCGCGCAATTTCCCGATCAACCTCAGTGTCTGTCATGGTTCTTGAACCCCCTTATGACCATCAGGTTAGGTCGAAGCCGATCGGATCGAGATCACAAAATCAGGCGGTTTTGCCGATAAGCGCCTCGAGGAAGGCCATTCGGCGCTCGGGCAGGATTTCACCGACCTCGAGCGACAGTTCATCCGCCTCGGCAGAGATATGAGCCAGGCGCTCGTAGTTTTCGTTTGGCCGTAGCTCCCGCGCCATACGGGTTTAAGCATCCGTTCTAGAACCTGATGACGAAGTACACAGCCAAAATCCCATACGCAGCCACCAGAAAATAACCGCTTCGAACGCCGCCCGAAGCGGATTTCAAGAAACGCTCTGCGCCACTGCTGAGGTACACGATCAGCGCACCAAAGGCCGTGCTGATCGCACAATACAAAAATGCAAGCGTCCCCAACTGCAATTGCATACCACCCAGTTCAGGCCTGATGAATTGCGGGAAATAACCCATCAATAGCAGCCAAGCCGGATTGAGCATGTTGATCCAAAACCCACGCCAAAAACCCTTCGGCTGCGTGAATGGCAGCGTCAGCGGGTCTCGCTTGCGAACCGGGCTGACTGAGCGCCACTCGCTGTAGGTGGCAAAGAGCAGATAGCCGATGCCAAAAACTTTTAAGGCCAACAACGCACTGGGCACCTGTAGCAACCAGACCGCCAAACCAAAAACGATGAGCAGACAGCCAAGTGCCTCCGAAAGGGCAATCCCCCACACCACGGACATGGCTGATGACTTCCCGTGTGTAATACGGGTGCTGACCATCAACGCCAAGCACGGTCCTGGCGTGATCAGAAACAACAGTGTGGTCAACACAAACTGGATCAGTACAGCGGGTTCAAACATGATTGAATCCTTGGTCAATCGTTCTTGAGATTCATGTCGCTCCAGAAAGCGTTCGGGGTGTGGGCGACGATCTTCGAGACCCCTCAAGGACGGGTGGTTGCGAATCGGGGGCAAGTCAACGGATCATTCGGTGAGCGGCAACAGTATGTTTTGAGCCACGACGAGAAACGGGCAGCGGCGGCGCTATGAATCAGGTGCGCTGGGTTCTGTCGCCGAATGAACTTGGACGATTCCGTTGGCTTGAGGTTTCAGTTTCTATCGAATTTTTTCAGGCGAACGCGCCCCTCCTTTGACCGTCAGGTTAGGAGGGGGTTGAATAGATCGAAATCACAAAATCAGGCTGTTTTGCCGATTGGAATTCCGATGAAGTCCGACCAGTCCTCGGGCAGGACTTCACCGATCTCGAGCAGGCTCACTCGCGCCCGCGCGTAGGTGCTTTTCAGGCTCTTGTGATTGGCGCTGGTCCGCAGTGCCCGCAGGAGCAGGCGCAAGCTCTCGAGATCGTAGGGATCGGCCTCGCACAGCAGGCGACCGATCCGGACGGTCTCGGCGGGATCGGTTTCGAGCACGATTTCCGCTCGACCAAGTAGGGCGCGGTGAAGCGTCTCACGCACGGTTTCGCTGCCATTGAAATCAGTACCCTCGAGGTAGGCTCCGCGCCACAAGGGGGTTTCGCCGGTCGCTAGGAAATCTTCTGCGTCCGACCCGATCTCGCCGAGCGCGTACCCGCCGTCCGTCGTCAGGATGGTGTTCGTTCCGCAGAGTTCGCGCAGCTGGTACGTCAGGTTGGTCAGTGCGGCGCTCGCTTGGTTCTCGCTCATGTCTGGGTAGAGGGTATCGAGCAAGTCCAGCCTCGAGACCTGGCGGCGACCCATGATGCGAGCCTCGAGGAGGGCCGCCAGGAGTTCCTTGCGCCGACCACCGCGCACGGGCGTGACTGTGCCTTCGTGCCGAAGTTGCATTTGTCCCAGCACCTCGAGGCTCGGTGCTGGTTTGGTCGCGGCGGTGCTCGCCGTGCGGGGGATGCCTTTGATTCTCAATGCGGGAAAGTACCGCTGAAGGATGTTGACGCCGTTGACCACGCCGCGCGCCTCGAACCAGTCCAGGTGCCTCTGGGCGCGTTCGGTATCCCCTGACAGGCGAGCAATTTCGATCCCGATCTTGGTTTTGAACATCTCGCTGCCCTGATGCTGGTTTTCTGCTTGCTCCATCAAACGAAGCGCTCCGTCCAGGTCGCCCAGCCCCTCGAGCACCAGGGCATGGCAATAGGCGGTGATGGCCCTCGAACCCGACAAGCTGTGGGACTCGCACAACGAGGTCATTTCCTGCGCGAAGGCCTGAGCCTCAACCGTTTTCCCTTGCCGCAAGCGGGCGAGCACGCTGTCGTACAGCGAGGCCACGATATCTGATGGGTTGCCGAGTTGCCGGGCGATCTCGAGGGCGGCCCTGGCGTGTTTGCCCGCCAGGTCGGCGGCGAGGGGCGGCGACCAGTCCAGGTACATCAGGCTGAGGCAGCCCTCGCACTCGATGAGATAATCGGTGGGTTCAAAGCGGCCTTGAATGTCGCGGCTCTCGAGAAACAGGGTTTCGGCCTCCTCGTACTCGCCGAGGTGCCAGAGGTTCCAGGCCACACATGCCTTCGCGTCGGCGACCCGCAGCAGATCGCCGAGTTCCGCGTAGCGTTGCGCGGATTGTTCGTAGAGATGGCTCGATTCTCGGAACCGTCCGAGCCGTTCCATCATCACGCCCTGGTTCTTGAGTGCGACCGCCGCCAGACGCAGGTCGCCGTTGGCCAGATGGTTGTCTACACAGCGCGCATACAGCGTA
>CAXTKV010000201.1:0-9248 GCA_964244895.1 uncultured Deinococcales bacterium
CCGCTCGATGGATTTCGTGGAAGCCGTCAGCTACGCCTTACAAGGGACAGATGCGACGCTCACACCGAGGGTTTCGCAAGGGGTGGTTCAAACACGCGCCGACCACTAGTCGGTGCGTCGCTCGAGACGACCTAAAAAATACCGTTCAGCACGCGAATCTTGTGCCTCAAGAAAACGTGTTCTAGACGGTGTTCTCGCTTTGCGAATCCAGGTGTTCGAGGAAGCCCGTCATGCCCCAGCGCACGCCAGACATCAGGTGACGCTTGAGGGCCGGGTTCGCTCGGGCCAGCTTGTGCACGTCGGTTGAGGGTATCCGCAAGCGCGAGTCCTTCACGGCACGAGCCGTAATCGCTGCGACGATGCCCACGAACGCGATCCCGCCCAGCATTCCGAGCCGGACGCGCCGAGTCACCTCGACGCGGGTGTTGCGATGGTCGAGAATGACCCGGCTGTATGCGTCTTCCAGATACGGGGTGATCTCGAGCGACCGCTCCGCCAGCCTGATGGCCGTGGCGTGTTCCCTGGCCTGCTCCAGGCGCGCGGATTTCGTCTCCAACGCCTCGGCGCGCACGTTTGAACGGCGGTGCACGGCCTCGACCCGCACCTGAAGGTCGTCGTCAATCAAATCGTGACTTCCAGAGATGGACGCTCGAGCGCCAGCGCACCCCCGTCCTCGCCCTTGAAGGCGAGGGATTCGAGGCGCACCGCGTCCTCCTCGGGTTGGGTCGCAGGATTTCCTCGCGCGACGGACTTTCGAGCGCCACAGATGCGAACAGTGCACCCAAAGGCTCGACTCGAGCGACCCGGGGTAAACCAAGATTCTGACTGTAGGCTCGAGCTGGACATGGAATGCTGCAACCGCCGCCATGATTGACTCGAAGCGCGTCACCAGAGGAGAACCGACGATGAATTCAACCTTGATCAAGCTCGCCACCGTTCTGATGCTCGTCCTCACGGCGTGCCCGACGGACACCAAGCCCACGCCGCCAGCATCGCCACCCCCGCCTTCTCCGCCACCTCCCGCCGTGCCGACGGTCGTATCCATCAGTCCAGCGAACGGTGCGACGGGCGTGAGGGCCGACGCAAGAATTGTCGTGACCTTCAGTAAACCCATGGATCAGGCCGCGACCCAGGTGGCGTACCAGTCCGCTGACTTACCCGCAACGGCTGTGACCTTCGACTGGAACGCGGCTGGTACCCAGATGACCGTCAAGCCGAACGCACCGCTCGAGTACGCCAAGGGCGCGGATACCAGCCTTGTGGCCAAAAATTACGAGCTCAAGTTGACTTCGACAGCCAAAGATCAGGGCGGACTGGCGCTCGTGCCGCTGACTTCCAGTTTCAAGACGCTGCGCGACATCGCGACGGTGCTCTCGAGCGATAAAACGCTCGATGGGTACGCGCAGAGCGATAATTTTGCTGATTCTAGCAATACGGCGCTTTATGTCGGAGATCGGGATAACAACGTCGGTATCCGCGGCTTTATTACTTTCGATCTTTCGGGTCTGTCGACAAACGCAGGATTTCAACTCTTGAGCGCCACCTTACGAGTGCAGAAATATCGTGCAAGTGGAGTTTTTTTTGTCGGAAGTCCTTACAGTTTAGCGACCAACCCAGCGAGGATCAATCAAATCGATTTGGATCACGTCGATTACGGCTCGAGTCTGGAAGGTAGCGATTACGACACCAAATCCATCGCGTTACTTGGAGCTATAGATTCTTTCGCCCAGCGCAGCACGATACAGACGCAAGCTGATGTACTGAGCGCCGTGACCGATGACATCACAAATCGAGTCAGCCGAGGAAACCGCTCGCAATACCGGTTGAGCCTCTTTGAGCAAACCAACAATGACAATGCTTTCGACTACGTGATCTATGGTTCTGCCAGCCTGGCACCCAGCCCCTCGCTCTCACTCGAGTACCTGATTCCCTGATCCTTGATGGGCCAGTCAGGCCGTGCGCCGCGCGATCGAGCTCGCGATTCAGGGTGGTGTCATTTCAGGGCACGGCTCGAGCACCATCGGAACACCGTCCGGTACGGGATCTCATTGATGCGTCCTGGACGGTGTTTCTTGCGGCGCGCGGGTCAGTTATGAATGCACGGAAATCCGAACGGTGGCAGCTTCGAGCGCAGCCGACAAAGCGAGTATCGTATTCGACAGTCAACCCAGCAACTCGAGTGCGATCGGCGCCGATCCAGACATCTGCGCAAAGGAAACCGGAATGAACAAAGTCTACGGCAGTCCACGCGAGGCGCTCGAAGATGTCATCCACGATGGGCTGCTGCTCGCTGTGGGGGGCTTCGGATTGTGCGGCACGCCCGAAGCCCTGATCCTGGCCCTGCGAGACTCGGGCGCGCGCGAGCTGACCATCGCCAGCAACAACGCGGGTGTGGATGGCGCGGGGTTGGGCTTGCTCTTGGAGACGCGCCAGATCAAAAAAATGATTTCCAGTTACGTCGGCGAGAACAAAGAATTTGAACGGCAGTATCTGGGCGGTCAACTCGAACTCGAGTTCTCGCCCCAGGGAACGCTGGCCGAACGCTTGCGGGCGGGCGGCGCGGGCATCCCCGGCTTCTACACGAAAACGGGCGTGGGGACGGTCGTGGCCGAAGGCAAGCCGCACCAGGACTTCGACGGGCAAACGTATATTCTCGAGCGCGGCATCTGCGCGGACGTGGCCCTGGTCAAGGCCTGGAAGGCCGACCGGATGGGCAACCTGGTTTACCGCAAGACCGCGCGCAACTTCAACCCGATGATGGCCACCTGCGCTCGGGTCACGATCGCCGAAGTCGAAGAAATCGTAGAGCCCGGAGCGCTCGACCCGGATGCGGTTCACACGCCCGGCATCTTCGTGCAACGCGTGGTGCTGAACGCCGCGCCCGAAAAACGCATCGAGAAGCGCACGATCCGCGCGGGAGGGGAAGGCTGATGCCCTGGACTCGAGACGAGATGGCCGCCCGCGCCGCGCAGGAATTGCGCGATGGCTATTACGTCAACCTCGGCATCGGTCTGCCGACGCTGGTGGCGAACTTCATCCCGGATGGTGCGGATGTCGTGCTGCAAAGTGAAAATGGTCTGCTGGGCATCGGGCCGTTCCCGCTCGAGCACGAAGTGGACGCCGACCTGATCAACGCGGGCAAGCAGACCGTGACCGCTCTGCCCGGCGCGAGTTTCTTCTCGAGCGCGGACAGCTTCGCGATGATTCGCGGCGGGCACGTCAACCTGGCGATCCTGGGCGCGATGCAAGTCTCCCAGACGGGTGATCTGGCGAACTGGATGATTCCCGGCAAGATGGTCAAGGGTATGGGCGGCGCGATGGACCTGGTGGCGGGTGTGCAGCGCGTGGTGGTGCTGATGGAACACACCACCAAGGATGGTGGGCACAAGATTCTGCCCGTCTGCGATCTGCCGCTGACCGGTCGGGGCGTGGTGAACCGGATCATCACGGAGTTGTGCGTGCTGGATGTCGTCCCGGAAGGCTTGAAGCTGATCGAACTCGCGCCGGGCGCGACGGAAACCGAAGTGCGAGAAAAGACGGGCGCGAGCCTCGTCTGAAGGCGCTCGATCGTTCTGATTTCCTGGGCGAATCTATTCCCTAACTCGAGCCTCGCTCCAGGGCTCGCCTCACGGTCGAGGAACCCGAACCCGCGGATGGCTTATATGAAATCGTCTTTCACTTGCGCGGCTTCGCCGCTTCAGTTCCAGACGATTTCATTCGCATCCTACGCGCCACAGCGCGGTTTTGATTTGATCTGTACTTTGATCAAATCAAAACGGATTTGATCTTACTGGAGCGGAATCACCTGAACGCCCTCGAGGTGATGCCGCACTTCGGCCTGATTCGGAAATCCGACACCATCGAGCTGCGTGCGCGCCACGGCCAGGGCGGTCGCGAAACGCGCGCTTTCAGTCCACGACCAGCCGCGCACCAGTCCGACGATCGCGCCGCTCAGGAGCGCGTCGCCGCTGCCGACCGTGCTGCGCGGTCGTACCGTCGGCGGCACGACCTGGCACGTTTCGGACGCAGACGCGAAGATCGCGCCCTGCGCACCCAGCGAGAGCACGACGTGCCCAACGCCGCGCGACTGAACGATCCGCACCGCCTCGAGGGCGCGATCGACCGTGTCGATCTTGATCGAGAGCAATTCTTCGGCTTCAGCGCGATTGGGTTTGACCAGGAACGGTTTCGCCGCCAGTCCCTCGCGCAGCGCGGCGCGATCCGCGTCGAGGATGGCCCTCGCGCCGCGCGCCTGAACTTCCGCGATCAATTCGGCGTAGATGCCTGAACCCAGGTTGCCGGGCAGACTTCCCGAGAACACCACCAGATCGCCCAATTGGATCGAATCGATCAGCGCGCGCCTCAGGGCCAGAATCTCGTCGGCCTCGAGATCCGGGCCGGGCGCGTTGAACTCGGTCGATGCACCCGTGATGGCATCGATCACCTTGACGTTGCAACGCGATTCCCCGGCAATGGGCACGCTCAGGAACGGTAGCTGAGCAGCCCTGAGCGCGCCCTCGAGCATCAACCCGAACGGGCCGCCGAGCGGCACGATGGTGGTGGCCAGAATGCCCTGAGCGTGCAGTGCGCGGCTGACGTTGACGCCCTTGCCGCTCGGCTCGAGCTGAACGCTGCTGGCGCGGTTGAGCGCGTCCAGACGCGGTTCCTGGAAGATCATTTTCATGTCGATGGCCGGATTGAGCGTGACCGTGATGACGCGTGGTGGAGTTGGCATCTCGAACTTTCGGATTCCAGAGAGTTGCGATTCGCGCTCGTGCGGAAAATTGAACGGTGCGCCGATCCGTTCGGTGTCGCTGGCATCGTACCTCTAGACTCGGCGGCGCTCAAAGAGGAAGACCGTCCAGGACGGTCTTCCTCTGGATCAATTTTTCGCGTGCTGGACGGTCTTCCTCGAGAAATACCCGATCTTTTAGGCGCTCTCGAGGCCGTAGAGCCCGCCAAACTTCGCGTTCAAATACGCGAGGTACGGCGCGACATCCAGCCCCCGCCCGGTGGCGCGCTCCAGCAACTCGTGCGGTGCGAAACGCCGACCGTGACGGTAGATGTTGTCCGTCAGCCAGCCCAGCAGCGGCGCGTACGCTCCGCGCCCGAGCGCGCCCTCGAGATCGGGCCGTTGCGCGTGCGCGGCCTGCAAGAACTGCGACGCCATGACGTTGCCGATGGTGTACGTCGGGAACGAACCGAAGTAACCGCTCGACCAGTGGATGTCCTGCAAGACGCCGCGCGCGTCATCCGGCGGGGTCAAGCGCAGGTCGCGTTCCATCAGGGCGTTCCAGGCTTGCGGCAACTCCTCGACCGCGACGGAGCCGTCAATCAGTCCCGCCTCGAGTTCGACGCGCAGCATGATGTGCAGGTTGTACGTGACCTCGTCGGCCTCGACCCGGATCGGGCTGGGCGAGACGCGGTTGATGGCGCGGTGGAAGCTTTCCAGATCCACGTCCTCGAGCTGGTGGGGGAAGAACGCCTGCAAGCGCGGGTACCACAGCTTCCAGAACGCCAGCGAACGCCCGACCTGGTTCTCCCAGAGCCTGGATTGCGATTCGTGCGTGCCGAAGCTCGCGCCGCCGACCGCGTACAGGCCGGGCAGGTCGCTGGTCAACGCGCCGCGCGTCAACTCCGGCGAGACACCCTGCTCGTAGAGCGCGTGGCCCGTTTCGTGCAGCACGCCGAACAGGCACGATGGCAAAAAGTTTTTCAGGTAGCGCGTGGTGATGCGCACGTCATCGCGGGTGAACGACACCTCGAATGGGTGCAACGACACGTCCAGCCGACCGCGTTCCAGGTCGTACCCGAAGGCGGTTGAAACCTCGAGCGCGAAGGCGCGCTGGGACTCGACCGGGTAATCGCGGCGCAAGAAATCGTCCCTGGGAGCGGGTGCCGCCTCGATCCGATCCAGCAACGGCAGCGTGCCCGCCCGAAGTTCCGCGAACAGGCCCGCCAGCCGCGCGCGGGTCATGCCGGGCTCGTACAACCCGACCAGCGCGTCGTAAGGGTGCTCCGCGAAGCCGATCACCTGCGCGAGTTCTCGTTGCAGCCCGACCATGCGCTCGAGCGACGGGGCGAAGATCGAGAAATCACTTTTCGCCCTGGCCTCGCCCCAGCGTTGATGGGCTTCCGCGCGGAGTTGCGCCAGGTCTTTCGTCAGGCGCTCCGGCGTGCGCCTGAAGAGTTCGCTGGCCTCGCGCACGGCCCGCAAGCTGCGGCGCTCGATGGAATCTTCCAGGAAGGCTGCGCACTCGCGTTCAGCCCGCTCGAGCAGGCCGAGCAACCGATCCGAAACCAGGCGTTCCTGCGCGATGCCCGAGAGGGTGGCAAGCTGGTGCCCGCGCGAGCCGTTGCCGCCGACGGGCATCTGCGTGCGCGCATCCCAGTTGAGGGCGTTCATGGCGTTCAGGATGTCGTTCACGCCCGCCAGGTACTCCGCGAATTCCTGATATGCGCTCACGCCTTCCCTCCCAGAATCTGCCAGTACCGCGCCCAGGCCTCGAGCCCCTTTTTGAACCGTTCCAGACGAAAAAATTCGTTCGGTGCGTGAAAATCCTCGTCGCCCGTCGAGAACGAAAAGAACACGATCTCGAGCCCCAGCAACCGCTTGAAGGTGTCCGCGATCGGCAGCGTGCCACCCATGCGCGCCTCGATCGGATCTCGCCCGTCCACCACCGTCAGTACCCGCCGCGCGACCTCGAGCCCGACGTGATCCGTGGGAATGGCGTAGGGGAACGCGCCCTTCTTGTCCGCGGCGATCTCGAGGCTGACACCGGGCGGACAGTGCGCTTGAAGGTGCTTGACCACCAGCGCCAGCACCTCGTCCGGGTGCTGATCCGGTACCAGGCGGCAGGTGATCTTGGCGTGCGCCTCAGACGGAATCACCGTCTTGCCGCCCGGCCCCGTGTAGCCGCCCCACATGCCGTTCAATTCCAGCGTCGGGCGCGTCCACTGCCGCTCGAGCGTGGAAAAACCGGGTTCCCCGAAGGTCGCGGGCGCTTGAATGCTCTCCAGGTACGCGCCGTCATCGAAAGCAATCGCGCGGATGGCCTCGCGCTCAAGGTTCGTCAGGTCGCGCACCGTCTCGTAAAATCCATCCACGGCCACGCGACCGTTCTGTTCGTGCAGGCTGGCGACCAGCCGCGCCATCGCGCTCAACGGATTCATGATCCCGCCACCGTGACGGCCCGAGTGCAAGTCCTTGCCCGGCCCGGTCAGCGTCAACTCGAGCCCCGCCATGCCCCGGCTGGAAATGTTGAGCGACGACACGCCCGCGCGCCACATCGCGCCATCGGCGGACAGAACGAAATCCGCCCTCAGGCGCGCGGCCTGCGCCTTCACGACATCCTCCAGGTGCTTGCTACCGACTTCCTCCTCCCCCTCGAGCAAGAACTTCAGGTTGACGGGTGGCGCGCCTGACACCGCGCTGAACGCCTCTGTGACCAGGATCGGGATCAGCATCGGCCCCTTGTCGTCCGAGACGCCGCGCGCGTACAGGTGCGATTCGCCGTCCTGGTCGCGCACCTCGGGCTCGAACGGCGCTGAAATCCATTGGCCGACCGGATCGGGAGGTTGCACGTCGTAATGCCCGTAAATCAGGATCGTCGGTCGGTCGGGATGCGCAATCCATTCGGCGTACACGACGGGATGGCCGGGCGTCTCCAGAATTTCGACCTGCGGCACGCCCGCCCGCGCCAGCCGGTCGGCCACCCATTGCGCGGCTCGAGCCACGTCGGGTTTGAAGGCCGGGTCGGTGCTGACGCTGGGAATGCGCGCGAACGCGATCAGGTCGCTCAGGTGCGCCTCGAAGTTCGTCTCGAGGTGCGCCAGGACGGGCTCGAGGGCGCTCACGAGAACCTCGGCTCGAAGGGTGGGAATCGTTGTGAGGGCGCGATAAATCGCGCCCTTACGGAAACACTCGAATGCGGGGTGCTCGAGAACGCCGTCTGGCACGCATACTCAAAAACGTGCGCTGGACGGTGTCGTTGAAACTCGAGCCGCATCATTTGCCGCCGTCCACGCTCAAGACCTGACCGCTGACCCAGTTCGCCAGGTCGGACGCGAAGAACAGCACGCCGTTCGCGATGTCATCCGCCGACCCCAGGCGCTGCATCGCGATCCGCTCGAGCAACTGCCGCTGGCCGTCCTCGCCGTAAGATTGCCACTGCTTTTCGGTGGTCGGGTTGGAGCGTACGAAGCCCGGCGCGATGCAGTTGACCGTGACGTTCCACGGCCCCAGCTCGTGGCAGAGCTGGCGCGTCAGGTTGACCAGTCCAGCCTTGGCCGAGGCGTAAGCCTGAATCCCGGTCAGGCTCGGGCCCAATCCCGCGCCGGAAGAAATGTTGACGATCCGACCCCAACGTGCCGCTTTCATGCCGGGCGCGACCGCCTGCGCCGCGTAAAACGCGGCGCTCATGTTGACGGCCACGATATCGTTCCACTCCTTCGGGCTGACCGTCTCGAGCGGCTTGCCGACCTGCCCGAGCACGCCGCCCGCGTTGTTGACCAGGATGTCCACGCGACCCGCCGCACGCGCGGCTTCCTGGACGGCGTCGGGATCGGTCACGTCCACGGCGCGAACCTCGCAGTGACCTTCGGCGCTCGTTCTGGTCTGCTCGAGTTCCGCCGCGATCAAGTCCCAGGCGTGAACCCTCGCGCCCAATCTCGAGAAGGCGTGAGCGATGGCCCGCCCGAAGCCGTGGGCTGCGCCCGTCACGATCACGGTCTTGTCGTCGAATCGGATTTCCATGTCTACCTCCGCGATGCGAACTCCGTCCTGCACGGTGTTTCGGTGATACCCCAGATGCTGACCAGCACGGTCTTTAGGCCATTAACCTCGAGCCATCGCGGGTACGCCTCGGGCTTCGGGCATCAGCGCCTCGAGCGCCGAGCCGATCGCGAGCGCCAGACCGTCCTCGTGCGGATGAACCGCGATCTGCACGCCGATGGGCAGGCCGTGCGCGCCGAATCCGCAATTGACGCTCAGCGCGGGCAAGCCCGTCAGGTTGTACGGCCCGGTGCGCCGCGCCTCCGCCGCCCCGTCGCCATCGGCGGCGAAGACCGGGTCCTCTTTCGGCGCGACCCACGGCGCGGTGGGGGAGAGGATCGCATCGACCGTCTCGAGCGCCTTCAGGAACTGCCGCGTCAGGTGGCGTCGGTACTGCTGCGCGCGCACGTGCGAGAAGTCGGCGGCCAGCATCTGCACGCGGTGGCCGGCGCGCACCCATTCGCGCGCCAGGTAG
>CAXTKV010000202.1:0-9245 GCA_964244895.1 uncultured Deinococcales bacterium
CGGCACGATGCTGATGCCCGCCTTCTGGGGCGGCGCGGCCAACCCGGAAGGCAAGCTCCTGCTGATGACCCGCGCCTTCGAGGTGCTGAGCGCTTCGCGCGTGCAGTTTAAGGTAGACGACCGCAACGCGCGATCCAAGGCCGCGATGCTGAAGCTGGGCGCGGTGCGCGAGGGCGTGCTGCGAAAATACCAGCGCCGCCCGGACGGGTATCAGCGCAACAGCGCGATGTTCAGCGTGCTGGACACGGAATGGCCGGACGTCAAACGAAATCTCGAGGATCGGATCGGCAAGCTCGAGCTGCGAATTTCAGGCACACCGTCCAGCACGTGAATTCTCGAGATCAAAAAACACCGTCCCGGACGGTCTTCCACGAAAGGGAACCATGAATCCGATCAACTTCACCCGTGGCATTCCAGCCGACGAATCCTACCCGTTAGACCTGGTCGCGGAATGCGCCAGCGCCGTCCTGCACGGCCCGCACGCCATAGAAACCATGAAGTACGGCACGGGTTACGGCTTCAACCCCTTGCGCGAGATCATCGCCAAAAAATACGGCGCGAAGCTCGAGAATGTCATGGTGGGGAACGGTTCGCTGGGCTTCATCGAACTGATCGGGCTGGCCTGGCTGAAGGCCGGGGACGCCGTGCTGGTCGAATCCCCGACCTACGATCGGACGCTGACGCTGCTGCTGCGGCACGGGTTGAACCCGGTCGGCGTCAAGCTCGAATCGGACGGCGTGAATCTCGAAGATTTCGAGCGCGCCGTGAATGAGCATCAGCCCAAACTCGCGTACCTGATCGCGGATTTCCAGAACCCGTCCGGTTCCGTCATGAGCCTCGAGAAACGCCATCGCGTGCTGGAACTCTCCGAGCAGCACGGGTTTTTCGTCCTGGAGGACGCGCCGTACCGCCCACTGCGCTATCGCGGCGCGGGCGTCCCGAGCCTCTTTGACCTGAACCCCGCGCGGGTGATGCAGATGTCGTCGTACACCAAGCAGATCAGCCCCGGCGTGCGCGTCGGCACGCTGGTCGGGGACGCGGGCGTGATGGTCAAACTCGCGAAAGCCGCGAACGACACGTACATTTCCGCCGCCTTCATCGGGCAGGCGATCGTCGCGGAATTCCTGGCGCGCGGGCATCTGGAACCGCAGCTCGAAGCCCTACGAAACCTGTACGCGCCGCGCTTGGACGCGATGATCCGGGCGCTCGAGGCGCAGCTTCCGGGCACAGAATTCACGCGTCCAGAAGGCGGGTTCTTCCTGTCCGTGACGCTCCCCGAAGGCGTCACCGTGACCAGCCTGCTCGAGCGCGCGCCGGAAGCCGGGCTGGCCTTGACGGACGGACGCGGATTCTTTCCCGACCCGAGCGACGGCAACCAGTTCCTGCGCCTGCCCTTCTGCGCGCTCGAACCCGCCGAAATCGACGAGGGCGTGCGGCGACTGGCCGGGTTGATCCGCGCGTGAGCGCCGAATTTCGCGTTCTGAGCGCCGACGATGCCGAACCCTACCGCGCGTTGCGGCTCGAGGCGCTGGAACGCGAACCCTTCGCCTTCGGGCGATCCGTGAACGAATACCGCAATGAAACGCTCGAGTCGATCCGCGCCAGGTTCACCTCGCCGGATGCGATCACGCTGGGCGCGTTTCTGGACGGCGCGCTCATCGGCATGGCCAGCCTGGTGCAACGATCCAACGAGAAGGAGCGGCACAAGGCCGATATTTACGCCGTGTACGTCACGAAACCCGCCCGAGGGCGCGGCATCTCGAGGGTGCTCTTGACCAGGCTGCTCGAGCGAGCGCGTTCAAGTCCGGGACTCGAGCAGGTGCTGATCTCCGTTTCAAACACGCAACACGCCGCGCGAACCCTGTACGCCAGCCTGGGCTTCGTCGCCTTCGGGCACGAACCCAGGGCGCTCAAGATCGGGGATGAATACGTGGCGGAGGATCACATGATGCTCGTCCTCGAGCCGAGCTAGACGAGGTTCCGCTCGAGGAACACCGTCCAGCACGCAGATTTTGCATTCTCGAAAAACGCGTCCAGGACGGTGTTCTCGTGGACTCGGGTTCTCACAAGTTCACAACAAAAAACGCCCTCGAGACATGACATCTCGAGGGCGTTTCCAACGTCTTGAACCTTACTTCTTCTTGATCAGACCTTCCATGATGTTCCTGGGCACTTCGCTGTAGTGATCGAAGAACATGCTGTACGACGCGCGACCCTGGGTCATGCTGCGCATGTCGGTGGCGTACCCGAACATGCTGGCCAGCGGCACGGTGGATTTGATCAGCTTGGCGTTCCCGCGATCTTCCATGCCCTGAATCTGGCCGCGACGGGCGTTCAGGTCGCCGATGACGGAACCCATGAAGTCTTCAGGGGTGAGGACTTCGACGCGCATGATCGGTTCGAGGATGGCGGGAGCGCCCTTCTGGACGGCTTCCTTGATCGCCATGCTGCCCGCGATCTTGAAGGCCATTTCAGAAGAATCCACCTCGTGGTAGCTGCCGCCGGTCATGGTGACTTTCAGGTCGACCACCGGGAAGCCGATCAGCGGGCCAGCGGTCAGGGATTCTTCCATGCCCTTCTGGGCGGGGTTGATGAATTCCTTGGGGACTTCGCCGCCGACGACGCCGTTCTCGAACACGAAGCCACCGCCGCGCTCGAGGGGTTCAGCCGTGATCTTGACGTGGCCGTACTGACCACGACCGCCGGATTGACGAACGAACTTGCCTTCGACATCGACTTTGCGGGTGATCGTCTCGCGGTACGCGACTTGGGGCGCGCCGACGGTGCTTTCGACCTTGAACTCGCGGCGGAGACGGTCCACCAGGATCTCGAGGTGCAATTCGCCCATGCCGGAGATGATCGTCTGACCGGATTCCGGGTCGGTCTGGACGCGGAAGGTCGGGTCTTCTTCGGCGAGCTTGCTGAGGCCGATGCCGAGCTTGTCCTGGTCGGCTTTGGTCTTGGGTTCCACCGACAACGAGATCACGGGATCGGGCACTTCGATCGATTCGAGCACCACGACCGGGTCGTTGTCGCCGATCAGCGTGTCGCCCGTGCCCGCGTCGCGGATGCCGACGACCGCGCCGAGGTCACCGGCGCGCAATTCCGGGACTTCTTCGCGGTGGTTGGCGTGCATCTTCAGCAGGCGTCCGACGCGCTCTTTTTTGCCTTTGCTCGAGTTGTAGACGTAGCTGCCGCTCAGGAGCGTGCCCGAGTAAATCCGAACGAAGGTCAATCGTCCGACGTAGGGGTCGGTCATGATCTTGAACGCGAGCGCGGCCAGCGGGCCTTTCGGGTCGGCGGGGCGTTCGACTTCCTCGCCGTCCTCGTCCTTGCCCTTCATGGCGGGAATCTCGATCGGGCTGGGCAGGTAATCGATCACACCGTCCAGCAGAAGTTGCACGCCCTTGTTCTTGAGGGCGCTGCCGCAGAAGACCGGGAAGAGGATCTGTTTGACGGTGCCTTCGCGCAGTGCGGCGACCAGTTCCTGGTTGCTGACCTCTTCACCTTCGAGGTACTTCATCATCACGCCCTCGTCGGCGTCGGCGGCGACCTCGATCAGGTCCTGGCGCATCTGCTTGGCCCTCTCGACGTACTCGGCGGGCACCTCCTCGATGCGGATGTCCGTGCCCAGGTCGTTGGTGAAGAAGTGCGCCTGCATGCGGATCACGTCGATGATGCCCTTGAAGGCATCCTCTGCGCCCATCGGCAATTGCACGGGCGCGGGTTTCGCACCCAGGCGCTCCTTGATGTCGTTGACGACCAGGTTGAAGTCCGCGCCGGTCTTGTCCATCTTGTTCGAGAACGCGATGCGCGGCACGCGGTACTTATCGGCTTGACGCCAGACGGTTTCGGACTGCGGCTCTACACCTTGGCTCGCGTCGAACACGGCGACTGCACCGTCGAGCACGCGCATGGAACGTTCGACTTCGATGGTGAAGTCCACGTGTCCGGGCGTGTCGATGATGTTGATCGTCCAGTCGATGTCGTCCTTCTTCCAGACGGCGGTGGTGGCGGCGGCGGTGATGGTGATGCCGCGCTCGCGCTCCTGCTCCATCCAGTCCATCGTGGCTGCGCCCTCGTGAACCTCGCCGATCTTGTGGACGCGACCGGTGTAGTACAGGATGCGCTCGGTGGTGGTGGTCTTGCCCGCGTCGATGTGCGCCGCGATGCCGATGTTGCGCGTGATGTTCAGGTAGTTGCTGATGTCAAGACGATCCTTCACCATAAAGACTTCCTCTCGAGATTCGAATTCTCGTTGTGTGCTTGAACTGATTGGGCGCGAACTGATTGGGCGCAATGAACGCCCGCCTCGTGTGGAACGGCAGCGATTCGTAAATCTTCTGCCGTTTCGACCTGATTCATGTCGTTCACCTCCGCCCAGCCTTTACCGCAAATTTTGTGCGGTGCGTCCCATCCAGCGTCCGTTGTCATGCTGCGTTCCGGGATTTGCGTCCTCGAGCAACTCGAGGTGAGCCGATTTTGCGTAAAAAGACCGCGAGCGTTCCGTTGAGCGCTGGCGGTCTCGAGAATCTTAATCGAACTCAATTACCAGCGGTAGTGCGCGTAAGCACGGTTGGCTTCGGCCATACGTTCGACATCGTCCTTCTTCTTGATCGCGCCACCGCGACCCTGCGATGCGTCCTGGATCTCGCCCGCGATGCGCTCGATGGCGGTGCGTTCCGGGCGGCTTTCGGCGGCGCCGACCAACCAGCGCAACGCGACCGACTGCTGACGGCGGGCGGAAACTTCGACCGGAACCTGGTAGGTTGATCCACCAACGCGGCGCGAACGAACCTCGACGCGCGGCTTGATGTTGTCGTAGGCGGTCTTGAAGACCTTCAAGGGTTCCTGGCCGGTGCGTTCCTGGATCAATCGGCACGCGCCGTAGAAGACCTTGGCGGCGAGATTCTTCTTGCCGTCAACCATGATGCGGTTGATCAGCGCGCTCACCACGACATCGTTGTACACGAGATCCGGTGGCAATTGGCGAACTTCAGAGGCTCGACGACGAGACATTACAGTACCTCCTGAAACACCTGGACAGGAGCGTCCAAGATGTCGGATCTC
Organism: uncultured Deinococcales bacterium; assembly: GCA_964244895.1. Classification (GTDB taxonomy): domain Bacteria; phylum Deinococcota; class Deinococci; order Deinococcales; family JAAFIG01; genus CAXTKV01. Next base: position 5,071 of record CAXTKV010000202.1, read on the forward strand.
ACTTCTTCGCCGGGGCTTTCGCGCCCGCCTTGGCTTTCTTGGTGCCGTACTTGCTGCGGCTCTTGTTGCGATCCTTCACACCCTGGGTGTCGAGCGATCCCCGAACGATGTGGTAACGCACGCCCGGCAAGTCCTTGACGCGTCCGCCGCGAATCAGCACGACGCTGTGCTCCTGGAGGTTGTGGCCCTCTCCGGGGATGTAGGCCGTGACCTCGAAGCCCGAGGACAGGCGAACGCGCGCGATCTTGCGCAAGGCCGAGTTCGGCTTTTTGGGCGTGGTCGTCTTGACGACCGTGCAGACGCCGCGACGCTGCGGCGAGCCCTTGAGGGCCGGAACCTTGGATTTGCGGGCCAGCACGCGGCGACCCTTACGAAGCAACTGCTGAACGGTTGGCATCCATCACTCCTTCACGATTTCATGTTCTGCGCTCGAGTTGCCCCTCTGTTGCGCTCGTCACGGTGGGCCTTCGTGAGTGAGCGCCCCCTTCGCGGTCGCTCGAGGTGTCACACCTTCGAGCGCGGGGGCAACCGACAGCCCGGCTTGAGCCGGGTAAGAAACCTGGGCAGTGTACTGCAAGGCGGAAAAGTTCGCAAGTGGGACGATCTCGGTCACGTGCCAGGGATCAGAAGTCAGGGACGAACGGTCTTTTCTTCGCCTGCCGACACGTCAACGCCGTCCTGGACGCAAAAAAAGCATCTCGAGAACATCGTCTGGGACGGTCTTCCCGAGAGCCCAGATCCATCACGCGAGCATTCGCGCCGGGGTTCATGGTTTTCGCCAGCTTCCAGCCCACAACGGGCCGCTTCCGGGCTCGAGCATCGCGTCGTCGGCGTAGCAGTACAGCCAGTCCTCGCCGGGTTCCATGGTCTGCACCAGGGGGTGATCCGTGGCGTGGGCGTGTTTGGTGGCGTGCGTATTCTTCGAGGAATCGCAGCACCCCACGTGCCCGCAGATCAGGCAGATGCGCAGGTGAACCCAGCTGTCGCCCATCTTCAGGCATTCCTCGCAGCCGTGGGCGCTCGGGCTGACTTCTTTGATCTGATCGAGGTGCGAACAGGGCGGTTTCATCGTGATCCTTTCTGGTCTTTCTCGAGATTCCGCACGTCCCAGAGCGCTCCGAGCGCCTCTGAGACGAGCCGCGCGAAACTGACCAGGTTGGCCTCGTCTTGCTCGGTGAATTCGCCTTCGTACCTGTCGGAGACTTGCAGCATGCCCCAGACGAGGTTCGGGTCTTTCGTGTCCAGGATCGGAGCGGCCAGCCAGCCGCGCATCGGCGGGTGCTTGCCGGATTCGTCGCCGAAATTCTTCCATTCCGGGTGCGCCTCGAGTTGCGCCTGAGTGAACCGAACCGGACGCGTCTGGCGCAGCAACCAGCCGTGCGTGCCGTAGCCGGTGGCGGGCGTGCGGTAATCGGCCCAGGGCGCGTACTTATCCGACAAGGAAAAGAACTTGCGGATGCTCTTCCAGTCGTTCTGCACCACGATGGCGGCTGCCGACTGGTGCGCACCGATCAGCGCGCGGATCAGTTCGACCGCGTTCTCGAGGACGCGGTTGGCACCGTTTGCAAACTGCTCATCAATCGCGTCCGGGTCAAGAATGACGGGGTTGGGGGTGGCTCCGGTGACGGCGTTGGTGTAAACGTTGGCGCGCGGGTCTGGTACGTCCATGCGGTGTCCTCCTGTGGAGCGGCTGGCTACGCGGCTCCGGCGAAGACCAGCAGGTCGGCCATGCGGAACTCGCCGGGTTGCCGGGAGGGCAGCACGGGCGTCCAGTCGGGTTTTGCGCCCAGGTAAGAACCCGGATCGGCCACCAGCAGGCCCAGCAGCACTTCCGCCACGATCCGACCGCCGACCGCGCCCAGGCGTTCCCCGCCGTGGCGCAATTCGGCCTCGCGCAGGATGTAATACCAGAGGGGCGTCTCGTTCGACCAGCCGTGAGATTCCAGGCCGACCTCGCTTCTCGAGAGCGGCTCGAGACCCATGAACGCCGCGATGGCCTCGCCGGAGGGCAGGTCGCAATCGCGCCCGCGCTCGAGGTCGCGGTAGGCCAGGGAGGCTTCCTCCTCGCGCTCGACCTGACCGATCATCGCCTCGGGCAGGCGCATCAGCGGCCCGGCCAGGCGAGGTTCGATGCGTTTGCTCGGTTGCGGTGCGCCCCGTCCGTCCAACTCAAAGAACAGCGCCCAGTCCACCGCCAAAGCCGCCGGGACGGGCCGGAAGCCCGCCAGGTCGGGGAACATCGGGTGCGATCCCGACTGCGCGTTCATGCGGTACGCGGGTCTGATTTGCGGGTGGCCGAAACGGTAGGCGGCGTCCGCGAACTCGACCGGGATGGACACGCCGCCCTCGACCGAGAAAAAGCGCGGCCCGTCGCGCAGGATCTCGTCCAGCAGATCACCGCCGACCGACAAGTCCAGGAATTCCTGCACGATCACCCACTGGTAATGCCAGCGCGCCGTGCGCTGGGCCTCCTCGAAGACCGCCGTGGGCGGCATCCCGCGCGAGCGCAAACGATCCACGATGGCGTTGTGGAACTTCATGAAGACCAGGTGCAACTGCGCGGCGATCGCGTGCGTGTCGTCTCGAGGATCGGCGATCAGCGCGATGCCCTGCGCGTTGCGCGGCACGTCGTCCGGGCGGCCCGCGTCGTTGACGCCCAGCAGGAATTTGTCCGGGTCGTCGCGGTCGTAGAGGTAGGGCGCGTTGCTCGGCCCCGGCCCGTAGACGCTCTCGAGATCGAGGCGCGGCGCGCGAAAGTTGCGCAACTCGCCCAGGCTGGCGTGGTGCTGCAACAGCGAAATATCGCGCGTGATGTCGTGCGCCACGAACTGTCCCAGGAACGCGAACCCGGCGGGAATGCGCGGGTTATCCGACGGGGGTTCGTTGCCCGCATCCAGCGCCGCACCGCGCCGCCCCAGAGCGCTCGAGAGCGCGTCACCCTGGGCGAGCGCGGGCAGGTCGGGGAACATCCGGCTGTACTTGCCCGCATCCAGGGCGTGAGAGAGCGGAGCCTTGAGTTCCGGGTGGATCACGCAAGAATGACTCATGGCGGACACCTCCTGAGCTTCCCCGTCAGCCTAACGCAGGCTGGTCAACCAGCGACCCATCCGTTCGGAGAGGTCGGGAACCCGATTGCGCTCGAGACGCACCCGTAAGGCAAAAACCGTGAATGCGAGCGTTGAACAAACCAGAACACCGTCTGGCACGCACTCCTGGATACGCGTGCTGGACGGTGTTTTTTGAATGCTGCGAAAGCGGCGGGCGTTTCTCGAAGCTGATCGAACGGAGCCTCGAGAACTCATCGGGTTGGGCTCGTTCTGGAGCGATGTGTGGCTTTTCAATCATTTTGTCATCGAATAATGGGGAAACAATCATATTTTTTCGTTTCGCCTGGCAGCAGCATCGTTCACCATGTCATAAGTTCACTAAAACTTTCGTTTGCCATGACATCAGTTGACCTCTTGATAGCGTTAGCCAAGACATTGATGTAGCGTGCATTTACCAAAACAGATTTCGTCTCACCAAGCCGAATCGGTCTCCGGCTTGTTTCACGGCGTTGCCCAATGGAGGCGATAAATAATGGTGCAAGGATATTCATTCCCCGGTCGCAAAGACAACGTTTTAATGACTCGTCTCGGAACCCAGATCCCAACCGACAGTACCATCGAGGAAAAGCTGCTGAGGATCTTAGATATGGATGCTGCCGTCGTCTCAGCCCGTCGGGCTGAGACGGTCGCCGTCTACGCCCCAGACGGAACCAAGCATGAATACACACCCGATGTCCTGGTCACGCTCTCCGACGGTCGAACCCTTTCATTGGAATGCAAGCCAGAAGAACTGTTAGCTGGACTTCTTCGAGCAGACGTTCCGGGATGGGAGGCTCGAGCAACCCTTCTCGAGCAGATGAGCCAGCCCTTACGGGTCATTACTGAGCGCGATTTACCCGACGCGCTGCTGCAACATGCCCAGAGCTTTGGCCCATTCTACGGTGTCGATGCTGATCCCAAGATCAAGGAAAAGGCTTTGACGTTCCTCAATGATCGCACCGCTCTGCCATTATCTGTTCTACGGCAGCACGTTCTAATATTGACCGATTGCTCGACCGCATTGCTCGACGGCACACTGTACGGAATGATCGCCAGACACGAGTTAGTCGCCGACTCAACGGTGCGCCC
>CAXTKV010000203.1:0-9145 GCA_964244895.1 uncultured Deinococcales bacterium
GCTACGCCAGCTTGGCGGCTTTTTCCGTGTTCTCCCACGGGAATTCCGGGCGTCTGAAGTGCCCATAGGAACTGGTCGCCGTGTATATCGGGCGCTCGAGCTGCAATTCCTCGATGATCGCCAGCGGTCGGGGATCGAAGTGTTCCAGCACGCGCGCGGCCAGAACCTCGTCGCTGACGGTTCCCGTGCCGAAAGTCTCGACGCGCAAACTGACCGGTCTGGCCTTGCCGATGGCGTACGCGACCTCGACCATCGCGCGCCGCGCCAGGCCCGCCGCCACGATGTTTTTGGCCATGTAACGCGCGTAATAGGCCGCCGAACGATCCACCTTGGTCGGGTCCTTGCCCGAAAACGCGCCGCCGCCGTGCGGGATCGCGCCGCCGTAAGTGTCCACGATGATCTTGCGGCCCGTCAAACCCGTGTCCGCGCCCGGCCCGCCGAAGCTAAAAGACCCCGACGGGTTGATGTAGACGTGCACACCTTCGGATGAAACGCCATCCGGTACGAGCGGCATGATCACGTGCCGGATCAGGTCATCCCGAATTTTGTCCTGCGCGACATCCTCGGCGTGCTGCGTGCTGATCACGACCGTCTCGAGCCTGCTGGGTCTGCCATCCACGTATTCCAGCGTGACCTGCGCCTTGCCGTCCGGTCGCAAGTATTCCAGGGCGTTCGATTTGCGAAGCTCCGCCAGCTTGCGCGTGATGGCGTGCGCGAAGCTGAGCGGCATCGGCATCAACTCCGGGGTTTCATCGGTGGCGTAACCGAACATCAAGCCCTGATCGCCCGCGCCGCGCAAACTCAGGGGGTCGCGGTCGCCCTGACGCCACTCCCAGGACTGGTTGACGCCGCTGGCGATCTCCGGGGATTGCTCGTCGATGGTGGTCAGCACGGCCACGCTCGAGGCGTCGAAACCGTAGTGAACTTGCGTGTACCCGACCTCCGTGACGGCCTTGCGCGCCACCTGGCGCACGTCCACGTACTCGGCTTTGGTCGTGACCTCGCCCGCCACCAACACCAGGCCCTTGGTCACGAGCGTCTCCGCCGCCACCCGAGATTTCGGGTCTTCGGCCAGGAAAGCATCCAGGATCGAATCGGAGATCCGGTCGGCCAGCTTGTCCGGGTGGCCTTCGGTGACGGATTCCGAGGTGAACAATCGCGGTGTTGCGCTCACAGTGCGTCTCCTTAAGATTTTCTCGAGGTCGGGCGAGCGGTCAAATTGCGCCCGTGGCTGACCCGTTGCAAGCCGAAATGATAGCACCGAGCCTCGAAGTGGAACGTCCCGGTTTTAAAGTCCTCACCTGCGCGCAGGTGAGGTGTCGCCCGCCCGGTGTTGGCGGATGACGGAGGGGTGGCGCGTGGCGACCCTTCCGTCATCCGCATCGATGAGGCTGATGCTCGAGCCACCTCCCCTACCAAACCAGGGGAGGACAAAATCGGGAACACTGTCCAGCACGTGTTTCTTGGGCAATCAAGAACACCGTGCTGGACGGTGTTCTCGTGCAAGCGGAAGGCTCGAGCAGCGCGAGGGAACACCGACCGGAAGTGCTTTCAGGACGCGGTTCTCTTGCCTCCGAGCCGTTAAACTGAACCATGACCGATCAGCCCAAACCGGAGGCCGCACCCACCCCGAAACCCGCGCCAGAGGACAAAATTAGCCTCACCAAGCACGCGGCGCGCATCGGTGGCAAGAAGATCGCGTACACGGTCACGACCGGAACGATGGTCTTGCGATCCGAATCCGAGAAGGACGGCGCGAGCGAGGGCGAGAAACCCAAAGCCACCGTGTTCTTCGTGGCCTACACGCGCGACGACACCAAGGACGCCGCCGCGCGCCCGATCACGTTTTCGTTCAACGGCGGCCCCGGCTCGAGTTCCGTGTGGTTGCACCTGGGCGTGCTCGGGCCGAAGCGCGTGGACATGGGCGAGGACGGTTTCGACGCGACCCCGCCCGCGAATTTCGTGGAGAACGAGTTCTCCCTGCTCGACCAGACGGATCTGGTGTTCATCGATCCGGTCGGTACGGGCTACAGCCGCGCCACGGAAGGCGAGAAGGCCAAAGATTTCGCGGGTTTCAAACGAGACATCGAATCCGTCGGGGATTTCATCCGGTTGTACACCACGCGCCACAACCGCTGGTTGTCACCCAAATTCCTGATCGGTGAGAGTTACGGCACGACCCGCGCGGCGGGATTGTCCGGTTACCTTCAGGATCGGCACGGGCTGTACCTGAACGGCATCATGCTGGTCAGCGTCGTGCTGGACTTCCAGACGCTTCTTTTTGAGCACGGCAACGACCTGCCTTACGTGATGATCCTGCCGTCGCTGACCGCGACCGCCTGGTATCACGGCAAGCTGGCGGGCGAGTTGCTGGAACTGCTGGCCGAATCAGAAGCCTTCGCGGTCAACGAGTACGCTCGGGCGCTGCTGCTGGGCGCGGCGCTGTCTGCCAGGGATCGGACGCAAATCGTGCGGAAGCTTTCAAAACTGACGGGTTTGTCCAGGGATTTCATCGAACGCTGCAACTTGCGCCCCGACCTGTTCCGGTTCGTCAAGGAACTGCTGCGCGACCGCGCCCTGACCGTCGGACGATTGGACTCGAGGTACACCGGCATGGATCGGGATGCCGCCGGGGAGCGCTTCGAGTACGACCCCGCGATGGCCGCCATCAGCGGGCCGTACACCGCCGCCATGAACCATTACGTGCGCGCCGAGTTGGGCTTCGAGCTGGACGTACCCTACGAGATCCTGTCCGGCAAGGTCTGGCAAGCGTGGTCGTACTCGGATTTCGAGAACAAGTACGTGTCCGTGGTGGACACGCTGCGGCAAGCCATGACCAAAAACCCGCACCTGAAAGTCCTGGTGATGGGCGGGTATTTCGACCTGGCCACGCCTTATTTTGCGGCGGAATGGACGGTCAACCACCTGGGACTGGACGAACGCCTGCGCGCCAACATCACGTCCAGCGTTTTTGACGCGGGCCACATGATGTACGTCCACAAACCGTCCCTCGAGCGAATGAAGATCGAACTGAGCGCCTTCATCCGGGATTCCCTGCCCAAATAAACCCCGATCTCGAGCCTTCGCTCTCAGTCCTCCCCTGCGAAGTAGGGGAGGTGTCGTCGGCCCGGTTTTGGCCGATGACGGAGGGGTTGCCGTGAAACCCCTCCATCTCTCGCATCGGTAGGGGAGGACAAGAGCGAGAACACCGTCTGGGACGCGTTCTCGAATTCGCGTGCTGGACGGTGTTCTCGCAATCCAGGACGGGTTTTCGACCGTGAAATCCGCCAGGTGACGCCTAAACTGAGCGCATGAATCTTTCGATCAGGCGCATGACCTTGTACAAGCACGGCCTGGGTTTTTTCGAGCGCGGCGGGCTGGTGGACGGGGAATCCTTGCGGCTCGAGTTTCCGCGCCGCGCCATGGACGACGTGCTGAAAAGCCTGGTGGCGATCGATCAGGTGGGGCGCGTGCTGGGGCTCGAGTTCGAGACGCCGGAGGATCGCAACCCGAACGTGGCGCGCCCGAAACTGGACTTGTCGGACGGCAGGGGCTTGACGGAACTCCTGAACGCCCTGAAGGGTCGGGCGGTGCGCCTGGAAGCGGGTGCGGAATCCCTGGAAGGGCTGGTCGTGGGCGTGGAACTCGAGGATCGGGATCACCTGGAACGCGGGCTGGTGGTGGTTTTTGATGCGGAATCGAAGCGTGTATCGTCGTTGCGGCTGGATCGGCTCGAGCGGGTGAGTCTGCTGGACGACGCGGCAGCCAACGATCTGGTGTTCGCGCTCGGGGCGGCCATCGACCAGGAGGAACGCGCCAGCGCCGTGCTGCAACTGTCCTCGGGGAATCACGACCTGAGCGTCAGTTACATCGCGCCCGCCCCGGCCTGGCGGGTCAGTTACCGTTTGATTTCGGACGAGAAGGACGGCAGCCCGGATGCGCGTTCCATTTTGCTTCAGGCGTGGGGTTTGTTCGACAACACGCTCGAGGAGGATCTGGAGGGCGTTCAATTGACGCTGATGGCGGGTATGCCCGTGTCGTTCCGGTACGCGCTACACCAGCCGAACACGCCGGAACGCCCGCTGGTCGAGGACGAGGAGCGCACCGTCGGCGCACCGGTGATGTTCGATTACATGGAGCAGGAGATGGCCGCGCCAGCGGGCGGACGCTCGAGGGGGGAGATGGCGAAGGTGATGGCCGCACCCGCCCCGGCGATGGCCGCGAGCTTCGGACAGCGGCTCGAGGAATCCATTTCTGCCGTGGCGGACGGCGCGGATCGGGGCGCGTTGTTCGCGTACCGCGTGCGCGATGCGGTCAGCGTGGCCCGAGGGCGCTCCGCGATGGTTCCGCTGGCCAGCACCCGGCTGGAAGGGCGGCGGGAATTGCTCTACAACCGCGTCAAGCACCCGAAAAACCCGGTGGCCAGCCTGCGCTTCAGGAACGAATCCGGCCTGACGCTGGAGCGCGGCCCCGTGACGGTGTTCGAGAGTGCAGCGCTGGAAGGCGCGGATTACGCGGGTGAGGCCGTGATCGACTTCGCGCCGTCCGGTGCGGAAATCATCGTGGCCTTCGCGGTCGAGTTGGGCGTGCGCGTGGCGGAAAGCTTCGAGCGCGAGTCCAGACTATCGGGTCTGTCGGTGCGCGAGGGGTACTTGTTGATCGAGGAATTCAGCATCCTGAAAACCCTCTATGAACTGACCAGCGGCCTGGAACGCGCCGTGGACGTGATCCTGGAGCATCCCAGAATGAACAACATGGAACTTTTCGACACGCTTGAACCCGTGGAACACGACGTGGCGAACGCGCGCTGGAAGGTCGCGTGCGCGGCGGGCGCCAAAACGGAATTCGCGATCCTCGAGCGGCAACGCACCAGCCGGTACGAGACGGTCAGGAACCTGGATGGGGAACGCCTGAAAGGGTTCCTGAAGGGCAAATTCCTGGACGAGAAAACCTTCAAGGGTTTAGAGGGCGTGCTGGCCTTGTACCGTCAGGCGGACGCGATGGGCGCGCAACTCGAGGCGATCGAGCGCGAGCGTGCGGAAATCTTCGAGCGCCAGAAGCAGATCCAGGGCAACCTCGCACCTTTAGGGCGCGATGGCGACGAGGCCAGGTTGCGGGCGCGCTACGTCAAGGAACTCGAGCGGATGGAGAACCGCTTGAACGAACTCGAAGGTGACGAAAAACGCGTCAGAACCGAGGTCGCGCAACTCGAGGAACTGGCGACGCGCGCGATTGGGGCGCTCGAGCAGAAATAAGAGATACCGTCCAGCACAGTTTCCCCGAGATACAATATTTTGCGTGCTGGACGGTGTTCCCGGACGCATTTCGTGACTGAATGGCGTTTATCAGGCTCAAGAAACGCTCAACATAGAGTGTGACCGGAACGGGGAAACAATGAAGACTCGCGGCTATAGTGAGAGCGTGATCTCACCGCGATTTCGTCTGATGTTGCTCGGGTGCGCGCTCGGCGTGACCGTCACGGCGCTCGCCACGGCGGCGGCTGGCCCCACCAAAGTCACCTTCTGGCAGTACCTCGGTGACGGGCCGGGCGGAACGGTGCTGAACGCGCTGGCGACCGAATACAACAAATCGCAGAGCAAATACGAAGTCAGCCCGCAGCACGTGGGTTCTTACCAGGATCTTCAGGTCAAGACGGTCGCCGCGCTGCGCGGCGGTGGATTGCCGACGATGGCGACCGTGGACAACGCGTTTTTCACGCGCTTGGCGCTCGGCGGGCAGCTCGCGCCGCTGAATGAGTACGTGGATGCGCTACCCAAAACCACCGTGCAGGATTTCTACCCGACCGCCTGGGAGTACGGCGATGTCAAGGATCAACGCCTCGGCCTGCCGTGGATGTCCTCGAGCCTGCTGGTGTTCTACAACGTGGATGCCTTCCGATCCAAAGGATTGAACCCGCCGCGCACCTGGGATGACTTCAACAAGGCCGCGCGCGCCCTGACCAGCCGCGCCGCCAAGGGCGCGATCATGCTGACCGACGGCTGGATTTTTGGCTCGATGGTGTCCTCGCGGGGCGGCAACATCCTGACGGCGGACAACAAACCGGATTTCATGGGTCAAAGCACGGTGGACACGCTGCAATTCCTGTACGACCTCTCCAAGGCGGGCGCGTTGATCCCGCGCACGTTCGGCGAATCGAACTTCGCGATCGTGGATTTCTTGCGCACCAAAGCCTTCATGGTGGTCGTGCCCTCGAGCGCCTACCCGTTGACCAAACCCTACTCGGTGGCCTTCGAGATCGGCGCGGTCGCGCTGCCCGGCAAGACCCTGGCGGGCGAAGCGCAGATCGTGGTCTTCAAGAACGCCCCGCAGGATGCGCAAAAAGGCGCGATGGAATTCTGGCAGTACCTGACGCGCCCGGAGAACATCGCGCGGTTTAGCAAGGAAGCCTATTACGTGCCAGTGCGCCGCAGCGCCCTCAAACCGATGGGCGATTTTGCCACGATCGGCATCATGAAAGAAGCCATCACCGCGTTTGAGCGCGCGTACAACCCGCCGCACCTGATCGAGTACCAGGACTGGCGTCGAGCGCTCGAGGATCAGCTCGAGCGCTCCTTGAAGGGCGGCGTCGATCCCGCGAAGGCGCTGGCGGAGGCGCAACGGCAAGCCTTGAGCGTCAAGTAACCGCATCCTGGACGCGGTTATTTGTGCATCGGTATCACCTTGATCCGGTCGCTTGAGCATCCTCATGTAGACCACCGCCCAGATTCGTCCAAGGGTCGAGAAGACATCTGAACGGTGTGCCGTCCCGGACGCGCATTTTCGAGCTTCAGAATTTCCGTGCTGGACGGTGTTTTTGATTTGCCGCACAAAAATGAGTCGTGCTGAACGATGGTAATTTGCGCGTCCCCGAAGAAAACCGTCTGGTATGCTGTTTCTCGATGTTTTTCAAACGCTTTCTTCGTCCCATACTGATCGTTTCGGGTCTGGTTTCCAGTACCCTGTTCGCTACCTTCGCCGCGCAGAACCCGCAGACCCGGCTGGCCTCGCGGCAGTTGATCTGGCCGCTCGATTCAAAGACGGTGTTCGTCAACGGCACAATTCAGCAGTCGGCCTTGCCGCTCAAAACAGTCGATGGGCGCGCGCTGTTGCCGTTGCGGGAACTCTCGAGGTTGATGGATGTGCCTCTTGAAGCCTTGCCGACGGGCTTGCGTTTCGGCAAGCTGGACGTGTACCCGAGCCTCAAGCTGGCGCGTGTGGATGGCAAACAGGTCGCGCTCTCGGACGTGGGCGCGATCATCGATGGCAACACGTACATCGGTGCGAAAGTGCTCGAGGTGGCGTTGTCCGCGACGGTGTTTTTTGACGGTGTGCAGCGCATCGTGGCGGTCACGGCGTCCAGGGATCGCGCGGCGGGCGCGCGTTTGCCCGTGGCGCGTTTCGGCACGGACAAACGCGAGTACAGGCTGGGCGAGCCCGTGCGGATCGTGGAGTACAGTTACGACCCGGACGGCCTGAGCATCGTGTATTTGCGCTACACGGGCCGAGAGGACGCGTATTTCACGCCCGGCGTGAAAACCATTTCGTTGGTCGCCACGAACGCGCAGGGGCGCGCCAGTGAGCCGTACAGCCTGCAAGTTCGGGTCACGCCGGACGTGATGTATTCCCAGAAAGGCTACGCGCTCAGGTTCACGCCACCCGGAAAGATGTTCCAGGATTCGGATGTCTTGACCTACCCGGCCTTCACGCCGAGCCGCATCGACGATGCAACCCCGCTTCTGGTTTCGGATTCCCCGGAGGAACCTGACCGTTCGGGTCTGTTGTACACGGATACCATTGAGGGTTCGGCCCGGTTGGTGGCGTACCACATCAACCCCTTGCAAACGCTGGGGCACGTGATGGTGCTGATCAGCAACCTCGAGCCGACCACCACAGAGGTGCGCGCCGCGCGTTTCGGTGAAACCTCCGGTACGCAGATCGCGGGTTTGCTGGGGCAGGTCAGTCTGCTCGATTTCCTGACCTCGCCGGGTGGGGAACGCTTGCGGCTCGAGCCGGGGCAGAGCGTGCCGTTTTACGTGTCCGCCCCGCTCGATCAGGGTCAGGGCGTCAACGTCAAGTTCGACCTCGAGACGACCGGGCGGGTCACGGTCAGCACGTACTTTCTGGAAGATGGCACCTTCAACCCGAACCTCTCGCAGTTCACCTCGGACGAATTGCTCGAGGCGCTGTCCAACCTTCCGGTGCTCGACACGGACGCCAACCACGTGCGCGGCACCTTTCCCGGCGCGGTGCGCCGCTTGCGGCTCGACCTGAGCTTGTTGCCACCCGGCACGGCCAGCCGTCTGATCATCGGTGACAACCAGGCCGATCCCGCCCTGGCGGGGCGCGACGCGATCACTGACCGATCCGTGACCTTGCTGGGCAATTACAGCATGACCTACAGAATCACCCTGGAAAACGCGACCGGAACCGTCGGGGCGCTCGTGCCGCGCGGTGGGCCGTACAGCGGCGCGATCCGCGTCAACGGCGGTTACATGAGCGTGCCGGACAGCGGCGTGCTGTTCCGCAACGACCTGCCGTTTATGGTTTACCGCGCCCTGCACGCGCCACCCGACGGGCGCGTCGAGATCGAGTTCGTTCCGGCTTCGGGATCGTTCCTGCCGGTCAACTTGCTGCTGTACCGCCTGGAAAGCACCGACGGTGCGCGCAAACCGAGCGCGCCGCAAGCGATCCTTCCGGGTCGTCAGGCGACCGTACCTGCACCATCGCCTGGACGGTAATCCCGCCCATCTCCGATTCGGACGCCCTCGAGAACACCGTCCCGCACGACGTTTTCTCGAGGGCTAAAAACGCTGTCTGGGACGGTGTTCCTCAAATCTCGAGCCTGAAGCCCCGAGTCCTCCCTATCGCGCGGGCAGGATGCAATCCAGGTTCGGGAATGGGGTCATTCATCCGTCTGGTTTTCATCTGGCGCGTTAGGCTAAAAGGCGTGGAAGGGCATCTCGATTTGATCGCTGAAACGCGCGCGCCGCGCGGCTTGCGTCCCAGATTGCGGGCGGTAATGCAGGAATTGATGCGCCGCCGCAACGTGCAAAACGAGGTCTGTGTCGTGCTGACGAACGACGAACGCATGCGCGCCCTGAAAAATCAGCACTGGGGTGAAAACGCGACCACCGACGTGCTGAGC
>CAXTKV010000204.1:0-9087 GCA_964244895.1 uncultured Deinococcales bacterium
GCCTGCATGTACTCCGCGATCTGCACGGCGTTCAACGCGGCGCCCTTGAGCAACTGATCGCCCGCCACGAACAATTCGATGCCGCCATCGAAGACCTCGCTGGCGCGGATGCGTCCGACCTCCACGTCGTACTTGCCGGAAGCCGTCAGTGGCATCGGGTAGAGCTTGTTGGCCGGGTCGTCCCGCACTTCCACACCTGCGGAGCGCTCGAGCAGTGCGCGCACGTCGGCTGGATTCGCGGGCTTCTCGAGGTCCAGGCTGATGGCTTCAGAGTGCGTGCGCATGGTCGGGATGCGCACGGCGGTACACGAGATCCGAATGTTCGGCGCGCGCATGATCTTGCGCGTCTCCCAGGCGACCTTCATCTCTTCTTTGGTGTAACCGTTGTCCTGGAACGTGTCGATGTGCGGGATCACGTTGAAGACGATGCTGTGCGCGAAAACATCGTGCGTGACGGGCTTGCCTTCCAGCGCGTTGCGGGTCTGCTGCTCGAGTTCCTGCATGCCTTTCGCGCCCGCGCCGGACGTGGCCTGGTAGGTGGATAGGATGGCCCGCCTGATGCCGTACACCTGATGGATCGGCCAGAGCGCCATGACGGCGATGGCGGTCGTGCAGTTCGGGTTGGCCACGATTCCGCCACCGTGCCAATCGTGAGCGTCCAGCACGTCACCGTTGATTTCAGGCACGATCAACGGCACGTTGTCGTCGTAACGAAACGCGCTCGAATTGTCGATCACGACGCTGCCACCCGCCACCCAGACGGGCGCTTGCGATTTGCTGATCGAACCGCCCGCCGAGGCCAGGATCACATCCGCGTCGATCGCGCCCTCCGGCATCAGTTCGACCTCGAGCTGGTTGCCCTTGAAGGCCAGTTTCGTTCCGGCGCTGCGCGCGCTGGCGTACAACCTGAGCGAATCGAATTTCAGGCTGGATTTCTCGAGCACCCGCAAGAGTTCGTGTCCGACCGCGCCGCTGGCTCCGACAATCGCTAATTTCATGCTGGTTCCTCCGTCTGGGATGTGCGTGTGGGCTGCTCTGGCTCAAAATGAAACCTGCCCGTGAGGGCAGGTCGAGGCGACAAGCTCATTGAGCCTGCCGCCTAGCTGGTCGTCATGTCGAAAGATCTGAACATCCAAAAAAGGTTAGCACACGATGCGCGTCCAGCGTCAACCGGGATCACATCAGAAATGGCTGCTCGAGCCTTGTCGCAGGCTCGAGGATTCCAGGAAAACCGTGCCTGACGGCGGCTCCACAACCAGCACGCGGTTTTCGCGCGCTCGGGAACGCCGTGTGGGACGGTGTTCTCGAATCGAGATTTAACGCCCCAGGCTTCCAAGCAGGCGTTTCGCGCCGTCCAGCTCCAGGCGTTCCGGCGCGTCTCTGGCTTCCAGGCCCACCGCGATCTCGAGTTGCGCTCGGGCCGCATCCCGGTTCTTCTGCTTGTCCAACGTCAGCAGCATCCGCGCGTAATTGGCGCGCACCGTGATCGATTTCGGTTCCAGGCGCACGGCTTCCTCAAATTGCTTGATGGCTTCCTCGCTGCTGCCGCCGAACAAGAAACCCACGCCGTGCGAGACGATCTCCGCGTGCCAGCGACCCAGGGCCACGCGCGCCACGACCAGCTTGGGATCGAGGCTGATGGCCTTCTGGAAGCTTTCCTTGACCTGCGTCGAGACCCCGTTGGCGAACGCCCAGGCCGCACCGCGCCGGGAGCCGAGCGAACCGATGGCCGCACCCAACTCGAAGTATCCGTTCGCGTACCCGGCATCCAGCTTGATGGCCTTGCGCGCGAATTGCTCGCAGCGCGCGAACAAATCTTCTTGTTCCGCGTCCGGGCGGCTGCCCGCGTACCAGCTGAGCGCCCGCGCCGCCAGCGCGTAGCCCTCGGCAGTGTCCAGGCTGGCGGCCATCGTCGACGCCTCGAGAAACGCGCCCTTGGCGTACAGCGCCCTCGCATCCGCAATTTTTGCGCCCTGCGCGAACGCCAAGCCCGAGACGAAGATCAGAAGCGTGACCCAGACGGTCTTCATGTCTCGAGTAAACAGGATGTAGATGAGTCTTCGCTTATTCGAGTTCCGAGCGAATTTGCTCCTGAAAGGCATCGCTGGAAAGCTCAAAGAACTGCTTGACGCGCTTCTCGAGGGATTCGATGCTTGAGATCGTCTCGTCATGTATTGCTTCTCTTGAGCCAAAAATACGTTGGAGCCAGGATTGTGCTTTATAAATTTGGGGAAAGCTGTACATGCTAAGAAAATTTGGTTCTGTACCTGTCTTTCCTTTTATGACACAAATATCCATCCACGATTCCGGGACATCTTCACGAAAAAATCCAAAATAGTGATCTGCAACTTCGTTTTCAGATATTGGAGACGATTCTTTGAACGGACGTTGCGCGTATTTCCGAACGATCTCGAGAGCCTGCTCGAGCGTGATTTCATCGTGGTTTACGTTGTTCAAATTGTGATCTTTTGTAAACCATCGACATTTCTGAGCCATTCGATTTACCGTCTACGTCGCGCCCGCACCAGATCCCTGGCGCGTTGCGGCGTGACCCGAGCGAAAACCGCGCCGTCCACGCGCATGTACGGCGCGCCGCTCGCGTCGGGTTCGCCGCACGCGACCAGTTCCAGCTCAAAATTCCCATCCGATGAAACCTGGCCGGGCGAGATCAGCAATTCCTGGTAGAGCGCGTCCAGGATGGCTTCGCGGTCGGTCGGGCTGAGGAAATCCGTGCAGAGTTCGATGCGGAGGACGGGCACGCGGTCAGTATGCCACGCCGCGAAATGACCGTGGTGATCGCGCGGTTGCGCCCCGGCACGTTCGGGCTGGGGGGAGCGTATCCAAAGACCGTCCGGGACGCGTTTTTACAAAAAGAAAGAACACCGTCCAGGACGGTGTTCTCGGGCATCTGCGCCGGGATTTCAGGGTTGCAGGTGCGCTTCCAGGAACCACAGGTTCTTGTCAATTTCTCTCGAGACTTCCGTGAACAAATCCGCCGTGTCCATGTCGCCCAAATCGCCGCAGGTGTCGATCAACTTGCGGTTGCTGGCGGCGAAGGCCGCGAAGCGCGCGACGAGCGCTTCCAGGTGATCCTTGCCGAGCGTGGCGCTGGTCGGGTACTCGGGCAGACTCGAGTTGGCGGCGCTCATGCGGGCCGTGCCGGTGGCGTAACCACCCAGAGCGGTGGCGCGCTCCGCGATCATGTCCACGAATCCCAGCACGCCTTCGGCCAGATCGTCGAAGAGTTCGTGCAACTGGATGAAGTCCGAACCCTTGACGTTCCAGTGCGCCTGCTTGGTCTGCGAGTACAGATCGAAGCAATCCGCGAGTTGCTGGTTGATCAATGCGATCAGCTTTTCTCGAGCGGCGGGCTGAATGTCGATGCTGGTGCGAAAGGTGCGGGTTTTCGGGCTGGGTTTGGTGTGGGGTGCGCTGGGTTTGGCTTTGGTGTCGGTTCTCGAAAGTGCCATGACGACCTCCTCGTGCATCACGAATGTACGTCCGTTGGCTGAGTCGTGGCTGTGGGTCGCCGAACATTAGACCGCTTGCGAACGTCGGTCTCGAGCACGTCTTCACGCGAGGGCAACTGCCCCACAGGACAGGGTCGTGTAGGGGTAACCCTTGTGGTTACCCTTCCCTCGGGACGTGTTTGATCGCATTCGCAGCAGGTCTATTCCCAGATTTTCGCGTTCTTAAAATCACGATTCGTCGGTGCGCGTTTCAAGTTTCGCTCGGGCCGAGTCGTGGTCAATGAAAAGGCCCTTCTGAACGCTCGAAGTTGAAACTGTAGCCGAATCATTTTGTCCGGTACGGTCTCGATCGAGCCCCGAGATCTCTCGGACTGGTCGCGTGCGAGGTCGCCGCTTCAGCTGGTCGCGTGCGAGGTCGCCGCTTGAGCTGGTCGCCTGCGAGATGCACCGAGGGCGCAATTCAACCGCTAAACTGCTCGCGTGATCGATCCGCTCCTGAGCCTGGAATCCAGGCGCGACCGTGAAGCCTTGACTGGACGTTTGATCGCGGCTCGAGAACGCCGTTCACCGCTCGAGAACGATCCTGGAACCACCGCGTACCGACTGGTCAACGCCGATGGGGACGGTATTCCCGGCCTGACGCTGGACTTCTTCGATGGCGCGCTGATCCTGAGCCTGTACATCGAACTCGAGCCTGCGACCGAGGCCGCCTTGATCGAGACCATCGCGGAAGTCCTGACGCCCCGTTCCGTGTACCTCAAGCGCCGCCCGCGCGAGGCCCGCAACGCAGCCAACACCGACCGCGATCACCTCGCTCCGGAAGCACCCGTCCACGGTGAGCATCTCGAGAAGATCACGGTTCTCGAGAAGGGCGTGACGTACCTGATCCGACCCGGCGGCGACCTGAGCGTCGGATTGTTCCTCGACATGCGCGACACGCGCGCCTGGTTGCGCCCGCGCGTGCGCGAGAAGACCGTGCTGAACACCTTCGCTTACACCTGCGGTTTCGGCGTCGTCTCGGGTTTGGGACGCGCGGGTCACGCGGTCAACCTCGATCTATCGCGGCGCGTGCTGGATTGGGGCGCGGAAAACTACGCCCTGAACGATCTGCACGCCGAGCGACCCGATTTCATTTCCGGCGACGTCTTCGACTGGCTGGATCGTTTCGCCCGCAAACGCGAAACGTTCGACATCGTGATCCTCGACCCGCCATCCTTCAGCACCGCCAAGGGATCGCGGTTCAGCGCGAGCGCCGATTACGGCAAGCTGGCTGCCAGCGCCGCCAGACTGGTCGCGCCGGGCGGGACGCTCTTGGCGTGCTGCAATCACGCCAAACTGCCCCGCCGGGCGTTCGCGCGGATGCTCACCGATGGCGTGCGCGACGCGGGACGCGAGGCGAAGGTGATCGCATCGCTCAAGCAATCCGACGCGGATTTCCCCGTGCCAGACGATCAGGAACCACCGTTGAAAATCATGGCGCTCGAGTTGTAGCTTTCGCGCCTCGAGCAGTACAAATGTAACTCAGCTACAAAAATGTTCGTCGTCGCGGAAGTCGAGACAACGGTTCCGCACGATCTTTCGTCCCCGAGCGACCATGACGGATTCTTCGTAGCTCATCGGAATGGCAGCGGGTTGAGCTCTACGCGCGGTGACGACCGAAGCTTGTCCTGGCTCGAGAAAACCGCCTGAAACGGTGTTCCAGTTTTTCTCGCCCGCGTGCTAGCGTATCGCCGATGCCAGCGGGACGGGTTCACAACGCCATCAACACCATCACTTTCGTGGCTGCTGCGGGCGCTTACGGCTACGCGTACCAGAACCACCTGGTGCGTTTTGAACTCACCCAGATTGCCGCGTTCAGTCTGGCGTTTTTCGCCGGAACGTTCCTGCTGTCCCCCGACCTGGATTTAAGTGAACAAAACAATTCCAGCAAGAAGAACTGGGGCTGGTTCGGGTTTTTGTGGGTTCCTTACGGCTGGGTCATGAGCCACCGGGGAATGTCGCACACCTGGATCGTCGGGCCGTTGACGCGGCTGGCGTACCTGGCGCTGCTGCTGGCCTTGCCTGCGTACTTCTTGCGACCGCAACTCGAGACCTGGCGCGTCGGGCAGACCGCGATCATCGCGGCGGTCGTGGGGTATTACGCGTCCCAGTGGTTGCACTTGATCGCGGATGGCGTCGCGCCGGATGTGGTCACGCCCGGATTCATGTACCGCCGTCGGCGGCGGCGGTGATCAAAGCAACACCGTGCTGGACGCGCATCTAGGGGCACATCCAGCACGGTGTCCCCGAGAACCAGGTTCGAGGAGCGTGCCGCGATGTCTCGAGCTGCACTCAGAACTGGTGCTAGAATCGGTCACTTCACGAACGCCGTTCCAGACGAACTCCGCGTCCTCGAGAACGCCGAGCACGATATCTGGGACGAAGGGAGCCGCCATGATCGAATCCTTGCTCGAGACGAACGCCCGCAATCCCGGCATGGCGCTGGATCTGGAATGGGTCGCGCGAACCCGCGCCAACAAGAGCGCCGTCGAGCGCCGCGCCGCCAGCCTGCCCGGACGCCGCACGGTCAAAAAAGAATTCCAGGCCGCCTGGTTGCTGCGCGCCATCACGTTGATCGACCTGACGACCCTGGCGGGCGATGACACGCCCGGCAACGTCAAACGCTTGTGCGCCAAAGCCCGCCAGCCCGTGCGCGCCGACCTGCTGGACGCGATGAAGGTCACGAACCTGGGCATCACGGTCGGCGCGGTCTGCGTCTATCAGCCGCTCGTCAGTACCGCCGTCAAAGCGCTGGAAGGCTCCGGCATTCCGGTCGCGTCGGTCAGCACGGCCTTTCCGTCCGGCCTCGCGCCGATGAAAACCCGGCTCGAGGAAGTCCGCGCCAGCGTGAATGATGGCGCGAAAGAAATCGACATGGTGATCACGCGCGGCCTGGTGCTGCGCGGCGAATGGGAAGCCCTCTACGACGAGGTTCGCAGCGTCCGAGAAGCCTGCGGCGAGGCGCACCTCAAGGTCATCCTGGGCACGGGCGAACTGGCCACGCTGACCAACGTGGCCCGCGCCAGCCTGGTCGCCATGATGGCGGGCGGCGATTTCATCAAGACCAGCACCGGCAAGGAAAGCGTCAACGCCACGCTGCCCGTCAGCTTCGTGATGGTTCGCGCCCTGCGCGAGTACCTGGAACGCACCGGTTACAAGATCGGCTACAAACCCGCCGGAGGCATCCGCAGCGCCAAGAACGCCCTCGAGTACCTGTTCCTGATGCGCGACGAGATGGGACCCGAATGGTGCGAGCCGCACCTGTTCCGTTTCGGCGCGTCAGGCTTGCTGACCGACATCGAACGGCAGTTGGAGCACTACGTCACCGGCAAGTACAGTTCCGCACGCCGCCAACCGATGGTCTGATGACGACCCGAGCCGCCCCCAGACGCAACCCGTGGCCGTGGATCATCGGTGGTCTGGTCGGCGCTGTGGTCGGGCCAGTTGTTATTTTCAGAATGTTGACCGTCGCGGTCTCGAGCGGCGCGGTTCGCCCCGCGCTCGAGATTGCGGTCGCGGTTCTGGCAGTCGTGGCCTGGGTGCTGGTCTTTCAGCGCTCCAGAGCCGCCGCGTTCGGCGCGCTGATCGGCGCGGCGCTCAGTTGCGCAGCCATCGCTGTCCTCGCGTTTTTGTTCTTCGATGGCCTCGGGCGCGGCACGGACTACGCGAACCTGGAACCCGCGAAACTGGGAACGAACATCGGCCTGGAAATTCCCGCCAGCGCCACGAACGTTTACGCCAATCAGGTCTCGTGGATCGATACGTTCGTACACGCCCGCTTCGAGCTGAAGCGCGACGAACTCGAGCCGTTCCTGCGCGCCAACAACCTGAAACTCGAGCCAGAAAGCGCGTTCAATTTTCAGAATTCCAGCCTTGATCGCGCCTGGTGGAAACCCGATGAAGGAACCCGCATCGGTGCGTACCAGTTGGCGCTCGACCCGAAGAAACCCGATCAGGAAAAACACTCAAAGACGGGATATTCCATCAGCGTCCAGGTGAATGAATCCGCGCCTGGTCGCGTGTTCGTGTACGTTCAAGCGTTCAATACGTGAAGGAATTGATCATGGGCGAAAGAACGATTTTGCTGGGTTGCATCATTGAACCCCACATTGCGAACCTCGAGACTCGGCTCCTGGTCGAATCTCTCAACCGTTCAAGATTGTTTGATCTTCCTGAAGAAGACGCGTGGCCATCAATTCACAGGTCGTGGTTTAGCAGTTCTCAATCTGAGGCGTTCAAAGGGGGATATCGGGGTCGAGTGATTCACTTCGGCGCTTCAGTCAAGAATCTCCTCGAGGACTGGGACGAGTGGAGCGAAAAGTTCGAGAACCTGTTGCGCGAGTTAATCTGGATCGAAGCCTGGCTGAAAGTGGATGGTGGCTCTTACGGACAAAGAGATCTGGTGTATGCCGCCTCGGAAGCGGTGATTCGAACGTTCCGGACAGACAAACCGCAAAAGGTTTACTCGTGGTCGGTTGAAAAAAGATTCGCTTGATACGGAGACAACATGCCGAGTGTCGCTGAAGTGTTCCGCCAGCCATGACAAACAAATTACCATCTACGAATTCATGCCGTTCCTGAGCCTGAATTTCCATCTCGAGGAACTGGTCAACGTTTGAAGCGGTGCTGACGGGTGCCTCTCGTGGTATGGCTCGAGTAGACAAAACATGGTTCAAGGTCCGCCGTGAGTTCGTGTGCAAACTCGCTCGAGACCTGGATGGCTAGACATCGAGAACACCGTCCAGCACGGGTTCTTAAGTTTGCGTCCGGCACAGTTTTCAGGCGTTCAACACCTAAATCCATCGTACTCAAGCATGACGGGAATGCACGGCGCAAAGTGGTGAGGTGTTCGAGAATGAACCTGTGGCACGACTCGAGCGATGGCGTTCAGGTTCAACGCGGTTTTTGCTGATGGCAGGATTTGTCACGGGCTTTCTTGTTGGGCTGGCAATGTTTGTGCTGGTTTGGAACATCTTTTCCTGGGCATTGGTTGCCGGTGTCTCGAGCGTTTTCTTGCTTGGGGCTTTTCTATTGAATCCAAGGTTTGGTTTTGGAATGATCTTTGGCGGCGTGACTGGTTTTGTTCTGAGCTTCATGCTCGCATTCGGCAATCCTAAGTTCTTGGATCGAGATTTTTGGACCAGCTTGATTGGATTGGGGCCAAGCGATACTGAATGGATTCAAAAGGCAGACAAGCGAGGGATTCACTTGCCTCGAGATGCAAAACACATCCGATTTGATGATCGAAGTGGTTTATTCATCAGCGAATTTTCCTATCATTTTGTGCTGGAACCAGAGGCGGTTCAGGCATTGCGCAGGAATGGGAAATTGAACCAGTCAATCGAGCCAAACTCGAGTGAGGCTCGGAGGAAATGTCAACCCCAAAACGGTTTTTGGAGTCGTGCCACGTCAACTGCAACGGAAAAACTTTTTGACATCACCGCTGTTAACGCAGGTTGGTTGGAAGGTGGCGGCAATATCACGCTTGAAATTCATCAAGATGGCTCGGCGCACGGTTGTGCTCACGTGGTTTCAACGCGTTAAGTGCGTAGAATAGCCTCATGCCAAGTGTCGCTGA
>CAXTKV010000205.1:0-9063 GCA_964244895.1 uncultured Deinococcales bacterium
TTTTGAGGAAGTCGACGATTTCGGCGAGTTCTTCTTTCGCTTCATCGCAACCCGCGACCTCGCGGAAGCTCGTCTTGGGGTTCTGCACCGTTCGGGCTTTGGATTTCGAGAATTCGCTGGCGGCGCTGCCGCCACCAACGCCGGTGCGTCCGCGCAACAAGAAAAACAGTCCGATCACGAACAGCACGCTCAGGATTTGAAGCCCGATGATCAACCACGGGCCACGGTTTTCGGCGGATTTGACGGTGTAGACCGTGCCAAATCGGCTGCCTGACGTGTCGAGTTCGCGGTACAGGTCAGGCTCGAGCATCAGCTGGACGCGTTTGGTCTGGCCGCGCCCGTCGTCGCCACCTTTGAGAATCACGGTAGCCGCTCCGGTCGGTGAAAGTTCGACGCGGGCGATGTCCCCGGCGCGCAGGGCGCGGTAGAACTCGCTGGCGTCCATGTCTGCAGCTAGAACGGAACCCGAGGTGGCCAGCACCGCGAGGATCACGCCTACCGCGCGAGACAAACGCATGTTTGAAGCCTAGCACCGGCGGCTGGGCTGAATGTCACAAAAACCACAGGTATTCACGAAGCCGGGTGCGCGCTCGGAATCGGTTGATTCGGAGGGGTTCGTGAAGCGCGGCTCCCGTGCATTCGACACCGTACCGCAGTCATTTTTTGCGTCGGTCACCTGAGCGCGCGATCGTTAGCCTGGTCTTCAGTTCTTGGGGTTACAATGGCGAATCTTTGAACATGGTGCTCAATCTTTGGAGTGCTCGAGGGGGGAATCATTTGAACGGCAAAGTCATCGTGGTCACGTCTGGCAAAGGTGGGGTGGGCAAGACGACCACCACCGCCAACGTCGGGGCGGGCCTGGCCAAGCTCGGCGAGAAAGTAGCGGTCATCGACGTGGACGTGGGTTTGCGCAACCTGGACGTGGTCATGGGTCTCGAGTCGCGCGTGGTCTTCGATCTGGTGGATGTCCTGGAGGGTAAGTGCAAGATGCGTCAGGCGTTGATCCGCGATAAGCGCGTCGAGACGCTGTACTTGCTGCCCGCTTCGCAGACGCGCGACAAGGACGCCCTCGATTCGGATGGCATGCGCACGATCATCAAGCAACTCCTTGAAGAAGAAGGCATGGATCGGATTTTGATCGATTCGCCCGCCGGAATCGAGAAGGGTTTCCAGACGGCAGCGGCGCCCGCCGAGGCCGCGCTGGTGGTCGTCAACCCGGAAGTCTCGAGCGTGCGCGACGCGGATCGGATCATCGGTTTGTTGGAATCCAGGGACGTGCGCGAGACGCGGTTGGTGGTCAACCGCCTGCGCCCGAAGATGGTGGCGCGCGGCGATATGCTGTCCGTCGAGGACATCGTGGACATCCTGTCCGTCAAACCCATCGGCATCATTCCCGAAGACGAGGGGATTTTGGTGTCCACCAACGTCGGCGAGCCCGCCGTGCTGGGTCAATCGAAGGCTGGTCAGGCGTTCCGCGATCTGGCGCGCCGCATCCACGGCGAGGACGTGGCCTTCCCGGTGCTCGAGGAGCGCGAGGGCTTCATGGCGCGGCTTTCCAAACTGTTTGGGGGTTCCTAGAATGTTCTGGGGTCGCCGCCGCACCAAGGAGACCCTCAAGGATCGCCTTCAGATGGTGATCGCTTACGACCGCGCCGAGATTCCACCCGGCAAGGTCGAGGCCTTGCAGAAGGAACTGCTCGAGGTGATCAACAAGTACTTTCCGGGCAGCGTCCGCAAACCGCACGTCGAGGTCGAACAGCGCGGCGATACGGTCGTGCTGACGGCTGACATTCCAGTGCGCTGAAGACCGTCCAGGACGCAAACTTGGCATTCTCGAGAACACCGTCTGGGACGGTGTTCTTTGCGTTTTTGGTACATGCGCGCGTCCGGGCTACCTTCGAGGCTCGCAATCAAAAAGACGGAGGCGTCTCGAGAAACGCCTCCATCCATTGCGCTTTCAGGCTTACAGCAGCTGAACGATCTTCGCCACGGACGGCACGCCGTCGGTGTTCAACACGAAGAGCATGTAATACCCCGGCGGAGAAAGGTTCTTGTCGGTCGGTGCCTGCACCGTGATCTGCTCACCCGAGAGCGCACCGTAACTGAGGTGATTCAGGCGCTGTTCCATGTTGTTCGAGTGGGTCACAGAACCGAGCCGGATCAGGTTGACGGCGCTCACCCCAGACGCACCCGCGAGCGCCAGGTTGAAGCTCGCGCCGTAATTTAGGGTAGACGGCGCACCGCTGATCGTGGGGCGATCGGCGAGCTGGCCCGAGCCATCTTTCTTGAAGAGGTACGCTGGCGAGTAGAGCTGCGCGTCGAAGTGGTTCGCGCCGCAGGTGTCACCGCAACCGCCGCTGCCCGTCGAGATCACGCGACCGTCGGGCAACAGGAGCGCGGTCGAGTGATAGTTTCTCGGCACGGATGCGCTGGGGCCTTGGGTCCACTTCTGGGTTTTTGGCGACCAGATTTCGGTCGCGTACACCGAGGTGCTGTCCTCGAAGTTCACGCCGGTGGTGTTGCCGCCCATCACGGCGACGGTGCCATCGGCGGTGATGGTGGCGTTGGCGTGCGTGCGCTGGTTGAGCATCGGGTCGAGCGTCTGGATCGTGCCATTGAACAGGTTGATCGTCAGCGCGCTGGTCGTACCACCGCCGACGATCAACAGTTTGCCCGAGTCGTACATCACGGAATTGCCGTAGTTGCGGAAGATTGAGTCGCGATCCTTGTAAGGCGTCCATTGTCCAGTGCCCGAGGTATCGAGGTAGTACATCGAGGTGTTCGGGCCGGAATTCAGGATCTGACCGTTCGGCGCGAGCTGCATCCATGGATACTGGTGCGCCACGCCGTCCGGCAATGACGCTCCCGTCAGTTTTCGCCAACCGCTCTGGCCGTTAAAAACTTCCGGGATCAGCGTGGTATCCACGCCCGTCTCGGTGTTACCGGCGACCGCGACGACCTCGCCGCTCGAGAGGGCGGTCAGGGTCGGATACCAGCGTCCACCCGCCATGTCCTGCGCTCGAGTCCAGGATTGGGAAGCGAAACCGAAAAGATTCGTGTCCTTTTTCCCGGCGTAAGTCGCACCCGCCGGGATGCCGTCGTTGCCGCCCGCCACGACCAGCGTGCCGTCGGGCAAGAAGGCCGCGCCCGAACAGAAGAGCTCCGTGGTGGTGTTGTTGACGCTCAAATGCGTGCCGCTGGTCGGATCCCACAGGTCGGCGATGCTGTGATCGTGCGAGCTGGTCGTGGTCGGTGGGTCGTCGCGCCGAGCGCCGGTCGGGTCGCTGGTCGAGTAGGTCAGCACCTTACCGCTGGGCAAGAGGGCCGCGTGTGTGGAAACCAGCGGCCAGGAGATCACGCTCGACCACTGTCCCTTGATCTGCGCGTCTGAGGTTCCCGCGACCGTGACGGTCGCGCTACCGCTTTTGCTGGCGTTCTGGAGGCTGGTGGCCGTGATGATGAACGTCCCCGGCAGGCTCGAGGAGAAGCTCGCGCTCGAGCCGTTCGGGGTCAGCTTGCCACCGCTTGGGCTGGCGCTCCAGCTGACGGACGGATTGAAGTTTCCCGTCCCGGTAACACTCGCCGTGAGTTGCGCGGCCTGGTCAGTCTGCAGGCTCGCGGGGTTCGCCACCACCGAGACGCCCGCGATGCTCGAGACGGCTGGCGGGACGCCGTAAAGCTGGCTCTGGGCGATGGCCGACCTGGGCTGGCTGGCGCTCGACCAGGCGAGTCTCATGACTGCCGTTCCGTAATTCTCGTAGAACTCGAGTTTGATGTTGTAGCGCGCACCCGCCTGAAGCGCGATCTGGCCGGTGTTCGTGGTCGGGGAATGAAGCGTCCAGTTGTTGATGATCAACTGATTGTTGACCCATAACCGTACGCCGTCATCGGAAGTGGTGTAGAAGGTGTATCGCTGGCTGTAGCGAGGCTCAATTTGCCCCGTCCAGCGCGCGCTGAACGTATCTGAGCCGATGCTCGCGGCGGGCGAACCGTCGCCCCAGTCGAAATTGGGGCTCGGATCAATCCGGGTCAGGCTGGCGCCCGTGAAATCCGCGTTGTCGTAGTAGGTCGCGTTCAGACCGTTGCCGCTGCCGACCTTGACGGCCTGAGTCGATAGCGTCGGCTCCGTCTGATCCGAGTCCTGCTCCGGAGCGATCGGAGGCGTTTGCGAGCAGGCGTTGAACACCAGCCCCACGCAGAGACCCACCAACGCCATCCGCCATCTTGAATGAATCGATCCGTTACGAAACCTGCCCGCGCCGTGCTTCATTTGGCCTCCCACCCCGGATTGTCAGGTATATGACTTATTTATCTCATTCCCCAATAATTAAGCGAAGATAAAAAGAGCTTCAGAAAAGCGTCCTGGAGGGCGAATCCGCGTGCATATCGGCTCTCACCGTGCCTTTTGAAGCGCTGTCCGTATACTCGAGCCAGTGACACGCGAACCTCATCACGCGACGCGGGAAGCGCAAGCGGCGCTCTCGCGGTTCGGGCATCGCAGTTTCAGACCGGGCCAGACGGACGTGATCGACGCCGTCATGGATGGGCGCGACGTGCTGGGCGTGATGCCGACCGGCGCGGGCAAAAGTTTGACCTACCAGTTGCCCGCCGTGATGAACGCGGGTTTAACGGTGGTCATCAGCCCGTTGATCGCGCTGATGAAGGATCAGGTCGAACGCCTTCAGGAGCGCGGGATTGCGGCGGCGATGCTCAATTCCAGCCAGTCAGCAGATCAGCACAAGGACATCCTGTCGGGTCTGGGGGGGCTGAAGTTGTTGTACCTCGCGCCGGAGCGGCTGCGCACGAAAGGCGTGCTGGACAAACTCAAACGCGCGGGCACGGTGCGCCTGGTGGTGGACGAGGCACACTGCGTGTCCACCTGGGGTCACGATTTCAGGCCGGATTACCTGCAACTGGGGAGGCTCCGCACGGCGCTCGGTGGCGTGCCCGTGACGGCCTTGACGGCGACCGCGACCAGGCACGTTCAGGACGACATCGCGCGCGTGTTGGGGATGCCCGATGCGGTGCGGGTGGTGACGGGTTTCGACCGCGAGAACCTGACGTACCGCGTGATGCGCGTGCCCGGCGAGGCTTCCAAGAAGCTCAGCTTGCGCGCCTTCCTGGAGCGCGCACCGAAGCCGGGGCTGGTCTACGTCGGCACGCGGCGCGAGGCGGAAGATCTGGCCGGGCTGATCCGCGAGTGGGGTTTGCGCGTATCGCACTACCACGGCTCGCGCGAGAACGCCGACCGGGAGCGCGTTCAGGACGCCTTCATGGCCGGTAAACTGGACGTGGTGGTGGCTACCAACGCGTTCGGTATGGGCGTGGACAAGGCCAACGTGCGCTTCGTGGTGCATTACCGGCTGCCGGGCACGGTGGAGGCGTTCTACCAGGAGGCGGGCCGCGCGGGGCGCGATGGCAAACCGTCAGTCTGCCTGATGTTTTACGCGCCCGAGGATCGGGGCTTGCAGGAGTTCTTCATCAGCCACAGCGTGCCGAGCGCGCTCGATCTGCGCCGCGTCTGGGCGTACCTGCACGCCGCCCGATCCGATACCGACGAGGTCGAGGTGCGGATCAATAACCTGGAGCGCAACCTCGAGATGAACGGCGGGAAACTGCGGATGGCGCTGGGGGCGCTCGAGGCGCAGGGCGGGCTGGAGTTGCGCGAATCG
The DNA here is from genome assembly GCA_964244895.1 of uncultured Deinococcales bacterium. Lineage (GTDB taxonomy): Bacteria > Deinococcota > Deinococci > Deinococcales > JAAFIG01 > CAXTKV01. Next base: position 5,673 of record CAXTKV010000205.1, read on the forward strand.
CCGTCCGGGACGCTGCGCGCGCTCGTGTCCGGTACGCCGCCCGAGTTCGACGCGAGCCTGTTCGACGAGCACCGTTCGAGGCGCGTGAATTTGCTCGAGGAGATGATCGAGTTCGCGTCATCCGGGCGCTGTCGGCGCAGGGCGATCCTGGAATACTTCGGCGAGACTCTCGCGTGGGATCGCTGCGGCACGTGCGACGCGTGCCAGCCGAAGGTGGGGCTGGAAATCTGGGAACGCGCCGTGCTGGACGGGATGCGAGTGCTCGAGGCGCAACCCGCCGCGAAGCTCACGAAGGCGCTCGGCAAGGCGGGACTGGAGGGTTGGACAGTCGCGGAGATCGCGGCAGCCTTGCGTTTGCTCGAGGAGCGCGGTGCGGTCTGGGACGCGTCGGGCAAACCGCAGATTTCCGCTGCGGGCCTGGCCTCGCTCAATGCGCCAGAATTGAGCGAACCCGAACCGATCTTCGAACCCGCCGATCCCGTTCAGGACACGCTCGAACGCTTCCGGAACGGCCAATCGGTCGCGCTGATCGCGGGTGCGCAGGGCGTCAGCCCGGAAGTGGTGCAGAAACGCCTGTTGAAGCTGCTCGAGCGCGGCCAGGTGGCCTTGTGCGATCTAGTGTCGGACGCGACCGCCGAACGCATCCGAGAGGCCGCCCAGGAGCACGGCTACTCGCCGATCTCGAGGTTGCGCGACGCGCTGGGCGACGCGAGCGACCTGGAGATTCAGGCCGTGCGCCTGAGCGATCAGGATTAACGGAACACCGTCCAGCACGCGTTTAAAGAACACCGTCCTGGACGGTCTTCTCGAGCAATGCCGAATGCTCGAGAAGACCGTATGACGCGCCTCTGGCGGCACCAAATTCGGGTGCTGGTCGCGCAAAACGTGCGGGAATCACCCAGTCCATTCCCATAAACTCACCTATACTCACTTCACGATGTTCCGTCGGAAACGTGAAGAAACCGTAGAAGTCATCGATCCCCTGCGCGCCGCGCAGGAGCTGGTCGCCGCCCGCAGCCTCAAGGGTCTTCTCGAGGCCGCCCTCAACCACGCCCTGCAAGTCGCGCCCGCCGCCACCAAAGCCTGGGCCGTGCTGCGCGAGAACAACGTCGATCGGATCGTGGCCATCAAGGGGTACGGCCCGGAATTGCTCGACACGGAATTGATCGGCCCGTGGGCCGACGGTGCGCCGCGCGTCTCGACCAACCTTTCCGGCGACCTCTTTCAACCCAACCTGCCGGACGTGCGCGCCAAACTGGCCGCCGCCGGACTGCGCGAGGTCAAGGCCGCGCTGATCGTGCCGTTGCGCGACCGCAGCGACGTGCGCGGCGCGCTGGTGCTGGACGCCTACGGCACCGAAGCCTTCAGTCCGGGCGCGCTGGAAGCCTGCGCGCGCTGGGGCACGGTCGTCACGCCGACGCTGGACTTGATCCGCGACCTGGGGCGTTACCGCACGCTGGCCTGGGGACTGACGCTGGCCTTCGTGGAAGCCATCGAAGCCCAGGATTTCAACATGCTCGGCCACGCCGCCCGCGTCACCAGTTACGCCATGGCGATGGCCAGAGAACTGAAACTGACCATGCTCGAGCAGAACGATTTGTGGTTCGCCGCGATGCTGCACGACCTGGGCAAGCTCTCCGGGCCGGACTCGCAACCCGGTGATCACGCCAGCCGGGGTTACAACCTCTTGGCCAACATCCAGGAACTCGAGGCGGCCCGCCAGGCGATCCTGCACCACCACGAGCGCTACGACGGCAAGGGCACGCCGCAGAAACTCTCCGGCAACCAGATTCCGCTGTTTTCCAGGTTGATCGCGGTCTCCAACGTTTACGATCACCTCAGCAGCGAACGCGGCGAAATGCTCAACCGCCCGGAGGCGCTGGCCCGGATGCGCTCGATGGGCAGCCGCGAACTCGACCCGGAACTGATTCCCGTGCTGGAAAGCGTGCTGAACCAGAACAAGGCGACCGGGCAGTTGCGCCCCGAAGGCTTGTTCCCGACCTGAACCTGCAAACAGACTTCCCAGGCGTTGCGCTCGAGATTCGAGCGCAACGTTTTTTGATGCGGCATTTCATGAACGTGACGCGGAATGGTTCGAGCCTCGACGTGGGCGACTGCAAGCACGTCCTCTCGACGCGGAGCCGGGCGCGACAGGTTGCGCCCCCACGAACAGTCGAAGCCCGTGTCATACGCGAGAACACCGTCCAGCGCGCACACTCGAGAATGCGTGCTGGACGGTGTTCTGAGAGAAGGTTCAGACCCGGATGACGCGTCCCTCGGCGGCGCGATACAGGCGGTCGTTGAGCGCCCGCCCCAGGCCGCTCGCGGCGTAACCGTGCGTCAGGATCGCGCCCACTCCGGCCCGATCCAGCGCGCGCATTCCCGTGAAGAGTTTCGATGCGACGCCTTCCAGCCGCGCGCACGACCCGAGCGAGACGCGCTCGGCGGGCAGATCCTGCAGAGGCTCGAGGCTTTCGTCGCAGAGCAGCAAGCCCAGGCGTTGCCCGCTCGCCAGGATCGTGGCAGCCTGGGCGCGCAGCGCACCTCGCGCGCCTTCGCCCATCAAGAGCACCAGCCGCGCCCGCGGCGAGTAGTGCTTCAAGAGCATTCCCGGCGAGGGCACGGTCTCCCCTGCCGCACGGGTGCGTTCGGCCTCTCCAGGCAGCAGCACTTCGCCCAGCACGGCCTCGAGCGCTTCGAGGGGCACGCCTCCGGGCCGCAGCAGCGTCGGGATACCGGACGTTAAATCCAGCACGCTCGATTCCAGGCCGATCGTGGTTTCCCCGCCGTCCAGCACGACATCGATCCGATCTCGCAAATCTTCCAGAACGTCGCTGGCGCTGGTCGGGCTGGGGCGGCTGAACAGATTCGCGCTCGGCGCGGCGATGGGCACGCCGCACGCCGCGATCAGCGCGCGCGCGACCGGGTGCGATGGTACACGCACCGCGACCGTATCACCGCCCGCCGTGACCTCGAGCGGCACGCGATTTCCGCGCGGCAGCACCAGCGTCAGCGCTCCGGGCCAGAACGCTTGCGCGAGCTTCTGGACGTTTTGCTCGAGTGCTGGACTGAGCTTTTGCGCGACCAACGCAAGATCTTCAATGCTCGAGACGTGCAGGATCAACGGGTCGCTGGAGGGGCGGCCTTTGGCAGCAAAAATGCGCTCGACGGCGTTCGCATCCAGCCCGTTCGCGCCCAGTCCGTAGACCGTTTCCGTCGGGAACGCCACCAACCCGCCAGCGCGAATCACATGTGCAGCTTCGGCGATCAGTTCTGGTTCCGGATTTTTCGCGTCCACCGCGATGATTTTGGTCATGGGACACCAGGAAGACCGTCTGGCACAGTGTTTCTCGAGTCTCGAGAAGACCGTCCAGGACGCGAGATTCTACCA
>CAXTKV010000206.1:0-9023 GCA_964244895.1 uncultured Deinococcales bacterium
GGCCCTGCTTAAAGGGTTTGACACCGATCTTGGTTTCGCCGCTCGGCACGGCAAAGCCCGCGGTCCATTGCTCGGGGGTTTGCTTGCTGTCCACGACTTGCAGGGTCAGCCACTCGTCACCACCCGCGAAGCGCACACCGTCTTTGAACCCTGAATCCCTCGTCCACGTGGTGGGGCGCTTGAAACTTAGGCCACGGGCGGCATCGGAGAAATCGGTCAGGGTGAACTCGGTCGGGTTCGCCCCTTCTTGCGCCCAAACCAGGCTGACGGGGGGTGGTGAGGCGAAGAGCAAAGCGATGACTATCATCATCAACGTTTTTTTCACGGGTCTCCTCGGTGTCTCGAGCCGGCCTCGAGATGCGGCGAGGTTAAGGAAACGAAGTTGAGGATTGGTAAAGACGGATTAATATTCGAGACCTGGGATGGAGAGACCGTCCAGCACGGGAAGCACCAATATGTCGAAACAGCGTCTGGGACGGTGTTTCACGAATCCGGGAAGCAGGATTCATGAGCATCCGCGCTCGGTCGGGTACGGACACAACACCCCTCTTTACCAATTTCAAACCTCGAGCCGGAATGCTCACTCGCGTGCCGGGGGACACCCATCACCCTGGCGGGCACGAAAGGTGCCAGAAGGAGTCAACATGAACGCGCGCAAGATATCGATCGCCTTCGGATCGCTCGCCCTCGTCACCGGCCTCGCCCTCGCTCAGACCGCCAAACCAGCGACCAAGCCCGCCGCGACGATGGTCACGGACTGCACGGCTGTCCTCAAGACCAAGGTGAATATCAACGTCGCCAAGCTTGAGGTCATGAAGTGCCTTCCCGGCTTCAGCGACAAGATCGCCAGGGACGTGATCTCGAATCGCCCGTTCAAGGACGGCAACGATTTCAAGAAGAAGATCGAGGACATCGGGCCGATCCTCTGGAAGAAGATCGAAACCTACGTCAGCTTCAAGTAAATTTTTTCAGACCATCCATGCATCAAACCCCGCTCAAGATCGTTCAACCGTTCCACCGGAGGCTCAACATGAAGAAAATCGCACTTGCAGGTCTCGCGCTGGCCGTTCTCGCCCCCGCCGTGCTGTTTCAAACCAGCGCCGCCATGCAGAGCATCGTGCAGATCGCATCTGCGGACAAGAATTTCAGCACGCTCGTGACCGCCTTGACCGCCGCCGATCTGGTCAAGACGCTCGAAGGCAAAGGGCCGTTCACGGTGTTCGCGCCGACCAACGCCGCCTTCGCCAAGATCAAGAAGGCTGACCTGGACGCGCTCTTGAAGAACAAGGCCGAACTCACGAAAGTCTTGACTTACCACGTCGTCTCGGGCAAGGTCATGGCGGCGGACGTGATGAAGATGAACGACAAGATGGTCAAAACCCTCGAGGGTTCGGAAGTCAAGGTCTCGGTGATGGGTAAGGTCGTCGAGATCAACAACGCCAAAGTCACCAAGGCCGACATTGAGGCCAGCAACGGCGTGATCCACGTGATCGACACGGTGTTGATGCCCAAAATGATGAAGTAACGCGAGCATTTCGGGCTCGAGTGTAACGGTTGGAGTTCGATCAATCCGGTGGGCGAGAAGCCCTCGAGACCACACCCTCGAGGGCTTCTCGTCTGCGGTTTTGCCAATACACGATCTACGCCTGGGCAAAGTCCGTGAGCGTGCCGGAGGCCTTGCAGACGGCGACCTTCGAGCGCATCTCGAGAGCGCTGGAGTTGATCGCGGGGCGCGAGGGGTGGAACTCTCGGAAATCCTCGCCTGGGAGGACGCGCTGGAAAGCGTTCAACCCGACACTCGGTCGAAAGTGCAAACCAAAACCGTACCCAGCAAGAACAAGACGCGTGGCAGGGGTTGAATTCTTCGCTGAATTCAGCGTAGAATAAAGCGAATGTCTCAGGCGTACCTTCTCGTCTTCGCCCGCAACTTCCAGGTCAGCCTCGGTTTCATCGACCGTAAACACCACGCGGTGATCCGTGACAGCCTCCTCGAGCAACTCACGCACGAACCGCTCGTTCAGACGCGCAACCGTAAGCCGCTCGACCCCGCGATATTCGGTGCAACCTGGGAACTCCGTTGCGGCCCACAGAATCGCTACCGCGTCCTGTACGAAGTCATTCAACTCGAGCGCGACGAGGACAAAGAACCAGAGCCTGACGAGGTTCACGTGCTGTTGATCGGCGAGAAGATCGGTGAACGATTGATGATTGCCGGGAAGGAAGTAGACGATGAAACTGATTCCCCTGTCTGAAGCCAAGAACAAGCTTTCGAGCATCGTGGATGATGCCGAGCGCACCCCGGTGGTGCTGACGCGCAACGGCAAGGCTGTGGCGGTCGTGATCGCACCCGTGGACGAGGACGATCTCGAGCGATTGGTGATGTCTCGCTCGAAGAGTTTGCAGCGTTTGCTGCGCGAGAGCCGCGAGCAGATCGCACGTGGCGAAGTGTTGACGGCGGACGAGGTGTTCGCACACCTGAAGCCGTAATTCCCTCGGCGCTACAGCGGCGCTACCGACGCTTCAAACCCTGCAATTCTTTTGGGCCACGCGAGTTTTGATGATGCAGGAAATCTCGTGCTGGACGGTGTTCACGGGGGTGTACGAAGTTTCGGTTCTGACCGAAGTTTGATGCACGGGTCGTCACACGGCCAGCAACACCCTCCGCCTCAAAAGTTCGAACGAGGCCATTCCGAACATCTGCCGCTTGATGAGCTGGATCCTGTTCACCACGCCCTCTTGATCCCGAGGCGCACCTGACGGGCGGGATCGCCGCCTTTGGCTCGTTCTTGCTCACAAGTCAGCACCGAGCGAGTGCTCGTCCGCACCTTATTCAACGGGCAGGGTCATCAAAAGTGACGGACAACCAGCGAAGTGTCAGCATGCGATTGAATGCGGATCTGCTCGAGTGGTTGAAGGCCAGCCCCGGCACGTACCATTCGCGCATCAACCAGGTCTTGCAGCTGTACACGCTCGAACAGCGCCGAGGCTCTCATGGGATCGGGGAAGCGGTCACCACGAAACGGCGCGATTCGGGCGTCAGAACATACGGTGAGCTGGCCTCGAAAACACCCGAGCAGTTGCGAAGCATTCTCGATGATTGTCCCGATCTCGACCCAGCGAAATTGATCGCGCGGGCCAAGATGCGACCACTGCAAGCACCTCTGAATTGAACCCCTCTCATTGTCGCCGCGCTCTCGGGGATGACACCGTCAGCCTCCACACAGGTGCTTTCGAACGGCCAGGTGCGCGTGTTCGGTCAGACGAGCAGCAGTTTCGGGTACGAACCGCATTCGTTGAGGCTCGCTTTTTGCCGTAACCCTGCCGATCTTTCGAGGGCCGCCTTCGCGCAGATTGCGAAGCGGCCCATGCGATGTCGTCGAGGTGGCTTGATTCGATCGGCCAGATGTTTTAGACCCCATCGACTCCTAAAACCCGGCCCGCGACTCAGGCTTGCTTTTCAGATCCTTTGCCGGTATCGGTTTTCAACCCTTCGATGATTATCGCGAGCTGCCCGGCAACCCGAGTGTGGTCGTCGCGTACAGTGAAACACGGATGGCCAAGCCCCCCAAACACTCGAGGCCACTGATTTCTGTTGCCTGGGGCCTCGCACTGATGGGACGGGGCCACCTCACCCGCGACGGTGCAATTGTGCCCCTCGAGCGCAAGACGGCAGCGCTGTTCGCGTACCTGGCGCTCGAAGGGCCGACTGCGCGCTCGAAGATCGCGGGCTTGCTGTGGCCCGACTCCTCGGAAGACGCAGCGCGCAGCAGCCTGCGCCAACGCCTTTACCGATTGCGGCGCTCGGTCGGTGCCGATCTCGTCGTCTCCGACGAGCCGCTTCGATTGGCGTCGACCCTCGCAGTGGACGCTGTTCAATTCGAATCGCTCGCCTTCACCGGCGAACACGCCAGGGCGCTGGAATTCGAGGGCGGGTTGCTTGATGGAAGCGATTACGACGATTGCCCTGACCTGTCCGAATGGATTCTGGCCGCCCGAGAACGGCTCGAAGGGGCGCGGCGCGAGGTGCTCAGTGCGGAGGCCAAGCGGCTCGAGGCGGCGGGAGATTACGGTGCAGCGCTCGTTCCCGCCGAGCGGCTGCTGGCGCGCGATTCCGTCTCCGAGGACGCGCATCGCCGCGTCATGCGATTGCACTACCTCGCGGGGGATCGCCCGGCGGCAATCCGCGCGTTCGAGCGCTGCCTCGCGGTGCTCGAACGAGAGCTGGGCGTGGCCCCACTCGCCGAGACGCTCGAACTGGCGAGATTGATCGCGAGGGGCGCGGGCCTGCCTGAGGTCGCATCGCCCAAGCGCGCGAGCATCCCTGCTCAGGTGCTGCGCCCGCCCGTGCTGGTGGGGAGGAACCAAGAATGGGCGCGACTCGAGGCGGCCTGGGAAGCGCGGCAAGTCGCATTTATCAGCGGTCCGCCGGGTGCTGGCAAAACCCGACTGATGATCGATTTTGCCAGCAGCAAGGGCGGCTTTTCCCTGATCGAAGGTCGGTCGGGAGACGCGAGCGTACCCTACTCGACCCACGCCCGAAACCTGAGGCGGACACTGAAGGCCCTGCCCGAATTGCTCGCGCAGCTCGAGCCCTGGGTGAGACGCGAACTTTCGCGCCTTGTTCCCGAACTCGAGCCCGAAGCTCCAGCCCCGATCCGCGACGAAACGCAGAAACTGCGCTTCTTTCAAGCCATCGAGCACCTCACCCAGCGTCTCGTCGGGCACGGGCGCGCCAGTATCGTCCAGGACGACCTTCAATTCATGGACGCGGGCAGTTTTGAAGTGGGAAGCTTCATCACCGGGCGCGCGCTCGAAGACATCAACCGCTTCCCGCGCAGCTTGAACGCCTTGCGCACCGATGAATTGCCGCCCGAGACCCTGAGCCGCATACGCGAACTCGTGGACTCGGGAGCCGCCATCCTGATCGAACTCGAGCCGCTCGATCCTCAGGCGATGGACGCGCTTTTGGCGAGCCTCGAACTGCCCGGCGCGACCGCCCTCGGTGCTGATCTCGAGCGCTACGCGGGCGGCAACCCGATGTTCGTGCTGGAGACGCTCAAAAACCTTCTGGAAACCTTCGGTCTCGAGCGCGGCCTGCCCGAACACCTGCCACCGCCGGGTCGGATCGGACCACTGATCCGCCGCCGCCTGGAGCGCCTGGCTCCGAGCACGCTGCGGCTGGCGCGCGTGGCAGCGGTCGCCGGGACAGACTTCACGCTCGAGCTGGCCTCCGCCGTCCTCGAGACGAACGCGTTCGAACTGTCTGAACCGCTTCGAGAACTCGAGCGGGCGCAGGTGCTGGTCGGCGAACGGTTCGCCCACGATTTGATCTTCGAGGCGACGCTCGAGGGTATCCCCGCACCGATCAGGAGTTTCATCCATCGCCGGAGCGCCACGTTCCTCGAGACGGTTCAGGCCGACCCGGCGCGCATCGCGCGGCACTGGCTGGACGCCGGGGACGAACCGCGCGCCGTACCCTGGCTGCTCGAGGCGTCCAGACTCGCGCAGGCCGCCTTCCGCCGGACCGACGCCGTCCATTTTCTTGAGCTCGCCGCGCAGGTGCTCGAGGCCCACGCTCAAGGCTCGCGGGCGTTTGACGTGCTCGAGCGGCTGGTTCGGCTGCTGATCGAGTTCGATACGGGCGAGCGGCACGAGGGCTTCCTCGCGAGAATGTTCACCCTGGCTTCCACTCCGGCGGAGCTGGCGCGCGCCTGGAACGAGAGGGCCGAACTCTTGACCGTGCTGGGCCGCGAGGACGAGATGGCCCAGGCCACCATCGCGGGCCTCGCAGCGGTGCGCGACGCTGGACTGCCCATCGTTGAAGCCTCCTTGCTCGAGAAGAAGGCCTTCATGCTCGAGAACCAGGGCCGCCTCGAGGAGGCGCTCGAGGTGTACGAAAAAGTGCGGACGATTCTCGAGCGTACCGACCAGCACGAGGAATTGGCCGCCACCTACAGCAACATGGCGGGTGTCCTGGGTCAAGTCGGTCGGTCTCGCGAAAGCATCGCCGCCTACGATCGGGCCTGCGAATTGCACCCGGACGAATTGACCAAGATCCGCATCCAACACAACAAAGCCATGGACCTCGCCGAATACGGCTTGATCCGCGAAGCGAAAGAAACGCTCGAGATCGTCCTGTCGTACCTGTCGCAGCGACCCGGCGAGACTCGCGCGCGGCTGGTCAGCCTGCTCACGGCGGGCCGCGTCAATCAGTTTCTGGCCAGATACAGCGAAGCCTTGAGCGCGTTGCTCGAGGCCTCAAGTCTCGACTCCGATTTCCAGCACTGGCGCAAGGGCGATCTGCATCGCACGCTCGCGGCGACCTACCTCGAACTCGGTCAGTTCGAAAGGGCGGACATCGAGATCGGGCGCGCGATTGACGAGTCGAACCTGCCCGCCGGTCAACTCGGCATGGCCTGGTTGCTGCGCGCTCGAATGCTCGCGTACACGGACGCGCCCTTCGAGGAAGCCCTGGCAAAGGCCGAGGAACTGATTCGCTCGCGCGGAGATGCGCGGCAAGTGCTTCACCTGCGTTTCGCGAAGGCCGGGTTGCTCCCGGCCACCGAATGTCTTTTGATCGCGCTCGAGGAACTCGAACTGGGCGCGAAGCGGCAGTTCGACGGACCGCAGATCGCCGCGCGAACGCGCGCTGCACAAGCCCTTCTGGCCCTCGAAGATCTTCAAGAAGCGCACCGCCACAGCACGGAAGCGTTCCGGCTGTTGGAACACTTCGATTCACCGCACATTCCTCGGGCGGAGGTGTTCTTCACGCACGCTCGAGCCCTTGCGGGGGTCGGTGATCCGGGCGCTCGGGTCGCGCTCGAACGCGCGGTCGGGTGGTTGCTCGAGGTGGCGAACGATCACGTCCCGCCCGAATACCGCCTGAGCTTCCTGACGCGCAACCCCGCGAACGCCGCGATTCTCGAGCTTGCGCGCCGTCACGGGCTGCCGACGACCTGAACCCGGCAACCATCGAAGCACGACTGCTCGAGCAGAGGGGAAGATCGTTCTCGACTGCCTTCTGTAATTTCATGAAAATGCGTGCTGGACGGTGTTCCTGGCGTGTTTGCCTTCAGTAACGCTCCAGTCACGCTGCCCAGCCTAACGTCCGCTCGAGCATTCGCAATCGCTCGAGGAGGTACGAAATGAACCGTCTGATGCCCCAATTCACATCGCTCGCCCTGGCCCTCGCCCTGGTCGCGTGCCCGACCACGCCGGCCACGCCGGACTTCACGCTGGCGCTCGCGCCGGGCAGCCTGAGCCTCGCGGCGGGCGCGTCCGGTCAGACGAGCCTGACCTTGACGCCGACGAACGGGTTTAAAGCCGAGGTCACGCCCGCGCTCGAGGGCAGCATCGTCGGCACCGGGGCCAGCAAGGTGCAGGGCGTGTACACCCCCGGCACGCCGACGAGCGGCACGGTGACGATCAACGTCGGCGCGAGCGTGCCCGCCGGGACGTACCCCCTGACGGTTCGCGGCACCTCCGGCAGCCTCAACCACACCGCGTCCCTGACGCTTTCCGTCACGACCGGCGCGACGCCACCGCCGCCACCGCCTCCCGGCGCACCCACCAACCCGACGGGCTTCACCGCGACCGCCGCCTCGAGCAGCGGGATTAACCTCTCGTGGAGCGCCGTGGCGAGCGCCACCGGGTACGCGCTCGAGCGCAAGACGGGTGCGGGAGCTTACGCCCCCATCGCCACGCCCTCCGGCGCGAGCTACGCCGACACCGGATTGAGCGCGAGCACCACTTACACCTACCGCCTCAAGGCCGTCAACGCCTCCGGCTCGAGTTCAGGCGTCGAGGCCACCGCCACCACGCAGGCCGCTGCCCCCGGCGGCGATTTCACGCTCGCACCCGCGCCGGGCACGCTCTCGCTCGCGCCGGGCGGCAACGGCAACGTCACCGTCACGATCAACCGCACGGGCGGCTTCGCGGGGGCGGTCACATTGACGCTCGAGGGTGGCGTCGTCGGGGCAGGCGCGGACCAGGTCTCGGGCAGCTTCGCGCCGAACCCCGCGAACGGCGGCTCGAGTACCCTGACGCTGAACGTCGGCGCGAGCGTCGTCTCGGGCGATTACGCGCTGACGGTTCGCGGCGTCTCCGGCGCGCTCGACAAAACCACCAGCCTGACCCTGACCGTGACCGCGCCGAAGACCGTGCTGCTGGTGGACGACGACATCAGCGCGAATAACCTCAATCCGTCCAACCCCAGCGCCACGCCGTCCGCCTCCGACACGATCTTCAAGGCGGCGCTGGACGCGCTGGGTGTCGGCTACAACGTTTACGTCGTGCCCAACAATGCGGACGGCCCGAGCTTCGATCAGATCAAGGACTACCAGACGGTGATCTGGTACACGGCATCGCAGTACGGCGGCATCGGCAACGTCCGCACCGTATCCTCTGCCGACGAGATCGTTCTCGCGGCCTTCCTCGACCAGGGCGACCGCAAGGCGATCATCGTCTCGAACGAGTACCTGTACGGCTTGGGCGCGACCGGCTCCACCTCGTTCGCGTCGTTCTCGAACCAGTTTTTGAACAACTACCTGGGCGGCGTGGGCGGCAAGTCGGACGTGCTGAACAACGTGGCCTTCACCGCCTCCGGCGTGACCGGCACCGTCACGGCGGGCATGAGCTTCAGCGTCGCGAAGGACGCGCCGATCACGACCTACACGGACGTGGTCAACCCCGATTCCGGCACGGACGCCCTCGTGACCGTGCAAGCCAAGCCCGACAGCGGCAGCGTGCGCGCCGTGGCCGCCGCCACGGGACGCTCGAGCGTGGGCACGGCGGGCACGTCGAAGGCGATCTACGTCGGTTTCGCCTTTGAAAACATCGTGGACATCGGTGCGAGCAGCAAGAAGGCGTTGCTCGAAAAGCTCCTGGCCTACTGAACGCGCGCGGCGGGGCCGGTCGAGATGACGACCGGTCCCGCCGGATTCGTAGCGGGTTTCGGGCTCGAGCAGAACACCGTTCTTGCTCACAAAATAGCACCTGACGGGCGGTTCGCGCTTCTTGCTCAC
>CAXTKV010000207.1:0-9011 GCA_964244895.1 uncultured Deinococcales bacterium
GTTCGCGCTTCTTGCTCACGAAATAGCACCTTCTTGATCCTGAGCATGCACCTACCGGGCAGGATCGCTACCGGGCTGTTCGCGCTCCAGTACGCGAGAATGCCATGTCGAGAATTCGCGTGCTAGACGGCGTTCCTGAATATAAATCGCACGACCCGAGCGGTGTCTCGAGGAGGTCTCTCATGAAAAATACGTTCCAGATCATTTTCGCCGCGCCGCTCCTGGCTGCGCTCGCCGCGTGCCAAACGAGCGCCCCCAACTTGCCTGCGGCCCAAGACCAGCCTGCCCCGCCAACAATCGAAGCGCAAGCCAGCCCGATCTGTGGAACCGCCAGCGGAGTCGTGATCGCGCTCTCCCCTGCGGTGATCGCGGTAGCGCAACGCCCAGGGCGGCAACTGATCGGCTTGCAAGCCACACCGGATGGTCACAACGCGCTCTCGATCGTCGTGGACGACGCGCCCGGCCTACCGTACTCGAGCGTGGACGTGGAACTCGACATCGACCCCACGTTTGGCGTCTCGAACAAGTCCCTCGAGTTCTGGACGGCCTGCCGTGGCAGCCTGGTCAACTGGATCGAGGCGTGGCCGCTCGGCGGGTTCGGGGTCGGCGTGGCCTGCCTTCCGGTGACCGCCAACAACAACTTCCGCTCGGGCTGCACGCAGTCCGGAAAGACGCGGATCTTCCGCAATTCCCCGTGGGGCCGGGGCATCACCGAGTTCTGGTTTCGCAAGCCGGGCTGGTGGGGCGCGATGAACGACGCGTTCGTGATCGAATCCAGCTTCTGGAATGCGTTCGGTGGTCGGAGCGTGCGCTTCATCTGGAGGTTCGATTGAGCAGGGCCAACAGCGGCGCGGGTTTGAGGGCCGAGCGCACGACTCGAGCGGAATCCCGAGGCTGAAGCGCTGCAACCAAAGGAGATTCGACGTGAAAACCGTGTTCCAGACCGTGTTGATCGCGCCATTGCTGACCTTGCTGGTCGCTTGCTTGACGACTCCGCCCGCCGACTCGCCCTCAACACCACCGCCCGACGAGACGCCGATCAAATCGGCTTTCGGCGCGCCCGTCGGCAATCCGGTCACGCAAACCGTTGATGCGAACGGCGGAACCTTCAGTGAACCGACGACGGGCGCGACCGTCAAGGCATTCCCAAGCGGTTTCGACGCCAGCGCGCAGGTGAGCCTACAAGCGATCACCGACACCCTGCCCGACGGCATCGGCATGGGCGTGGCGATCAGCTCGAGCCAGCCCTTGAAGAAGCCGCTGATCGTGCGCTTCGGTTACGGCGCGGACGAGCCCGATCCGGGATCGTTGAGGCTCGCGCTTCAGGCCGACGACGGTTCGTGGTTGTCGCTGTCCCCGGTCAGGATCGACCCGGTCAACAAGACCGTCTCCGCCGCGCTGCCCGAGCGTTCGACCGCCGCCGGAGCCTCGAATCGGGTCGGGCCGATGGGCGGCTTGAACCTGAAGCGCGTCGTGAAGTACCTGCCGTTCTTCATGAAGCCCGCCAGCGCCACCGTGAAGGTGGGCCAGGGCGTCGAGTTCGTGCCCTGGGCTCGGGTGCTCGAGAAACCAGAGTGCCCTCTGCCACCGGACACGGCGACGGACGACGACCTCGCAGCGCTCCCAATCTGCCCGAAGCCCATCGTGAAGGCGTACCCCTTCGCCAACGATAAAGCTGGCTTCGTACGCAGTTGGTTTGTGAATGGCAGCGACGGTGGCGATCGCACCAACGGCACCATCCAACCCCACCCGACCGCAGGGGCGACCTACACCGCTCCGGCGACGGCCCCGAACCCGAGCACGGTACAGGTCCGCTTTTTCAGCGCAAAGCCCGAGCTCAATCAGAACGCGTTTGTGGCTGCGAACGTCAAGATCGTGGCGGCGGACTACAAGGTGGTCGGTGACTTCAGCTCGAGCCTATACCCGGTCTGCGCAAACGGTTTGGCAGACATGCGCGATCACGTCGAGTTTGTCCTGGCCGCAAGCAAGTCCAACGATGGCAGTTACAACCTCGAGGAAATCCAGAACCGAGCCTCACAGCAGACGAACTTTCGGCCTGAGCAATCCGGTGATGACGTGACCTCGAATTCACCGGGCGAAGTCATCACCCTGACCGGAGGCCACTGGTTGCTCAACTTTGCGCTGGACGTCAACGTGATTCTTCAGGGCGAAGGGTTGTTCGGTGCCTGCACGACGGTCTATCCGCCCGCCACCATGACCCCGCCTTTCTATGATCCCGGAGAACCGTACGTGTCGGGGATCGATTTCTCGTTCAATACAAACGATTTCGTGAACAACGCGCAGAAAGTCGTCAGCGACGTGAATCCATTCGGAACCTGGGAATTCACCATCACACGACTCTGACCCCGCCAGGCTCGAGCCAAATCTCGAGAACCGGAGTTGCCAGCTCACACGTACCCAAGGGGGTCTACCGTGAAAAACGTGTTCCAGACGATGTTGATCGTGTCGTCCCTGACCGCGCTGATCGCCTGTCCGACGGCGCTGCCCACCAACCCACCGACCAACTCCGGGGCGGGCTACAAAGTCGTCGGCGAATTCACCATGAGCGACGTCCCAGTCTGCTTGTACGGCATCGCCAACCTGAGCGATCGCGTCGAGTTCAACCTGAAGCCCGCCGGGGCCGATTTCACCATCGACGCGATCCAGAACCAGGCCTCGAAGAACGAGAACTTCAGGGGTCAAATCGCGGGCGCGGTCGTGACCCAGGACAGCCCGTTCGAGGTCGTGAACCTGACGGACGGCCAGGGGAAGACCAACTCGTTGAATGTCGTCGTAACCCTGACTGGAACTTCAAACTCGAGCAGTTGCACGGTGACTTATCCCCAGCAACCGGCCTTGACGGACGCGGCAGTCCAGGCTGGTTCGGCCAGCGGTTTCACCTTCAAGACGGACGCGTTCGTCAACAACGCGCAGACTGTCGCAAACGGAAACTGGGTTTTCACCATCGCGAAGCGCTAACCCCGCACGGCCCGAGGAACGCCATGAACAGCCACACGTACATCGTGCGGGTCTGGTCGGAACCCAACCCCGGCGGCTCGAGTGTCTGGCGCGTCTCGGTCACGGATGCGACCAGCCGGGAGCGCTGGTGTTTTTCGAGCGTGGATCGGCTGATCGCGTTCCTGCGCGAGGCGACAGACGACGGGATTCCCCGCGAGCAGGATCTGCCGAGATGAGCACGTGCACCCCCACGGCCAAGCCCTCCTTCGGCTTCGCATCCCAGATGGAGTTGAGGGTTTGATGCAGACGACAGCGGCTGATACCGCTTGGAGGCATCGTCCCCTCAAGCCATCAGGCTGGTCTTTGGCTTGAGGGGACGATGGCTCGCCCGAATGGATCCCAGCCGAACCCAGGGCGGCTCGAAACCGATTCGTGACCGGCCTGAGCGCGAGGGTCGACGCTCGAATTCGGCGCGCCACAGCAGCGCCCTACGGACGTTCAAGGTTTGGGTCGAAGCGGACAGCATCGCTTCGCTCGCGATTCAACCTGACCAGGCTCCCCCCTCGACGCACGCGGTAGACCCGCCCTCGCCAGGAGGTGGTCGTCTGCACCAGCGCCCGGAACCAGGCACCGAGGAGCAAGACCTCCGTCAGCGGCAGGATCACCATTGACCGCCAGTAGGCTGGCTCGCGCAGCACGAAGAGGTTGATCGAGCCGACGCACAACCAGCGCACCACCACGTATACCGCGACCGCCATCCACCCCCACCCGGCCCCGATGCCCGCCGAGGCGAACACCGGCGGCGACAGCGCGACCAGCGCGAAAGGATGGGCCATCGGCAGCATCAGGTACTGCCAGAAGGGGATCGTCATGCGGTACGTCAGGTTCCAGCGGTACTGATGCGCCCAGAAGTTGGCCAGGCTCTTGTTCGGCTCCGGGACGCTGCCCATCACGCGCGAGAGCGCGCAGGCGTACCCGGCCTCAAACAGGTGCTGGCCCAGGGTCGAATCGTCGGCGATGTTATCGCCCACGCGGGCAAACCCGCCGACGCGCTCGAGCGCCTCCGGACGGATGGCGTAATACGTGCCCGGAAAGACGTCGAAGATCCGAACCCCGTGTTTAACCGAGTAGTAGAGCAGCAAAAACGGGCTGTAGTACGACCCCATCAGGTGCGCCCCGAAGTCGCCCATCCTGCGGTACACCGGCAGCGCCCCGGCAACCGCCACGATTTTGCCGTCCAAGGGCGTGTAAAGCCGTTGCACCAACCGCCGCAGGTCGCCTTGCCCCGCGATCACGTCGGAATCAGCCGAAACGTAAACCTGACCGGTGGCCGCGCGCTGGGCAGCCAGAACGTTGTTGGTTTTGCCCATCTCGACGGAGCGCGGGCTCGAGTTCACCAAGCGGATCTCGCGGGTCGGGTAGGCGGCCTGAAGCTCGCGGATCAGCGCGAGCACGGGATCCTCCTCGTCCTCTACGGCGAAGATCACCTCGAAATCCGGGTAGTCCTGCTCGATGAACGAGACGAAGCCCTCTCGTGCGGCCGCGTCCAGGCCCTTGACGGGTTTGAGGATCGAGACCCGCGGCCAGCTGAGGAGCGTGGGCGGTTCCGGTTGGCGCAGGTAGCGGACTGCGGCCAATCCAGCGACGACGATCAGCGCGCTCGAGAGCAGCGCGACCACCGAGAGCATTACCGCGAGCGCAAGCATGGAGAGCGGCCCATCGATTGACCTGGGCGAGATGCGCCGGCGCCAGCCCGTTCGGTCGGTTTGGAGGCGGTTCGGGTGATCAAACTCTCGAGCGTGGCGCGGTTGAGCGCTTCAATGTTCTTCGTCTTCACCCTCTGAGACTCGAGCCGCGCGCTGAACGGCGGCTGATGAACGATTGAGGCGCAACCGAAATGGACGATTCGCCGCGCGTCAGGGCCGCGAGTTTCAGCGGTGACCCGTCCGAAACCTCGAGACTGCGCCGTAGCGAATCGTCGCGCCATCAGCGCCAGCGTCGGTCGGCGCGAGTCGATACAGGCGTGAAAACCTCGAAATTTGCACTACACGCATCAATGCGGGCAAACTCCGAAGGGTAAAGAGGCATCCCTGCCGTCTCTGACCATGATCTCGAGGAGGACTGCGTGACCAAAACCAAACGGAACCGACTCGCGTCCAGCGAGGCGTACCGAATGACGTGCGAGCGGCGTGTGACCGATCTCGTGGATCCGCACAACGCCGACGGCGAGCCAGACCGGGTCTGGTACTTCACGCCGGACGGCGTGATGCACGGCTTCGATGGCCTCGAGAACCGCGCGTATCCGGAATTCCGCATCGAGCCCTTCCGCAAAGCCAGACAGAGCGATGCAGATTTCGAGGCGCGCTTGGCTGGATTGCGGGCTCGATGTTGACCCCTTGGACGTGATCGTTCGCCTCGAGGGCTGCGGCAATCGTGTCCGCGTGAACGCACGCCACCATCGGACCCCAGGCGTCCCACACGGCGGCCTGACACGACTGGAACCGCGCTCAAAGCACACGTCGAGTATCGAGGGTGAGACTCCTCCAGACCGCGCCAGGACTCGTCCAAACAGTCCTGGGGTGCCTCGAGGCCAATAGCTTACTGGGGTGAGCCGAAGACCTGCACCCAGTAAATCCCCCACTCGCTCTTGGGATCGCTCGCGTACGCCGCGCCGAACTCCCGAAAATCCGCGCTCATGATGTTGGCGCAGTGCCCAGGGCTCTTCAACCAGCCCTGCACGGTGCTCTCCGGGCTCGAATCGCCCGCCGCGATGTTCTCCCCCGAGGCGCTCGGGGCGTACCCGGCCCGCACCATTCGCTCCCACTCCCCGCTGCCGTCGAGGGGATCGATGTGCGCGAAGAAATTCGCGCCCGCCATGCGCGCCGCGTGCGCCAGCGCGGCCTGGTGGAGCTTGGGGTTCCAGGTCAGCGGTGGCGCGGGCGCAAACACCTGGTCGCCGCACGTGGCCCCGCTCGCCCTGGCCTGGTTGGTCAGTTCGAGGAGGCGCTGGCCCTCCGCTTCCGGGCTTCCGAGGGCGGTGGTCGCGGTGGTGGTCCGAAGCGCCAGCGCGCCCGATTCTCGAGGGGAGCCGGTCGCCTGGGCCAGACCGAAGGCGACGATCAACGCGGCAGCCAGGGGCAGGGTGTTCACGGTGGCCGGATCATACGCTTCGGATCATGGGTTTACTCATTTCCTCGCGCCCAGTGCTCATTCTGCGGTGAAACCGTGCCATACTCGGGCGGGGGTTCGCATGAATCAGCTCTCCATGACCTTTAACAACATGAGCGACACGATCAGCTTCGAGTTGGCCGCCAACGGTTCGGTCAACGCTTACGTCGACAACACCGACGTGCTGCCCGGCCCGAAGCTGATCGTGGGCGACTCGCAGGTCTACTCGGTCAACAACAGCTGGCTCGGCGGTGAGGCGATCGCGGACTTCTGGTGCTGCTGGTTCGACCCGGCCACCCGCGCCCGCTTCGGCGTGCGCATCACCTCCACCGGTCAGTCCTTCGGCTTCGGCGATCAGCCGACCTGGCAGGTCATGGCCGACGTGGCCGACATCGACGCCGAGCCCTCCTGGACGCCCTCGGGCGGCGACCCCGCCGCGCAGTACGAGTGGGACGAGTCGGTCGGATTTCACATCCGCGCTTCGCCGATCGCCGGGCACGAGACCTTGAACATCACCATCATCGTCAGCGATCTGGCCAAGGGCAAATCGTGAAGACGCTCTGGGTGGGATCGATTCCGGGCGCCCTGTCCCCGGACCGTCAGGTGCGATTGCTCGGTCTCGGCGATGGGAAAATCCGCGCCTGGGACTTCGCCGGTGCGACGCCGGAGGAGCAGCAGGCCTCGATGGAACTCTTCGCCCGAACCATGCGGGGTGGGCGCGGGCAGCTGGGCACGAAGATCTTCGATCTGCTTGACGTGGACAAAGAAAATTGGGTCGGGACGGCGGACGAGTTCGTGACGATCTTGTTCGACAGCCCGGTCTTGCAGTTCGAGACGGAGGTCATCGCGTTCGAGGGCGCGACGATCCTCGACGGGTTGCTCGAAGCGGGTGAGGCGCTGCTGGCGGCGATCCTCGCGGCCTAAGCATTGGGCTTTCTACACCAGTGGACGCTGGGATGCGCATCGAGCCGGGCCGCGCCGCCTCGGATGCGATCGCCGCGATCAGCTCGAAGCTCGAACTCGACCTGTGCCCAGCGCCCGACCCGCCCGACCCGCCCGACCTCGACGCGAGGTCGCGGGATTGAACGCGCAGGAATCCAGGCTTCGTGGGCGGTTTTGCTCAGATCCTCTCGACGCGCGACATTCAGGGCTCGAATGGGACAGCCACATTGAATCGCAGTGAAGGTGCCTCGTTCAGCTGCGTGAAACCCGACTCGTCGAGCCCACCGACTTCGAGCGGCTCACCCTCGTCGCCGAGCAATACAACCTCGAATTGCGTGCGTTCAATCGGCACGAGAAGCGGACAGACCCGACTTTGCCACTCGTCCCAGACCTCTCCTCGCAGTTCGTTGAACACCAGGGGTGTCGGAACGCGATCGCTGGTACGCGCGTCGGTCACGATGATCGTCATCGAGTCGCATCTCCGCTCAGAAACGCTTTGGCCCGGTCGTAGGTGAGCCCGAGATCCGGCCAGAAGTCCGACCCGTTTTCGTCGAGTGCAGCCCGCCCGACGGTCTCGACATCGGTAACGAACGCCTCGAGAATTGCCCTGGCCCGCTCGATTGGCTCGCCCGCCACCGGCGCTGCTCCGGCTCGGCTGCGGCGCAACGAGGCGAACGCCTCTGCCCCCAGTCGCTCGAGAACAACCTCGAGTGCGACCCTCGCCAGGCTGCGAACGACCTGCTCGTGCGGGGCATCCTCCTCGTCCTCGTATTCGTAGGCCAGCATCGCCTCGGCGACGGCGTCCTCTGTCTCGAGCTGAAGCGCCTTCAACGTCGTATCGTTCATCCAAGAACCTCCAAAATCTGTGGAGTGATCGCTCGAGGGTCGGCCCGCCGAGCTGAGCAGCGAACCGTTCGAGACGGTTGTTTGATGGCGGGCGGTTCAGCGCCTGAAGCGATGGCTCGCCTCAGGCGTCGCGTTCAGGTGTGTGGCTGAGCAGCGGAGTCGAGGAAGTCATCGTTCATCGTCGGCCAGGTGCGCTCTTGAGCGGGGCAGATCCTCGAAGGCGTGGGTGCGGTCCACGCGGTGGCCATAGCGCTCGCCTCGGGCGTTCGGGAATTCGAGGGCGAAGACCGTGAGTTGCCGGATGCGCTCCCAGCGTTCCTGGTCGGGCAGCGTGATCCAGTCCTCGTCGAGGCCGTCGTCGTCGGGCTCGATCGGGATGATCTTCAAGGTGCCGTCGGGTTTGAGCTGAATGTTTCGCATCGATAACTCCTTGGAAGTTGATTCTACACCGTTCTGGACAGTGTTCGCTCGAGATCGTGGAGTGGGCACCAGAGTTCGCGGTCGTCGTTTCAGCGCACCATCACGCGGTTGACGGAGCTGTCCTGCTCGCGGCGCTCGGGGTCGAGCATGATCCCCTGATCGAGTCCGAGCCCGTCGGCGCGCACCAGGTCGCCAAATCACAGGTTTCAGACACTTTTTGGGCTCACCGGTGAAAGTGGGCACGTTATGAGCACCATGAGCACGATCGAGGTCGTAGACGCTTTCTTGGGCGAGGTCGCCGGGAGCATGAAGTGCGGCAAAAAAGAAGCTGCCCAACTGATCCGGCGGATCAACAACGAGCGGCGCGGGTTGGTGCCGCAGACCACCGGGCGGTTTCGAGCGGCGTCAGAGACAGCCTCGAGCGATAAAGGAACGCTTCGCGGATGCGATCTCGGTCGGACACGGCTCGAGTTTCGCCCTCGCCGAACTGGTCGGATCGAACGGGTCAAGGATCACGCCTTGATCGCCCGCAACCGCGCATGATGAGCTTCGGAGGTTCACCGTGCGACTTCGCCGTCCGACACCCAAAGAGCACCAGCCGCAAGCTGGATTTCTCGTCGGCGACGGTGTTCGCTACCGACGCGAACCCTCGCTCGGTCTCGGCACGGTGCTCAAGC
>CAXTKV010000208.1:0-8836 GCA_964244895.1 uncultured Deinococcales bacterium
GTATCGGATTCGCCCAGGCGGTTGATTCTTTGCGCCTCACCGTCGGAGAGTGCTCCGTTCTCGAGCGCGATGTTCAAAGCGGGTGCGGTCTGAATTAACTCGCGCAGAAGGTGTTGGCTCGAGCCGATCATCCCGCCGGGAATTGTGTCGTCGTAGATCACGTCCTCGAAATCCTGTGGGACATAGTAGCCTTCGGCGTCCGAATGATTCAGAAGGTGGCTCGAGAACGCGAACATTTCTTCGTCCAGCACGGCGTCTTTCGTTGGATCTTCGCCGTTCTCGAGCGGTTCGGCGCGCCAGGTCGGGTTTCGTCTGGCGTGCGCGTAAACGCGTCGCAGGTAATGCAAAAACGAGTACGGGAAGCTCGAGCAGTCGTTGCGCGTCAAGATCGGCTCGAGAAGCTCGGCTTCCTGATGCGACTGAAGATTGTGCTGCTCGAGGATGGCGTTCAACTGCTCGAGATTTTCCTTGAACCACTCTGCACCCTCGGCATCGTTCTGCTCGAGGTCGGCCAGGTATCCGACGTTGATCGAAAGGCCCATGTCTCGAGGTTACGCTTGCGCTCAGGCTTCCGCGACGGGCTGGTACGCGTTCGGGTTGTCGAAACCCGCCAGCCACGCGGCGGCCTGACGGCAGGATCGCGTGAAGGGCGGCACGCGCAGCACGTAATTGTGGCCGGTGGATGGGCAGATCACGCTGACCACCACGATGTCCTCGTCGTCTTCTAAGGGCACGCGAATCAATCGGCGTTCGCCACCGGCGTCCTGGTCGCGGTCGATCACCAAGCCGCCCACGTCCGCGATGAACTTCTCGTAACCGATGCGTTCCAGCAGGATGCGGCGAACCTCGACGTTCTGGGTGGACAGCACGTCCTGGCCCGTCAAGGTTTCCGGGTCGCGGATGAAACTTTCGTCCACGCTCACGCCGCGCCACAGCAACCGAATGCGGGATGTTCGGGGCAGGTTCCTCAGGCCGCTCCCGGCGACCTCGAGCCAGCGTGCGACGCGGATGCTTTCGGGCAAAGCCGTCAAACTTGAACAATCCGCGATGGTCAGCATCGGGACGCTCAGTCCTTCGGGCAATCGTTTCAGGTTGCGGCAGCCCGTCAAATCCAACGAGGACCTGACGGTGATCGGCGCGCTGATTTCCGCGATGTTCAGGTTGTGCGCGATCAACACGTTACAGCTCAGGCCGTGCGGGATTTCCTCGAGGTTGGCGCAGTTGGAAACGTTCAGGCTCTGGCACTGCAAGCCGTCCGGCAGGTGCATCAATCGTTGATCGTTGGACAAATCGATGGCGCCGTCCACGCGCATGCCGTCCCAGGCGCGACCGGATCGGATCAGTTTGACGGCTTCAATGGCCGGGATCGGCGCTTCGGTCGGTTCGGTTCTGGGGGTGCGCTCGGTGCGGATGATGCGCGCACCGCCGCGCGACATGATGGCGAACACGCTCAGTCCTCGACCCAGCGTGCGACATCGCCGGGAACGTACTCGCGCTGCATCCAGAAGCGGTACAGGCCGCGATCCAGGGTGATGGCGCGGTGTTCCTCGTGAATCAGCGTCGCGGTCGGGGCGGTGACTTCCAGGTAGGTCAGCGCCCCGGATTCCCACAGTCTGGCCGCGTGGGGTTCCTGGATGCGGTGGCTGTGACCGGTGACTTCGCCGAGCGCGAGCGTGACTCCATTTCGCGGCTTGGCGTTGCGCGGCAGGGCTTCGGTGCGGGCAATCAGTACGTCTCCGTGGCGGTAGAGCATCAGGTCATCTTCCTTTCAGGCTGGCCCTTATTGGATTGTGGCTCGAGGGGTAAACTCGAACTGTAATTATGTTAACAACAGAATAACGATTCTGTCAACTCGAGCATCAGTGAGCCCACCATTTGCGCTGCCCATCTCGAGAACCCGTCCTGGACATAGATTCTAAATAGTGAAAAAGGGCGTCCAGGACGGGTTTCTTGGCTTCCTGGCCCTATGAAAACGCCTCGCTTTACCCTGAGTGGCTCGAGGAATCAACGCTGGCGGCTCGCGGTGTACCGGATGCCAACCCCCGACCTGGCGTTAGACTTTCCGCATGATCCCGATTGTGGACGGACATTTGGACATGGCGTACAACGTCGTCTTCGGCCAGCGCGATCTCGAGCATTCCACACCGCAAGAAATCCGCGCGGCAGACGAGAAAAACGGCCTCAACAAGGACGGCGGACTGGCGATGGTCAGCCTCTCGGAACTCTCGAAAGGCGGCGTGGCCCTCGCCTTCGGTACGCTCTACGCGTCGCCCTACATTCCCTGGACGCACCCGGACGAACCCAACCCGAACGGCTACCGCACCCCGGAAGAGGCCGAAGCCCAGGGACTGGCGCAACTCGCGGTCTACGAGGGCTGGGAAGCGCGCGGGCGCGTGCGGATCGTCAAGAGCCGCAACGACCTGGAGCATCACCTCGAGCTGTGGGCCACGGACAGGAAACCCGGACTGATCGTACTGATGGAGGGCGCAGACCCGATCAAGACGCCCGACGATCTGCCGATGTGGTGGGATCGCGGCGTGCGACTGATCGGCACGTCCTGGGGACCGACGCGCTACGCGGGCGGCACGGGATCAACGGGCGGCCTGACGGACATCGGGCGCGAGCTGATCGCCGCCATGCGCGCCCAGAAGATCACCCTGGACATCTCGCACCAGTCCTGGGAATCGTTCTGGGATTCGATGGACGTTTCGCCGTACCGCGTGATCGCCTCGCACTCGAACACCTACGCGCTCACGCCTACCGGCAACCGCCACATCCCCGACGAGATCATCCGCGCCATCGGTGAGCGCGACGGCGTGATCGGCGCGGTGATGTTCAACCGTTTCCTCGAGCCGAAATGGACCAACGAAGACCGCACGGAGCGCGTCACGCTGGCGGGTCAGGTCAAAAATCACATGGCGCACGTCGCCAACCTGATCGGCTGGAACCGCGTCGCCATCGGCTCGGACATCGACGGCGGCCTGGGGCGCGACGAAAGCCCGGAAGAACTCGAAACCATCGCGGATCTGATCAAGATCGGGGATGTCGTTCCCGCCGAAGCCAGAGAAGGCGTGCTGGGCGGCAACTGGTTGCGCTTCCTGCGCGAAGCCTTACCCTGAGGTTTACATTTCGAGCGACACCGTCCAGCACGCATTTCGCTATTCGCGTGCTGGACGGTGCTTTTCGTTCAGGCCGTCAGCACCTCGAGCGCGTACTCGAGATCCTCGTCGGTGATCTGAAAATGCGTCACGAAACGCACCTTGTCGGCGTACAACGCTCCGGCCAGCACACCCTTTTCGGCCCAGGCGGCGGCTCGGGCGGCGGCGTTCGGGACGGTCGCGTAGATCATGTTGGTCTGCACGGTCGCCAGGTCGATCTGGAACCCAGCCTCGACCAGATCGAGCGCGAGCTTGCGGGCCCTGGCGTGATCGCCCGCCAATCGCTTCGGGCCTTCGCGCAGGGCGTACAACCCGCCCGCCGCGATGCCGCCCGCCTGCCGCATGCCGCCGCCCATCATTTTGCGGTAACGGTGCGCGGTCTTGATCAAGGGTTTCGATCCCAGCAGCACCGACCCGATCGGCGCGCCCAGCCCCTTGGAGAGGCAGATCGAGACGCTGTGGAAGTGCTGACTGATTTCCCTGATCTGGACGTTCAGTGCGGTCGCGGCGTTGAAGGCGCGCGCACCGTCCAGGTGGAACGGCAAGCCCTCGGCGTCGGCAATCTTGCGGATGGCGGCCATCGTCTCGAGGTTCACGACCGTGCCACCGGCGACGTTGTGCGTGTTCTCGAGCGCGATCAACCCGGTCGGAGACTGGTGGATGCTGTGCCGGACGGCTTTTCTGATGTCTTCCGGGTCGGGCACACCCAGCGGCGCGCGCACGAAGCGCGGCACGACCCCGGAAAAGACCGCCATCATGCCGAGTTCGTACTCGTAAATGTGCGCGCCTTCGGTGCAGATGACCTCCATGCCGCGCCCGGTGTGCGCGGCGATGGCGATCTGGTTCGCCATCGTGCCGGACGGCACGTACAGCCCCGCCTCGAAGCCGAGCAGTTCGGCGGCCTCGTCCTGAAGGGCGTTGACGGTCGGATCTTCGCCGTACACGTCGTCACCGACGGCGGCCTCGAGCATGGCGGCGCGCATCTCGGGTGTGGGCTTGGTGACGGTGTCCGAGCGCAGGTCTACGGTTCGCATGGCTCGCAGTTTAAGGCTGTGCGGCCAAATAATGGCGAGCATGCGCCCGGAACGGTGTTCAAAAACATCGACAAACACCGCTCTAAACGGCGCTTCTCGGACAGGGCTACGGCGTCCAGTCTCGAGAAAACCGCGTTACCGAACCGGGTTTGAAGCGCGTCCAAGTCGGGATTGGACTGGCTCGAACCCAAAAGTGTACGAAGCGTTTTGCAGCAGAAATAGCGTTCAGGACAAGCCGTGAGGCTCTGTGAGAAATGCGTTATTGGCGTATCCTAAACTGAACCTGATGGTCGTAAGTATTCAACCGATGCGAATAACCCACCTAAAATGGTCAGAATGATCCGCCCCGTCCCGAGTCCCAAACGCGCGCAGCCCGATCTATCGGATGGCGCTGAAGCGTTGCGCCAACTCGAGGTCTTGCACGAGATCAACCTGGAATTGTTGAAACACCACGACACCAGAACGCTGACCGAGCGCGTCCTCGAGAAAGCCCTGGAATTGGTCGGCGGGGACGGGGGTTCACTGTACATTCGTCGGGATGACGGCTCTCTCGAGATGACCGCCGCCATCAATCCTGCCCTCTCGACCATCGGGTCTGTGATGGCATCGAACGAGGGTGCGAGCGGCTGGGTGATCGAACACAAGGAAGCCTTGCTGTTAAACGATTACCTGGCCTGGCCGAACCATAGCCCTCGTTTTCGTGATCATCCGAACCGATCGTTGATCGCCGTGCCGCTGATGATTGCCGACCGCGCGTGCGGTGCGTTGAATGTCGCCTGCGAGGGGCGAACGGGTGCATTCGCACCGGAACACGTCAAGATCCTCGAACGTCTTGGGGCGTTGGTGTCGGTGGCGCTCGAGAACGCGCGGCTGTTCGATGCGTTGAGCGCCGCCGGGCGCGAGGCCGAGACGCGTTCAAGGTCGCTCGAGGTTCTGAATCAGATCAATCTCGAACTGATGCGCAGCCGCGAACCGGAACGCCTGATTGATCGGGTTCTCGAGTCGGCCTGCGCCTTGGCCGGAGCCGAAGGCGGCCTGTTCTGGAAAGCCACGGCGGACGGGCGGGGTTTGGAGGTCGTGAGGGCGTTCAATTGCAAGCTCGAGACGCCGGGCGTGCGCCTCGAGCTGGGTCAGGGCTTCGCCGGTCGCGTCGCCCAAAGCGGCCAGCCGATGATCGCGAACCATTACGGGAGCGCGCCAGGTAGCTTGCCGCACTTCGCGCCGCATTTGAATTCCGTGGCCGGCGTCCCGATCGGACGCGGTAAGCCTTTTCTGGGCGTGCTGATGGTCGGCAACGCACCGGATGGTTTCGCGGATTCCGATCTCGATTTGCTCAGTCGGCTGGCGGCGCTGGTCACGATCTCGCTCGAGAACGCGCACCTCTACGAGGTCACGCGCCGGGCTGAATCCCAGACGCGCCGTCGGGCGGAATTGCTCGAAGCCTTGCACGAAACCAGCCTCGAGATGACCGCGCAACTCGGACCCGAACGATTGCTGTCCGCGATTCTCGAGCGCGCCGTGGCTTTGCTCGATGGTGACGCCGGAGCCGTCTACTTGCGCAACGATGCGGAAACCATCAGGCTGAGCGCTGCGTTCAACGCCGACCTGGAACCGCATCTGAAGATCGGTAAGGGCGTGTCCGGTCAGGTGTTCAAGACCGGTAAGTCCGCGCTCGTGCCGGATTACCAGACGCACCGGGGCCGCGTCCGCAACTCCCGCTCTACCTGGCGTTCCGTCGCATCCGCCCCATTGCGTCGAGGCGAGACCGTGTTGGGCGTACTGACCGTCTCGGATACGCGCGCCCCGGATCGGTTCGGGCAGGATGATCTGGATGTGCTCGAACGCCTGGCGGCGCTGGCCGGGATCGCGCTCGAGAACGTGCGACTCTACGAATCCGAGCGACGTTCCGCCCGAGACGAGCGTTTGCGGGCGCAGATTTCCGCCGCCGTCGCGCGCTTGCGGAGCGTCTCCCAGCTGTGCGCGGCGGTCATGCGCGAACTGTCGCTGGTCTTGGGTTACGGTCACGTCTCGATTTTTTTGATGCAGGACGGCGAATTGCACCTGCAATCCCAGATCGGTTACGAGACGCCGTACCTGATCATGACCCTGGAAATGGGCATCAACGGTCGGGTCGCGCGCACCGGGAAACCCGAACTGGTCGAGAACGGTCTCGAAGACCCCGATTTTCTGCCCGCCAGCGATGAACTGCTCTCGCAGGTTTGCGTACCGCTCTCGGGGCGGGACGGCGTACTCGGCACGATCAGCGTCGAATCGGACGGCGACCCACCGATGGGCCCGCAGGATCTCGAGATGCTGACCGCGATCGCCGCGACCGTCTCGGTGGCGCTCGAGAACGCGCTCTTGCACGACGACGCCAAACGGCGCGCCGCCGAACTCGACTGGCTCAAACGCGAAGCCGAGTACGCCGCGCGCCACGACGCCCTGACCGGATTGCCGAACCGTCGCGCGTTCGAGGCTGACATCCTGGCGGCTTTCAAACGCGCGCAGTTGCTCGGGCAACCGTTCACACTCGGCGCGATTGACCTGGTGGGTTTCAAGGCCGTCAACGACCGCTTCGGGCACGATGCTGGCGATACCGCCCTGCGCCGCGTGGCCGCGGAATTGATGAATTCGAAAGTCGCCACCTATCGGGTCGGCGGTGACGAGTTTGCGCTGCTGATCCACGCGGATCACGATCGCGCGCTCGAGATCGCCAAGCAGATCGCCGTCGGTATCAACGCGATTGATGTGGGGCTGAACCTGCGCGTCTCGTTGAACATCGGTCTGGCCGAATACCCGACCGACGCACCCGACCTGGATCGCCTGCAAAGCCTGGCGGACAACCGCATGTACCTCGCCAAGCGCGTCGGACGCGCCGTCCTCGAGCGCCGCGAACTCGAGCTTCCACCGCCCGCCCGCCGCCGCCGCAGCGATCACTGAGAAGATCGTCCAGGACGGTCTTCTCGTTGTTCAAATCGCTGCGTGCTGGACGGTCTTCTCGAAACCTTTCGCCCGAAGCGTGGGCGAAAGGTTGCGCCCAACCCCGAGCCATTTGACCCGAATCTTCAATCCGACCTATCCTGCGACATGGACGATTCCCCGCGCACCATCGCCGCTCGCGCTGGACTCGGAACGGATGTGGGGTTGGCGGCTCCACTCGTACCCGCAATCCACCAGACGACCGTTTACACCTATCCCTCGCTCGAGGCGCTCGAGGGCGTCTACGGCGGCGATCACGGCCACATCTACTACCGCAACGGTCATCCCAACGGTGCGGCGCTCGAGGACGCGCTCGCCCGTCTGGAGCGCGCGGAAGCGGCCTGCGTGGCCGCCTCGGGCATGGCGGCCATCCTGGCGGGGCTTTTGAGCGTCTGCGGCAACGGCGACCACATCGTCGCGGACAGGAACGTGTACGGCGGAACCTTCGCGCTCCTGACCGACGACCTGCCGCGCTTCGGAATCGGCGCCACGCTGGTCGATGCCGACGATCCGGATGCGCTCGAGGCCGCGATTCAGCCCAACACGCGCGTACTGCACCTCGAATCGCTGTCCAACCCGACGATCCGCGTGGCGGATCTGACGCGGTTGATTGCGCTCGGCAAATCCAGGGGTTTGGTGGTCGGTGTGGACAACACCTTCGCCTCGAGCGCGCTGATGCAGCCCGTTATTCACGGCGCGGATTTGGTGTATCACAGTCTCGCAAAATATACGAGCGGACACGCGACCGCCATGGGTGGGGCGGTCATCGGTCGGCGCGACCTGATCGAAGTGGCGCGCACGCGACTGGTGCATCTGGGCGCGACCATGTCGGCCTTCGATGCCTGGATGGCGCTGCACGGCCTCAAGACGCTCGGGTTGCGCATGAAAGCCCACTCCGAGAATGGGCTACTCGTCGCCCGGTTCCTCGAGACCCAGCTCCAGGTGAAGCGCGTCCATTACCCTGGATTAGCGTCGCACCCGCACCACGCTCGCGCCGCACGCCTCTATCCCGACGGCGTCGGCGGCATGATGAGCTTCGAGCTTCATGGCGCATACCAGGCTGCGTCCCGGTTCGTTCGCGCGCTGGCCGGGCGGATTCCGCTCGCCCCGAGCCTGGCGGATGTCGGTTCGACCCTTTCCTACCCGGCGGGCACATCGCACCGCGCGCTCTCTTCTGAAGTGCGCGCCGCCATCGGCGTGACCGATGGAATGCTGCGCCTGTCCGTCGGCATCGAAGATCCTCAGGACATCATTCGTGACCTCGAGATGGCCCTCGCCACGCTCGAGCCAGAAATCGTGAACGCAGATTGAAATCAGAAAACACCGTCTGGCGCGCAATGTTGACCACGCGCACTGGACGGTGTCCTCGCAATGACATCCGAGCGTCGTCTCAATCCTCTGAACGAAACGAGGTCGGTTCAAGACTCGCGATGACTCCCTGAGAGTCGCTTAAACCTGAGTCCACATATGGCCCCCAAACCGATTTTGGTCGTCCAGAACGATGTTCAATGGACAAGCCCCATCGCTTGACACGTCCAAAACCCGGTGGTACAGTTTGCTTCGCCTTGCAAACAGGCTCTCCGCAGTTCGGAGAGAAGCGTGCGAGGTGAGGGTTCTTGACAATACGATTCCGATCTTGCAAGTTAACTTGCTGATCACAAAGAC
>CAXTKV010000209.1:0-8736 GCA_964244895.1 uncultured Deinococcales bacterium
AAGTTGCGGGAGATGCTTCATATCACTCCCCCGCTAATCAAGCCAACCAATCCCATTTCAACGTTCTACAGATCCGCACGTGATCGAATATTGCTCGTTGCTATAGCTTTGTTCGTTTCTGGAACCATGTTCGCCCTGGGTTGGCTGCGGGTTCATTTGAAGTTCTGAGTATGGACTGATACCTGTACTGCCCTCGTTCTCTGTAACATATTGCCAAACTTGCAATCTCAAGAACGCCGTCTGGCAAGTGTGTCAAAGAACATCGTCCCAGATGGTGTTCTTATGCAGAGGCGTCTGCGAACGCGATGCCCGCGTAAATCTGTGCGAGCACCAAATTCGTCTCGAGGCACGGAATATTGATTGGGCCGTCGCTCAGGGTTTCAACCTCGAAATGATCGTTGACGCGCTTGTACACGATCACCAGCCGTTCATCCTGCGAGATGACCGCGTAACGGATCAGGCTGGGAATTTTGGTGTATTCGTGGAGTTTTCTGGTCGTGTCCGTCAGTTCGGTACTCGGCGACAGGACTTCCGCAACAAAGCACGGATGCTCGAGAACGTATTCGTCCTCGCCGGGAACGCGAGAAACCATCACGTCCGGGTAGCGAAAACGTGTGTCTCGAGAACGCAATTTGATGGTCTCGAAGGTGATCTCGCAGCCGCGACCGAGCGCGATCTCGCGGAGTGCCGCCACGGCGTTCAATCCAATGTGGTTATGACGACGTTTTTCGCCCGCCGTGGCGATCAGTGCGCCATCCTCGCACTCGTAGCGGATTTCTGCGCGCTTCTCGAGTTCGAGGTATTCCTCGACCGTGTAGGTTTTCTTGGCGGTCGCAGTCATGAGATGATACTCGAAATTGATGACGGAACGCGCCAACATTCCCGTCTGGGACGATCAAACCTGGACACCGCTGCCGAAGCTCGAGGGCGATCTGCGAGCGGATGTCTGCGTGATCGGCTTGGGCGGGTCGGGGCTGGCCTGCATCGTGGAATTGATCGGCCTGGGCGCGAGCGTCGTGGGGCTGGACGCGGGTGCGGTCGCGGGCGGCGCAGCGGGGCGCAACGGCGGATTCTTGCTGGCCGGGACGGCGCGCTTTTACCACGAGTCCGTGCGCCAACTCGGGCGGGAGCGGGCGAGAGCCATGTACGCGGCCACGCTCGAGCAGATGGATCGCATGGCGCTCGAGACGCCGCGCGCGATTCGGCGCGTCGGATCGATTCGCATTGCGGATTCCGATGATGAACTCGAGGATTGCGAGCGCCAATTTCGGGCGATGCGCGAGGACGGTTTCGCGGTCGAACGGTACGATGGCCCGGAAGGACGGGGCTTGCTGTTCCCTTTGGACGGCGCGTTCCAGCCCCTTCAGCGCTGCCGGACGTTGGCTCGCACCGTGACGGCTCGAGGCGCGAGACTGTTCGAGGGCTCGCCCGCCCTCAAGATTGAATCGGGTCGCGTCAGAACTCCGTCGGGCACGGTGCGTTGCGATTCCGTGATCGTCGCGGTGGACGGCAAGCTGGAATTGATCTTGCCGGAACTCGCGCCTCGGGTGCGCACGGCGCGGTTGCAGATGATCGCCAGCGCGCCAGCGCCGGAAGTCTCAATTCCCCGCCCGGTGTACGCCCGTTGGGGCTACGAATACTGGCAGCAATTGCCGGACGGTCGGGTGAGCCTGGGCGGATTTCGCGATCAGGCGTTGGACGACGAATGGACGACGACGGACGCACCCTCTGAGCGCATTCAGGGCTCGCTGGAAGCCTTCCTGCGCCATCGCATCGGCGTTCGCGCCCCGATCACGCACCGTTGGGCCGCCAGCGTGGCGTACACCCCGGACGGACTGCCGATCCTGGAAGAACTCAGGCCGCGCGTCTGGGCGCTCGGCGCGTACAGCGGCACGGGCAACGTCGTGGGCGCGCTGTGCGGTCGGGCGGCGGCGCAACTGGCCGTCGGCGGTCGCTCGAGCTTCGCGGGAATTCTGCGAGGCGAGGAACCGTCAGGGGAAGCGTCGAGGCGCTTCTGAACCGCGAAAAGGGTTTTGAGTCGCTCGAGAATCCACCCTAAGGGAACGGTGTGCTCGAGCCAATCAGCGAGAAATTCCGAAGGCTTCACCCGACCGGGTTTGCGAGATCGACCGATCAACGGCGAAAGATTCTTCACCGCGTTCAGGAGGACACATGAAGCGCAGGGCGGACGTTGCGACACGTTACCGCCACGAAAAACACCGTCCGGGACGCATCCTCGATCTCGCGTCCTAGACGGACTTCTCGAGCACGGATTCTGGCGTGTCGCGAGACTCGAGCGCCCAGGCCAGACCGATCTGGAAGCCAGCACGATCTGAAAACCCGAGCGCGGGGTAGCCGACGGACGCGGCAGCCCGATCACCGTAGAGGCACGCGAACTGCGTCGGGACGTGCTCCGAATCCAGGTATACGCGCATTGCGGCGCGCGAATACTGCAGGTCGGCGGGCTCGAGCGCGAGGCGGCGTCCGGCGAAGGCCGCCGCGAACCCTTCCTGGCGCATCATCTCGCGCAGGCTGCGGGCGATGCCGTGGCGCACCCGGTACGCGGCCCGGTACGCGACCTCGCGGATGGTGGCCTCGAGTTCGGGCACGGATGGCGTGCGCGTCGTCCAGAGCGGCACGATCAGGATCAACGAAGCACCGGTGTCGGTCGGGGCTTTGAAACGAAAACCGAAATCGTTGAGGTGCGTGTTCGTCCAGCTGCCCATCAGGTCATCGACCGCGACCAGCCCGACCAGGGCGGTGCGCTCGAGCGGCCAACGAGGGTTCAGATCGTCCAGGATTCGTTGCAAAACGGTTTC
The DNA here is from genome assembly GCA_964244895.1 of uncultured Deinococcales bacterium. GTDB lineage: Bacteria > Deinococcota > Deinococci > Deinococcales > JAAFIG01 > CAXTKV01. The sequence goes on from CAXTKV010000209.1 coordinate 2,820, forward strand.
CGATCGCAGCTCGCGGTAGGTCTGAAGCATGCTCAGGACGTGATCCTTGCCCATCGGGTTCATGGCGACCAGATGCGGGTGGTTCAGATCGGCGGTGCGCGTCGCGGCTCCCGCCGTCGCGGCGATGTACGCATCGAATCGCGCCTGGCCTCTAGGAATGAGGTGAAGGCCAATCTGCGTCTCGAGCAGGGGTTCCAGCAGGAACGGCATGGGTCGATGTTGGACGTTGGGCGGCAGGTTAGCAAGCTTCAATATGCTTAGGTCGGATGGACACGCCTGCTCCGTCAGGGCTTGGGCGTGAAACGCAAAAGCACGCCTGACCCGCTCGGGCTCAGATCGAGCGTGTTGCTTCCGTCGGCGCTGACCGAGTAGCGCGCGACTTTTGTGAGCGCTCTGGCAAATTCAGTTTCGAGCGCGTCTAACGCCGTGCCGCACGCCATTTTGGTACTGACCAGCGGGCCGAACTTGAGTGCGCGACCTTTGAGGGTGTAAGAACCGCCGCCCTTGTTGCACCCGAAGAACACGTTGACGCGATCCTTGCCGAAGCTGATCGTGGGTTTCCTGGCGGCGGTCACGGCTTTCGTGCCGATGCGCTGGAGTTCCCAGGTTCGGGTTCCCAGAGAACCCTGAGCCACGGCGACCGGAAGCGCGACCAGCAGAACCATCAGCAGGTGCTTTCGCATGGCCCATCCTAACAAGTGACCGACGGTTGGGGCGCAAGTCCGGCGCAAATCTCAAGGAACGCCCATGGCGCACGCAGAATCTCTGGACATCCTGAGCGCTCGAGAGCGAACGCGTCGTGTCTGCGCGCGTCGGTGTGACGCGCAATTCGGCACCAGTCTCCGGGGGCGCAGACGGAAGTAGGTTGACTCGAAGTCCCCGGTTCTTCAAAGCAGAACGCTCGAGTCCGGGGGGTACTCGAGCGCTGGTTCATGATTGACCATCAAGCTCAAGATGAGCTTAAGTCGTAAAAAGACCGTCCTGGACGCATCATAATATTCGTGTCCAGGACGGTGTTCTCGTCATTCGCGCAGCTCGAGGGTCGCTTTCCAGCCTCGGGTTCGCACCAGTTTCGCGGCGCGCCGGGTGGCTTCGCGGTACGCGGCGTTCAGTTTCGTTTGATCGCCCCGCCCGAGCAGCAATTCCTCGAGCGCGCCGTCCTGGAGGGTTTCGAGGTTGGTCGGGCCGCGCGGGTCTCGCCCGGATTCACCGCTGAAATACCGCGCCAACCCCTCGGCCAGCCAGCGCGGTAAAGTCATGGGCTGCACGGTGTGAAACGCCTCGTGCCTGATGGTGAATCCCAGGATGCCGCGTTTGCGCAAGGCGCTCAGGCGCTGCATTCTGATGGTCGCGCCCAGCGTCGATGCCGAGATGAACCACGGTTCGCCGGTTGCGCTCGAGAATTCGCGCGCGCTCGAAAAAGCTGTCACGGTCGTGGCTCGCGGAGTCAACCCGATCCGCTCGAGATCCCGCACCGCAGCGCGCCAAGCGTCGAACACGAACGGGATCTGCGCACGGTCGTTGGGGTCGCGGTATTCGACGGTCAGCAATCCAGATTTGACTCGGAGCGATGCTACCGGCTGCGCCCTCGCGCCGAAGGTTCCGAAGAGCAGCATCGTGATGTTCGAGATCAGGCACGCGAGGATTATCAATCCTCGCGCGCTGGACAGCATTCTCGAGATCATATAAGCACTGTCTGGGACGGTCTTCTATTCACTGTCCACGGTCGCGCACGGTGATCACGCTGGCTTTTTCCAGGGCGGTCACGTCCGGGTCGTACATCAAGAACGCGTGCGTCGGCAACGCGGTGAAGGTGCCGGGCGTCTGGGCGCGCAGCACGTAGCGCATGACTTGCGTGTCCCGATCCAGGTAGTAGGCGTACAGATCCACGCGCTCGTCGCGGAATTCGCGCCCGGAGTACCAGTAGCGCCACTCCTCGAAACCATCCGTGCTGTCCTGCAAGCCCGCGATCGTCAGCGAGCGCTCGTCGAGGGCTTTCAATCCGGCGGGCAGGGGGTCGGAGACCATCACGTAACGCGCCGGGTCCTTGGATTGCACCGTCAGCGTCACCAGCACCAGATCACCGACGGTCACGGGTTGCAGCTTGCCCGCTCTGGACAGGGATTCGCGCTTGTAGGTGTAGCGCTTGTTCTCGTCGTCCCAGACGGCGGACAGCTTCTCGTACTTGCGCGTGACCTTGAGTCCCTTCGAGGAATCGGCCTTGAGTTCGGTGGGTTCACGGGTGAATTGCGTGTCCAGCGAATAGGCGACGTTAGCGTCCGACGCGACCGTCAACTTGTTGACGCCGGCCTGAAGGTCGCTGCTCGGGATGTCAAGGCTAACCGTGCCGGATGCGCTCGAGACGGTCTGCTCGATGGCTTGCCCATCGTTTAGCGTCGCAGTGACGCTGACATCGTTGGAAGCGAGTTTGGGCAGCGCGAGCGCGGCCTGGATCACAGCGACCGTGTCCTGCGTGCTGATCCACTGTGGGCCGCGACGCTGGGCCAGCAACCAGTTGGAGACGCGCGGGATCAGCGGGCTCTGCGGCTCGAGACGCGCCAGGGCTTCCAGGGCGGTCGCGGTGATCTGGATTTCGTTGTCGTCCCAGTACCAGTACCAGCCGTAATCGCGCTTGGGTTTCTCCCAGTGAATGCCGCGATCCGTCTCCTGGCGTTTGGCCTTCAGACGATCCAGCAGGTCTTTGGCTCGGCTGGCGTCGCCCACGCGGGAATACGCGATGGCCAGGTCGGCCAGGGCGTAGGGCTCGAGTTCCGCGCGCTTGGAAAACGCGTCCATTCCGGCCCTGTCGGCGCGTCCAGCTTCGGCCAACGCACGGTAGGCGCTGGCGCGTTCGCCCTGGGTGTTCTCAGAAATTTTCGCGTTGGCGATCAGGTAGGCCACGGCCTTGTCCAGGCTGTCGTTCGGCACTTTCAGCCCGAGCGTCTTACCGCGCACCAGTCCCGCGAAAACGTAGGCCGTCATCTCGAGCGTGCTTTCATCGGTCGTCCAGAAGCCCCAGCCGCCATCCTCGTGCTGGAAGTCCAGCAGGCGTTTCAACCCGACCGCCGACCACAGCGGCAATTGCGCCAGAACATCCTTGGGCAGCGCGTTCGCGCCGAGCGTCTGGCGCGCCAGCAGCGCGGGCAGGAAGCGGCTCATGGTCTGTTCGGTGCAGCCGTAAGGGTAGCCCAGCAGGTATTCCAGCGCGGGCGCGACGGCGCTCACCAGCGACGGCGTGACGTAGAGCTTGACGGTCGCGCCCTCGATGTTGGCATCGTCCGGCAGGTCAAACGTGCGCGCACCGGAGGCCGTGTCCGACGCGAATCCGAGCGAGTCCTTGTAGCCTCTGGGCAGCACGTTCAGGGGCAACTTGATCGAATCGTTGCCAGAGTTCGTCGCGGCTCGAGCCGTGATCGAGGCCGTCCCGACGGTATCGGCGCGCACCGGCAGGTCGATCCTGGATCGTCCCAGCGCCGTGATGTTCAACGGGTATGCCTGCTGGAGCGCGTTGTAGACGCTGTTCTTGGATGCCGCAAAAACCGTCCCGGACGGTGCTCTCGAGCTGCCCTGCACCATCGTCAGGCCGTCCAGTTCAAAGTCCAGGTTGCCGCTGACGGGCTGGTTGAGCGTGTTGTTGACCACCGCCGAAAGCGTGGCGGTATCGCCCTGCACCAGGAACGGCGGCAGGATCAACCGGGTCAGCACGTCCTTGGTCACGAGCGTCTTGGCGGTGATCTGCCCGGCCCGTCCCCTGGCGTCGATGCCGCGCGCCGTGACGCGGAAGGTCGTCAGATTGTCCGGGTAGGTCACGTCCACGCTCGCGTTGCCGTTCTGGTCGGTCACCAGTTTCGGTAGCCAAAGGGCCGTGTCCTTGAAATCCTGACGGACGCGATCCTGGTCGCTCTCGGCGGCTTTGGCTTCGTCTTTGGATTGCGCGAAGGCGGCTCGGGTCAGCGGGGCGCGCGGTGCGGCAGCGCTGGCCTGAGCCACGCCGTCCCGCAGTCGGGCGATCGTGCTCTCGAAGCTAAAGGACAGGCTCGAGGATGAGCCGATGTCGTTGTCGCGCGTTCCGTGGAAGAAGGTTTGAATGTCGGGCGTCTCGTCTGGCCTGACCAGGTAGATCGCTTCGTCCACCACGCCCAGGCTGAACTCAGCGGGCGCAGGCTTGCCGCTCGAGTCGGTGACTGAAAGCTCCAGCTTGCCCGTCTCGCCGGGCGCGTACTTGGCCTTGTCGGGTTTGACGCTCACGGACAGTTGCGTGGTCGCGTCCGGCACGCGCAATCGGGCGCTCTGGTCGTACTGGTTTTCATCGGCCAGCATCGTGGCAGAGACAAACACGTTCGGGCTCATGGCTTGCGTCACGGGCACGCGATACGAGATCGCGGCGGATTTCGAGCGCACGACTTCGACCTTGCGGATGCCGTCGCCCTCGATCGTCACCAGCACGGGCGTGCCGGGTTTGGGCGATCCGATCAGGAGCGTAGCGGTCTCGCCGGGCTTGTAGGATTTCTTGTCGAATTTGAGCGACAAATCGCGGTAATTCCAGTACCAGTCCTCGTTCGGGTCGAGCACCCAGACGAACTGCTCGTCGCGGGATACGCGCCCAGCCCCGTCCTTGACGCGGGCGCGCAACACGTACCCGCCGCCGCGCGGTGCGCTCACGGTCAAGCGTCCCAGGCCGTTCGCACCGGTGCGCCCGGACGCGACCGCCAGGGTTTTTTCGGTCTGGGTGTAGCCGTCTTTTTTGGTGTAGACCCAGTCCTGTTTGACCAGTTCCAGCGACACGCTGGCGGGCACGCCCAAGTCATCCAGGTTTCTGGTTTCCAGGTTGACGCCGATCGGTGTGCGCGGGCTGTAAATGTACGAATCCGTGCGGGTCGTGACGTTGATGCTCGAGGGGAAGGCGATCACGCGGGTGGAACCCGAGACGCTTCGGCGCGATTCGTCCTCGACGGAGGCCTCGACGCGGTAGCTCTGCGCCTGACCTTCCTTGTTGCGCTCCAGGGGCAGCAGGATCTCGAGCTGGCCCTGTTGGTTCAGTCGGGCTTCCTCCTGGATGACCAAGTCCGAGCCGTAATCGCGGGAATCAGCCGAGCCGTCGTAAACCTCGCCGTCGTACTCGTAGGAATAGTAGGTGGCGCGGGTGACGCTGTAATTGACGCGTCCACCGGAGACCTTACCGCCGAACAGGTAGGCCGCGTCCACGGTCACGCGCACCTTATCGCCCTGCACGGCGCGCGGTTTGGACGGGGTCACCGTGACCTGGTATTCGGGTTTGACGTAGGCCTCGACGTAGAAGCTGCCCTGACTGACCTCGTTGCCAGCCTCGAGGGTCGCTTCGATGCGGTAATTGCCGATGGCGGGCTCGATCTCGAGTTGCAGACCGTCGTTGAAGCCACCGTTCGCATCAGTGGTCAGGGTTTTCTTGTAGACCTGCTGGTCGTTGGTGTCCTTGACGCTGACCGACACGCGCTTGCTGGCCAGCGCGCGGAAGGTCTTGGCGTCGCGCAGCACGCCCTTGAATTCCACGCGCTGGGCGGGACGGTAGACGGGGCGGTCGGTGTAGACGTAACCCTTGACGAGCGGGGCGGCGTCGCGGTTCCAGTAGGTGCCGCTGATCGCCCAGGCGTCGCCGAATTGGGCGATGAAGGTCGGGTCGGCGCTGCGATCGAGTTTGAAACGCGCGATCCCGTCGGTGTTGGCGGCGGCTTGCGCCTGGACGCCTTTCTCGAGCTGCCAGACGCGAGCCGTGCGGGTCGCGCCGTTGAACCGATCCGCCGTGAAGGTCAGCGCCTCGGTCGCGCCGCGCTTGACGACCAGTCCCAGGTCGGAGACGATCAGCATGGTGCTCGAGGTGAAGCGCCCATTGACGGCCCGCACCGCGTACACGCCGACGCCGACGCGCCCGAAGTTGAGC
>CAXTKV010000210.1:0-8728 GCA_964244895.1 uncultured Deinococcales bacterium
CGGTTCGACCAGCATGAAGTGCTGATGCACCATGCCGATGCCGAGCTTGATCGCGTCGTTCGGGTCGCGCATCTGGACGCTCACACCGTCGATCGCGATCTCGCCGGAATCCGCGCGCTGCAAGCCGTAGAGGATTTTCATCAGCGTGGATTTGCCCGCACCGTTCTCGCCGACGAGCGCGTGAACCTCGCCCCAGCGCACCGAGAAATCCACGTGGTCGTTGGCCACCACCAGCGGGAATCGCTTGGTGATGGCGCGCATCACGACGGCATCGCTGGCCTTGTGCGGTGGCAGAGGAGTCATGCGCGAATGATTGCACCCTTTCAAGCCCAACTGCAACTGCTCGAACCACGAAGCCGCTCCTCGAGAAAAAGGGCGACCTTCCGCGCCGCTCGGCAGCACCATTTGGGATGCTGGAAGGTCGTGTGAAACGACAAAAACCGATCATTTTTAAAAATGATCGGTTGCTTCAGTTATCCTCATTTTATGTAGTTCTCATCATCTTTTTTTACTTTTAGCTGTAATCCGCGAAGAGATCATCGTAGCGGACGGATGGGAGGGGTGATCGCGGTCAAATGGGAGGGGTCGGTTTCACGGATGTATCGGGGAACTGGGATGGGAGCCACCAGATGCGTGCCCGTCAGGTTGGGTGAGCGCTGGATGCACTGCAGACGGCCTCGAGTGAGAGGATTGACGCGTTCCGCCGTTCAGGGAAGCATCCGAAACGTGATGCGTACGGAGCAACCTTGAAACACTGAAATCTCTACAGCGTTGGTCGGTTTGTTGGTCACCGCAGAGCGACCCAGAATCTTGAGTTGCCCGTCTTTTCGATCTTTTGCCCGGCGCATCGGAGCCGATTGGTGCAGAGAATTCGATTCGCAAAAGCATTCGTTCAAAACTCGACCGTCAAAACACTGAGTTCAGTCTGACCAAATGCCGTGAGAGGTAACAGATGAAGACCCTGGTGATCGTGCCGACATTCAATGAGGCTGAGAACATCGCTTCACTTCTGCCAGCGTTGTTGAGCGTCAACCCCGCGCTGCACGTCTTGGTCGTCGATGATCACTCTCCAGATGGCACCGGGCGGCTCGTGGATGGGATCGCTCAGGCGGAACCGCGCGTACACGCGCTGCACCGCGAAGGCAAACAGGGCCTCGCAACGGCATACATGAGCGGATTTCGCTACGCCCTCGATCGCGATTTCGACTGTGTGGTGCAGATGGATGCCGATTTTTCGCATCGGCCAGAGGATCTGCCAGCCTTGCTCGAGTCGGCGCACAGTGCGGATGTCGTGATCGGGTCGCGCAACGTTCCCGGTGGCCGCGTGGTCGGTTGGTCGCTCACGCGAAACATCATCAGTAAATGCGGTAGTTTCTTCGCGCGCACGCTGCTTGGGTTACCGATCCGGGATTGCACGGGCGGATTCAAATGCTTCAGTCGCCGCGCACTCAGCGCTCTGGACATGTCCAAGCTTCGCGCTCGAGGATACGGGTTCCAGGTCGAAGTCAACTTTGCGCTCGCCTACGCCGGAATGCGATTCGTGGAAGTCCCGATCGTCTTTCCCGATCGTCAACGCGGTCAATCGAAAATGTCGGCGCGAATTGTTATCGAGGCTGCGAAGGTCGTATTGAATTTGCGTTTGGGTTTAAGCGAACCCGCGACGGTTTCAGGAGCCGCAAAGCGTGAGCGATCCAAGGCGGATTGGGCCAAACCGCTCGAGGGTGAACGATGATCACCCAGAACACCTTGTCATCCGCTGGAACTTCGCACACCGGGTCTCCGAACGGTTCGTTTGCGCGTCTCGTTCGCTTCGGTGTGGTCGGGGCGGCGGGAACGCTCGTCAACTCCGGGCTGCTGCTGCTCGGGGTCAAGGCTCTGCACGTTGCGCCGTGGCTGGCCGCGCCAATTGCGGCAGAACTGAGTGTCATTTCTAACTTTCTGCTCAACGATCGTTGGACTTTTCGCGGTCTGCATTCCTCAAAAACCCGTTGGCAGCGCCTGATCGGCTATAACGTGGTCGCCTCGAGCGGGCTTCTGATCTCCGTATCGGCTTTGGTCTTCCTGACTCAGATGTTCCACACGGACTATTTGGTCGCCAATCTGGTCGGTATCGCCCTCAGTGCCGTCTGGAATTACGTCGGGAGTACCAGGTTCGCCTGGAAAGAGAGCCGACCGTGCTGAGCGCGATCGTCATTTTTGCCGTGTTTCTCGCGGCGCAGGCGCTTTTCTCGCTGTACTTGATGCTCTACACCTGGGAGCATCCAAAGCGGCTCGAGGCCAGTCGCGGGCCAGTGCGCTTCTCTGTACCGTTGCATACTTTTACCGTGTTGTTGCCTGCGCGCCACGAAGAAGCCGTCATCTACGATACGATCCTGCGCGTTTGGAAGGCCAACTATCCCAAGGATTTTCTCGAGATCGTCGTCGTTTGTCACGCTGATGATGCCGGGACGATTGCGCAAGCCCAGCGCGCCGTGGAGTTTATCGGTTCGACCAGCGTGCGGGTTGAAACCTTCACCGTAACGCCGATCAGCAAGCCGCGCGGATTGAACGTCGGCCTGAGTCGCACCCGCAACGAGATCGTGACGATTTTCGATGCCGAGGATGACATTCACCCGGATGTCTTTAACCTCATCAATACCGTCATGCGCGAAGAAGGGGTCAACGTCGTTCAGGCGGGCGTGCAACTGATGAACTTCCGCGACTACTGGTTTAGTGCCCACAATTGCCTCGAATATTATTTCTGGTTCAAGAGTCGGCTGCATTTTCACGCGCACGTCGGCGTGATTCCGCTCGGCGGGAATACTGTTTTCATGAGGCGAGAACTGCTCGAGCGCATCGGTGGCTGGGACGAATACTGCCTGACGGAAGACGCCGACATCGGCATTCGGATGAGCGCCCTCGGGGAGCGGATTCGCGTCGTTTACGACGAGCGTTACGTCACGCGCGAGGAAACGCCAGATACCGTCGCGTCGTTCGTCAAGCAGCGCACGCGCTGGCATCAAGGTTTCTTGCAAGTCTTCCGCAAAGCCGAATGGCTCAGATTGCCGCGGTTCGACCAGCGCATTCTGGCCGCGTATACGCTCAGTTATCCGCTGTTTCAGGCATTTCTGATTCTTTTGTGGCCCGTGACGATTGTATCGGCGGTGTTTCTCAAGCTTCCGACCCTGGTCGTGCTGGTATCGTTCGTGCCGTTGTACACGTTAATGATGCAATGCGTCGCCTGCGTGGTCGGGGCTCGAGCCTTCACGCAGGATTTCGATCTGCCATTTTCGTGGTCATTGCCTTTCAAACTGATCGCTACCTTTTTGCCATTTCAGTTTCTTCTGGGGGTGAGTGCCATTCGGGCTGTCTGGCGAGAGATATGGAATCGCCGCGACTGGGAGAAGACCGCACACGTCGGCGCGCACCGCCAACCCGCAATTTTAGGTCAGCCAGCCGTGGCGTCGGTTGCCTGGGACTCCCTGTTCGATCTCGCCCAACGGCACCTCGGTGCAGAGCGCGTCAGCGTCATGATTTGGGATCAAACGGTCGGTCATTTTGCGCTCGCCGCGAGCCGGGGCCTTCAACCGAAGTCTGGCTTTTCCAGCCGTTCCGCCGTGATTGACTGGGTCGCCGCCCGCCGTCGTTCGGTGGTGATTTCCGGCGACGATACGCCCGAGGAACTGCGCGCCCATCTGAATTCGCCAGCGCTCAGGTCCTCAGTCCTCGTTCCGTTCGAACACGGTGGTCAGGTCGTGGCTGTTGTCAGCCTCTCGAGCGTGGTGGCTGAGCTGAGTAGCCAGGCCGCGGAATGGCTGCGTGATGCCATCGCCAGAATCGAAGAGCAACAGCCGAACTTGCCTATCGGAATGGTGCCGAAGCGCCCCAAAACAACCATCGCCTTCGATGGTCATCGCTGAACCGGGTTTCCGGTGGAAAGCATTCACATGGATCACGCATCGGACAGCGCCAATCTCGACGACAACCTCGCCCGAGGTGAACCTTTTCGGAACGTGAGCAGCACGACTGCTCGAGCCATGCGCGATCCTCGGCAGGGGATTCATGGCATTGTTCACAATTTTGCTCGGATTTTGGGAGTAATTCGACCTGAATTGCTGTGGATTATCTCAATCCTGATCATTTCTGTAATTGCACATGCGGTCAATATGCTGCAATTTCCATATTACGATAACGACGAGGGCGTCTATATGTCCCAGGCGTGGGCGGTCGTCAAGTTGGGACGCCTCGCACCGTACACGTACTGGTACGATCACGCGCCTTTCGGCTGGTTGCTGATCGCTCTATGGACGACGCTCACGGGCGGATTTTATACGTTTGGTACATCGATTGCGTCGGGCCGCGTATTGATGCTGGTGATACAGGTCATCTCGACTTTTTTCGTGTACCGAATCGCGCGACGGGCTTCAAAAAGCGTACTTGCAGCGTCTATCGCTGCGCTGAGTTTTGCCTTGTCTCCATACGGAATTTATTTTCACCGCCGCGTTTTGCTCGATAATATTGCTGTGGTCTGGATTCTCGTCAGTATTGATGTTTTGTTGACGAAATCATTTAGGTTGACGCGCGTCTGGTGGAGCGCAGTGGCGATGGCGTTAGCCGTGCTGTCTAAAGAAATTGCGGTGATTGTGGTTCCATCTATCCTCTATCTGGTGTTTGTTCTTTCAGATCGGATGCACCGCCTATTCGCGACCGTCGGATGGCTGATAACGATGGTTTCAATCGCATCCGGGTATTTGCTTTTTGCCGTGTTGAAAGGTGAGCTGTTTCCCTCTGGCTCATTTCTTGGGGGAACGAGCCCTCATGTGAGTTTGCTCGGCACGCTGGCGGCTCAAGCTGCTCGAGGAAAAGATGGCGGCCTGTTCGATTTCGGAAGACAATTCTGGAAATTCGCGCTCGAGTGGTCAAATAACGACCCCATGCTCGTTGTTGGTGGAACACTGTCTTGTTTTATCTTGCTTTTTTATGCACGGAAACGACCCGAACTCGGCTTTCTCGGTGTTGCATGTCTTTCACTCTGGCTTTTCCTGGCTCGAGGTGGACTCGTTATTGGATTCTACTTTTTACCGCTCCTTCCTTTGCTTTCTATATGCCTCGGGATCGCGGTAAGTTTTTTCACCCGAATCTTTGAAGATCTCGCCTATTTCTCGAGCAAACGGCGACCGAGCATTATCGTTCGGCCAATCATCGCTTGCATTTGCCTGTCTGGAACGTTGGCCGCGTATACCGGTTCGGGTTTGTGGCTTTATCAATTCGGCCCATCGACATTTTGGCAAAGCCGCCCTGCTGAAGCTCAGGTGCGGGCACTCGACTGGGTCGAAGCCAACATGTCGCCCGATAGTCGAATCGTGGTCGATCAATATATCCAGACGGATTTGGTGGATGCCTCGAGTCGACACCGTCCGTTTACCAAAGCACATTCGTACTGGAAAGTTGGCCTCGATCCGGAAATCTTGAACGGCGTATTCGGCGGGGATTGGCGCAATATAGACGCCATTATTGTCACACCGCAACTGCGTCAGGATGCTGAAAGTTTGCGAATGCCTCTGGTTCTCGATGCGCTCAACCATTCAATCGAGGTCGCCCATTTCGACACGGGCGGATGGCCCGTCGAGATCCGCAAAGTTGTTCGGGACGATCGCGTTACGCTTCGTCGTTGAACGAGAAGACCATCCTGGACACTGTTTTTAGGTATTCAAAAATTGTGTCCGGGACGGTTTTCTTCACCTGAACAATTCGCGCGGATAATTTTTGAAGCTCGCAGCGATCATACCGGTGTAAAAACGCTCGACCAGCTCCGCCGGGTCGGTCGGGTAGCCGTCCTTCTCGAGGTGAAATTCCAGAAGGAGCGGCAATTCGAAGACCCATTCGTAACCGCGCTCGGTGAACAGGTGCTGCAACTTGCCAGTCGGGTCTTTCTTCCACGGTTCGTACAGTCTGAGCTTTCCGTTGGCGTGTTTTTGCGGTACGACTAGAACCGCGATCTCGCGCCCGTCCTTGTGGCTGAACGTCAGCGTCTCACCTTTGGTGGCGCTCAATGTAAACGTGCTTTGAAGTTCCAGCTCGGTGGTTTCTTTGGGCGTCACGGTGTCACGTCCTTTCGAGGGTACTCGAGACTTTGGTTCCCTCCTCGAGAGCCTAACAGTTGCGTTTGCTGGCCGTGTTCTGTGACTGACAAAAAACTCGAGACCCCAACCGGGGTCTCGAGCCTGACGCGCACAGGGTTTTACCGCAGGGCTTTACTGCGGGGCGTCCGGAACCTTGATCTTGCCCGAGATAATATCCGCTTCGACACCCTTGAGCGCCGTGATGGTCGCGGCGGGGATCAAGCCTTTGTTGTAATCGTCCAGCGCGTAACCCACGCCGTCGTTCTGGAGACCGAACTCGCGCGGGCCGGTCTGCCACTTGGTGCCTTTGGCGACGTCGCTGATGACGTTGTAGACGGCGGTATCGACGCGCTTGAGCATCGAGGTCAGGCCGTAGTTGAGGGTCTTCGGATCGTTGTCCGAATCGCCCAGATAGTTCTGGTTGGCGTCCACGCCGATGAAGAACAAGGGGCGCGCGGTGGCACCGCACTTGGCGCTGTAATCCTTCGGCTTGGGCATGCGGATCATGGCGACCGACATGGGCTTGAACTTCACGCCCGCCGGAGCTTTAGTGATGCACTTGGTGTCCTTGACGTAGCCGATCGAGCCGAGGCCCGACGCGCCCGCCGCAGAGTAGATCACGTCTGCACCCTGCGAGACGTAGCTGGCCGCAATTTCCTTGGCCTTGGCCGGATCGTTCCAGGCCGCCGGGGTCGTGCCGGTGTAGCTCTCGAGCACCTTGCAGGTCGGGCAGGCTTTGAGGACGCCCGCCTTGTACCCAGCGAAGAATTTCTTGATCAACGGAATTTCCATGCCTCCGACGAAACCGACCACGCCCGTGCTCGAGGTCTTGCCGGCGATGTAGCCGACCAGGTAGCTGCCCTCGTGCTCGCGGAAGACCAGGCCGGTCGTGTTCGGGCCGGTCGGGACGCTGTCCACCACGGCGAACTTCAGGTCGGGGAAGTCTTTGGCGGTCGCGGTGATGGCTGGTTCGTTGGCGAAACCGACGCCGACGACGAGGTCGAAGCCGTTCTGCGCGAAGTTGCGGATGCCCTGACCGACCTGGCTGGCATCGGCGGGTTCGAAATCGTTGACTTGCGCCTTGAAGTCCTTTGCAGCGCGTTGCGAGCCCTCGTATGCGGACTGGTTGAACGACTTGTCGTTCTTACCTCCCGCATCGAAGGCCATGCCGACCCGAATGGGTTGCTGCGCCGCGGTCATGCCTGCGACCATCGCCAGCGTCATTGCCCCGAATGCCACGTATATCTTCATTCGTCCCTCCTACAGGGTTCCGCGCGCCCACAGAATGGGTGGTACGTCGGATGCCCCATTATGTCAGAGCCTTTGCGAACGTCAACAGCGACGTTCATAAACTTCTCTTGAACGTTTTCGGGTGCTCTATATTCCACAACCGAAGAGATTTTTCACGAGAGGGAATAATCGTGAAATAAATCATTTGCTCGTGTCAATATAACACCATGAACTTTTCGTTCGATAGAGGAGGGGCCAACCGTGACTCGACCCGAATTGACCTCGCTCAAGCACATCTCACTCGAGCGCTTCGGGCGCAAACAACATAAAAGAACACCGTTGTAGACGGTGTTCTTTTGAACTGCCTCCGGGACGGTATTTTTCAGTCCTCGAGATCGAGCCTGACGCCCAGCTCCTTCAACTGCTTCGCCTCGACGACCGAAGGTGCGTCCGCCATCGGATCGACGCCGCGATTGTTCTTCGGGAACGCGATCACCTCGCGGATCGAATCTGCACCCGCCATGACGGCCACCAGGCGATCCAACCCCCAGGCGATCCCACCGTGCGGTGGCGTGCCGTACTCGAGTGCGTCGAGGAAGAAACCGAAGCGCTCTTTGGCTTCTTCCAGCGTGAACCCGATGGCCTGGAACATCTGGTTCTGCACGTCCTGACGGTGAATTCGGATGCTGCCACCACCGACCTCGAAGCCGTTCAGCACCAGGTCGTAAGCCCTGGCTTTCATCTCGCCCATCTGATCCGTCCCAAATTTCTCGAGATCCGCGACGGCAGGGGAGGTGAACGGGTGGTGCATGTACGTGAAGCGCTGGTTGTCGGCGTCCCATTCCAGCAACGGGAAATCCACCACCCACGAAAAATGGAATTCTGGCGCGCCGCTCGGGATCAAGTTGAGCGCGTCTCGCACACCGAGTCGCACAGCTCCGAGCGCCTTGACGACCGCGTCCCAGGTGTCTGCCCCGAACAGCAGCGTCTGATGTTCCTGAACCCCCGTGAGCGTCTCGAGCGCGTCGAGTTCGGTAGGGGAGAGGAACTTGGCGATGCCGCCAGCGAAACCTTCCGGGCTGCGTTTCGTCCAGGCCAGACCTTTCGCGCCGTTGCGCTTGGCGATCTCCTCGAGCGCGTCGATTTGCTTGCGGCTCAGGTCGGCGGGAGCGACCAGCACCTTGACGACCCCGCCAGCCTCGAGCGCGGACTTGAAGACGGCAAAATCCGAGGATTTCACGATCTGGCTGGCATCCGCGATCTCGAGCCCGAAGCGCTGGTCGGGCTTGTCCGACCCGAAGCGGTTCATGGCATCCATGTAGGTCAATCGTGGGAACGGCGTGTGAACCTGAATCCCGAGCGTGGTCTCAAAAACGTGCTTCATCAGGCGTTCGTTC
>CAXTKV010000211.1:0-2238 GCA_964244895.1 uncultured Deinococcales bacterium
AGTGCGGCGGTGAGTGCGAGTGCTGCGGTGATTCGCTTCATGTGGTAATTCCCCCCTGTGGGATGAGAACCGATCCGACATCTTGCAAGTTGACGAGGCGAGTTGCCGTGTTTCCTCTCTCGGGGATGATGGTTGTCAGATTCAGTCTGGACGTGCATGCACACATCGTGCTCATGGGAAGTACACCTCCTTTCGGGAGCGGCATTGTGTGAGCATTTCAATCCAACGTGGATACTATCAACGGCTCGAGCCCGTGGTCAAGCCGTCTGAGACAGTTTTGAGTGTTTGTTAAGAGTTCTGAAGTCCCAATCCCAACGCATTTGCGCGATCCCGGAGGGCAAGAATCACGTTCCCGACGTGTATTTCAAGCTCGAGCCCCAATTCTTGCGTGCCCGTGCGGATGTCTTCGCGGCTGACACCTTTGGCGAAGGCTTTGTCCTTCATCTTTTTGGTGACGCTTGCTACTTCAAGGTTCATGACGTTCTTATCCGGTCTGACCAGCGTGGCGGCGGTCACGAAACCCGAGAGTTCATCGACCGCAAAAAGCGTTCTGGCGAGCAAGCTGGTGCGCGCCACGCCGCTTTGCGTGTAATGCCCGAGGATCGCGTCCAGGATTTCTTCGGATAAATCCGTGTTTTGCCGCAGGTAGTTGACGCCCCAGAACGGGTGGCCTTCTGGACCCAGATCCGGGTGCGATTCGTAATCGAAATCGTGCAGCAGGCCCGTCACGGCGTAGGTTTCCTCGTTTTCAGCCGCGTAGGCTTCGCCACCGTTCCTGGCGTACCAGACCATCGCAGCCTCGACGGCCAGCATGTGCTTGCGCAAGGATTCGGACGTGGTGAATTCGCAAACGATCTTCCAGGCTTCGTCTCGGGTCATGGGCTCGAGGATAACAGGGCAGTCAGAAAGGCGGTCACGGGTCACGGGGCGCGGGAAAGTTAGAGGTCAGGAGTCAGGGGTCAGAGGCGAGACGGCTCGAGCGCTTCCGGGAGGGGAACTCGAGCGAAATCTGTTGTGAGAACACCGTCCAGTACGCAAATCTTGATGCCCGAGGGAATGCGTCTGGGACGGTGTTCGCTGAACGCGTGATTCCATTCGAGAAAGGGCAGGGCGAACACAGGGTTCGCCCCGACGAGAACCCGAAACTGAGTGCATTCACGTTCGAGAATCGTTCCTTTCCACGATCACACTCGAGCATCCCGTGACGCCTGACCGCACGTATACTCCGGCGTGTTCGATTTCTCCGTCCAGGCCACCTCAGGTCGCGCCAGATTCGCCACGCTAGACACGCCTCGGGGGCGGGTCACGACGCCGATGTTCATGCCGGTCGGCACGCAGGGAACCGTCAAGGGGCTCGAGGCCAGGGAACTGATCGAAATTGGCTCGCAGATCGTGCTGGCCAACACGTACCACTTGCTGCTGCGTCCCGGCCCCGAGCTGGTGCACATCCACGGGCAACTGCCGGGCTTCACGGGCTATCCGGGGCCGTTCCTGACGGACTCCGGCGGCTTTCAGGTGATGAGCCTGGGGGATTTACGAACCATCACGGAACGCGGCGTGATCTTCAAGAACCACCTCAACGGCGATCCCCTCGAGATGACGCCCGAATCGAGCATCCAGACCCAAGAATTGCTGGGCGCGGACATCATCATGGCCTTCGACGAGTGCCCGCCGTACCCAGCTTCACGCGAGTACGGTCAGAACAGCCTGGAACGCACGGCGCGCTGGCTCGAGCGTTGCCTGAAGGCCAAAACCAGGGACGATCAGGCGCTCTTCGCGATCGTGCAGGGCGGCGTAGACGAGGTGCTGCGCGCCAATTCCTTGGCGGCCACCATCCCGTTTCAGACGCCCGGATTCGCCATCGGCGGGCTGGCGGTCGGGGAACCGAAGCACGAGATGTACCCCGCCATCGAATTCACGACTTCCAGACTGCCGCCAGAGAAACCTCGCTACCTGATGGGCGTGGGCCACCCGGACGACCTGGTGGCCAGCATCGCCCTCGGCGTGGACATGTTCGATTGCGTCTACCCGACCCGCACCGGACGCTTCGGCTACGCGCTGACGGCGGACGGACGGATCAATTTGAACAACGCCTCCATGCGCGAGAACCTGCGCCCGCTCGAGGAAGACTGCGATTGCTACGCCTGCCGCACGCACAGCCGCGCGTACATCGCGCACCTGATCAAGGCCGACGAGATGCTCGGGCCGAAATTGCTCAGCCTGCACAACCTGCGCCAC
>CAXTKV010000211.1:2248-8490 GCA_964244895.1 uncultured Deinococcales bacterium
GCACCGATTGGTCGAAGCCGCCAGGGACGCGATCCAGCACGATCGGTACGCGGACTGGGCGCGAGACTGGGGCATGCGGTTTTTCAAGGGAACCCTGCCCGACTGGTTCGCCCAGACCATAGACCAGAACCGAGCGTGACAGAAACACCGTCCAGCACGCATCTCGAAGAACGCGTGCTGGACGGTGCTCTCGAACTGTGCCTCTCCTGCTTCGTTGAGGGAGGTGGCTCGAGCATCAGTCCCATCGATGCGAGAGACGGAGGGGTCTTGTGGCGACCCCTCCGTCATAAACCAGAGGAGGACAGAGGCAAAGGCTCGAGGCTGAGCCGGAGGTATACTTTCGCGCGTGAAACCGCTCTCCGCGCAGACGAAAACCCTGAAACCATCCAGCACGGTCGCCGTCAACGCTCGGGCGCTCGAGTTAAAACGGCAGGGCGTCAACGTGATCTCGATGGCGGCGGGCGAACCGGATTTCGACACGCCGCAGCACGTCAAGGACGCCGCCAAGGCCGCGATCGACGCGGGCAAGACCAAGTACACGCCCGTCGAGGGCATCGTGGAGTTGCGCGAGGCGATCGCCGCCAAGTTCAAACGAGAGAACAACCTCGAGTACCAGATCAACCAGATTCAGGTCGGCACGGGCGGCAAGCAAGTGCTGTACAACGCGGTCTGGGCGCTGATCGATCCGGGCGACGAGGTCATCATTCCGGCCCCCTTCTGGGTGACGTACCCCGAGCAGGTGCGCTTGTTCGGCGGCGTGCCCGTGTTCGTGGAAACGCGCGCCGAGGACGGTTACAACCTGGATCTGGCGGCGCTCGAGGCCGCCATCACGCCGAAAACCAAGCTGATCATCCTGAACGCACCCGGCAAC
This sequence comes from uncultured Deinococcales bacterium, assembly GCA_964244895.1. Classification (GTDB taxonomy): domain Bacteria; phylum Deinococcota; class Deinococci; order Deinococcales; family JAAFIG01; genus CAXTKV01. Next base: position 3,120 of record CAXTKV010000211.1, read on the forward strand.
CCGACGGGCGCGGTCTACCCGGACGATGTAATCGAGGGACTGATGGCGCTGGCGCACCAGCACGACCTGTGGGTCATCGCGGACGAGATGTACGAACACATCACCTACACCGGCAAGCTTCCGGTGAGCGCCGCCAGATTCGGTGCGGATCGGGTCATCACGGTCAACGGTGCGTCCAAGGCGTACAGCATGACCGGCTGGCGCATCGGCTTCGCGGCTGGCCCGGCAAGCGTCATCAAGGCCATAAACGCGCTGCAAGGCCAGTCCACCTCGAACCCGTCCAGCATCAGCCAGTGGGCGGCGGTGGCCGCCATCACCGACAGTTACGATTACATCGAGATGTCCCGCGCCGCCTTCCACACGCGCCGCGACGCGATCGTGGCAGGGTTGAACGAGATCGGATTGCCCACACCCACGCCGCAGGGCGCGTTCTACGTGCTGGCCGACACCAGCCGGATTCACACCGACGAGATCGAGGCCGCCCGCATCATCCTGGACAACGCCCAGGTCGCGGTCGTGCCCGGAACCGATTTCCTCGCACCCGGACGCGTCCGCCTAAGCTACGCGTGCAGCCTCGAGCAAATCGAGGAAGCCATCTCGAGAATCGGCAAGCTGTAAGAAGTCAAAAGGAAAAGCCTGAGGGGTCGCTCGAGCAACCTCGAGTCGACAGATTTCTTGCGCAAGTCGAGATCGGCTCAGCGATCCAGACGCTTGTTGCGACGGCAACGATCACTCGAGATTGAGCGTGATGCACAGCCCTCTCGAGAATCAGGTCGGACTTCTGCGAGAGTCCAATTTGACGAGCCACGCTCTAATGGGCTTTCCTCTGACCAGAAAACACCGTCTAGCACGCGTTCGTAAACTCGCGTGCTAGATGGTGTTCCCGTGCGGGCCATCCGTTCGGTTGGGCGTATCCCCCATCCGTTTGGCGGGCGCATCGCGGGCGGCGCGGGTCTAGCGTGAACCTCGGAGGCACACATGGAGAACGCACTGCAAACACTTTCAAACGACATGGCGGACGCGGTGGATCGCGCCGCGAAAAGCATCGTGACCGTCAACGCGCGCAGACGCCCGATCAGCGGCATCGCGCACTCGGCGGATCTGGTCTTGACAATTGATCACGTGCTGGAAGGCGAGGACACCGTCAGCGTGATGACAGGGGACGGTCGCACGCTGGAGGCATCGGTGCTGGGGCGCGACCCGGCCACCGATCTGGCGCTGTTGCGCGTGCCGGACGGCAAGCTCGAGCCCGCGACGGTCGCGGGTGAGGCGCGCGTCGGGCAGGTGGCGCTCCTGGTGGCCCGACCGGACGGCGTGATGGCGTCCGGCGGGATCGTTTCAGCGGTCGGCGGCCCGTTGCGCATGGGTCGCGGCGTCAGCCTGGAAGCGTTCATTCGCACGGACGCGACGCCGTACCCCGGCTTCTCCGGCGGGGCGCTGATCGACGCGTCCGGCGCGGTGCTGGGCGTGACCAACGCGGGTCTGGCCCGTGGGCTCGGACTGGCGATTCCCGCCGCGCTCGCCTGGAGCGTGGGCGCGGCGCTGGTGTCCGGCGGCGTCAAACGCGGCTGGTTGGGCATCGGCTCGCAACCCGTCAGACTGCCCGAGGGCTCGAGGCAGGAGGTCGGTTTGCTGGTCGTCAGCGTGGAACCCGGCAGTCCCGCCGCCAGCGGATTGCTGCTCGGGGACGTGCTGGTCGGCTTCGATGGGCAGACCATCAGCGATACCGACGAACTCCAGGCGATGCTGATCGGTGATCGGGTCGGGCGGGCCGTGCCCGTCGAAGTGATTCGCGCCGGGAAGCTCGAGACGGTGCAAGTCACCGTCGGGGAGCGCCCCACCAGGCAGCGCCAGCCGGGTCAGGGCGGGCGCGGCTCAGCCGGTCAGCGCGGCCCGAGGCGGGGCTGAAATGGCCTCGAGCTTCCTGTCCTCTCCCCTTTCGGAGGCATCCACGGGCATGATCGAACGCCTGCGCGCCAGCGTCGTGCAGGTGCGATCCGGGCGGCGCGGATCGGGTAGCGGCATCGTCTGGGACGCGAACCATATCGTCACGAACGCGCACGTGGTCGGCCAGAGGCAAACGGTCGCGGTCGTTTTTGAAGATGGCACGGAACACCAGGCTCGAGTCAGCCGATCCGACCCCAGGCTCGACCTGGCGCTGCTGGACGTGGACGCAGCGCTCCGGGCAGCGACCATCGGGCATTCGGGCGAGCTCCGCGTCGGAGAGCGCGTGTTCGCGCTCGGGCACCCGTGGGGTCAACCGTGGGTCGCGACCTCGGGTATCGTGACCGCGCTGGGATCGGTCAAGTTGCCGAACGCTGACGCCCCTCGAGAACTGATCCGTTCCGACGTGCAACTGCGCCCCGGCAACTCCGGCGGACCATTGCTGAACGCGGAAGGCTTCGTGATCGGCATCAACGCGATGGTCTGGTCCGGTGATCTGGGCGTGGCCATTCCCAGCGATGTCGCGCGGCGCTGGCTGTCCAGCGCGACCCGCCCGAAGCTCGGGGTTCAACTTCAACCCGTCAGCGTCACGCGCGGCCTCGAGCGCTCGCGGGCGCTGATGGTGGCGGGATTGGAAGCCAACAGCGCCGCGGCCAGGGCCGGAATCCTGATCGGGGACGTGATCCTGGAAGCCGACGGTCAAGCCACCCGCGACGGCGACGCACTCCTGGGCGCACTCGAGAACACCGCGCCGGACGGTGCGCTCGCGCTTCATATCCTGCGGGCCGGACGCCCCGTCACGATCGCGGTTTCATTTGCGGAGTACGCTCAGGCCGCATGATTTCGGTCGCGGTCGCCTCGCGCTTTCCCGCCGTCCGGTTGGGCCTGAAAGCCCTGCTGGACGGCGAAAGCCTGCACGTCACCGCAGAAATATCCAGCCTGACGGAGAACATTCAGGACGCCGAAGTGATCGTCACCGACGACCCCAACCTGGAACACTGGAATGCTCAAGCCGCGCTGGTCGTGCTGACCGACGACGAAAACGTGATCGCCCGCATTCTGGAACTCTCACCCCGAGGCTGGGCGCTGGTCGCCCCAGACGCACCCGCCAGCGAACTGCGCGCCGCCATCCACGCCGCCGCCAACGGACTGGCCGCGCTGCCCGTGAACCTGGCGGAACGCTTCTCGCTCGAGACGCCCCCGAGCCGCATCAACGACCCGGACGCGCCCGAACCGGAAGACCTGACCGTCCGCGAACGCGAAAGCCTGACCGCGCGCGAGCGCGACGTGCTGGAACTCCTCGCGCACGGCCTGTCCAACAAACGCATCGCGCAACGCCTCGAGATCGGCGAATCCACGGTCAAGTTTCACCTGGGGGCGATCTACGCCAAGCTTCAAGTCTCGAGCCGCACCGCCGCCGTCAGCGTCGCCGCCAGGAGCGGACTGGTCACGATCTGAGGATGTTGGAATTTCAGGCAACACCGTCTGGTACACATTCATGATATCGCGTGCTGGACGGTATTCTTCGCGCAGCCGGTATACTTCAACGCATGGAATCATCCAGAGCATTCCGGGAACGCGTGCTGGAATTGATCGGCAAGATCCCGGAAGGGCACGTCATGACCTACGGGCAACTGGCCGAAATCGCCGGAATGCCCCGCCACGCCCGAGCCGTCGGGGACATCCTGCACGGGTTGTCCACACACACGGATTTACCCTGGTGGCGCGTCATCAACGCCAGCGGCAAGATCAGCACCTACAAGGTCGGGACGGGCGAACTGCAACGCGGGTTGCTCGAGCGCGAAGGCGTGGCGTTTGACGCGAGCGGCAAGATTGAGCTGGGGCAGTACCGATGGAAGATAGAAGTCGAGGAACCAGGTGAACGGGTGCTGGGGCATTCGGGAGACGAATAGAAAACACCGTCGTAGACGCGAATGAAGGGTTGCGTGCTGGACGGTGTTCCCTGATTACTCGAGCCCAAGAAGCAGCTTCAGGCCGTGATCCACCAGTTCCAACGTCACATCGTTGACGCGTCCCACGTGATCCCGCAACGAACCCCGATCCAGCGTGGAAAGCTGTGAGACATTGACCACGGAATCCCGCTCGAGACCGCTTTCAGTGGCATCCAACCAGACGTTCCCCGGCGCATCGGCAAGCTTCGTATTCGATGTCAGGCTGGCCACAATCACCGTACCAATGGCGCTGCGGTTAAAAGCATCACCCTGCACGATCAGCACAGGACGCGTGAACCCCGGCCCGCGCCCCTGCGGATCAGGCAGGTCAGCCCACCAGATGTCCCCACGCTCAATCCCTGTGGCGCTCACCAATCGCTCCGGTTCAGGGTTTGCCGCGCCGCTTCACGTCTGAATGCTTGTTCTTCTTTGGATTCCGATGTTTCGGCGTACACGCGGTTCAGGGCTTGGGTGATGCTTTCCTCGCGCTGTTCTTTCAGGAGTGCCTTGAGCGCCCTGACGTACAGTTCGCTGCGCGAGATGCCGAGTTCCCGCGCCAGTTGATCCGCCTCATTGAAGGTGTCATCAGGAATAGAAATCGCCGTTTTCATACCTTAAGTATGACTACAGGTATGCCTCAAGTCAATACGCAAGAACACCGTCGTAGATGCGAGCCAAAAAATGCGTTCAGGACGGCATTCTCGAGATCAACCTAATTCTTCGCCTGTCGCTTCCCGTAACTTATTGACTACACTCAGACCCTTGCTCGCGTTATGCCCGTGATTCAATTTGCACAATCTCAATATGCCACAATCCCAGCGCTTTGGCGCGCTTCCTGGCCTGGGCAACCCGTCCAGCGCGCACGGCAGCCATGAACGCGGCATCCTGGGTCAGTGCAGTCAGCACCCAGAAATCGCCCCAGACTTCCAACCCCCATTCCTGGCGCATGGTGCGGCTGGCCACGTCCCAGATGGCTTCACCCATATCTTCCAGGGGCGCGATGTAGTGACTCAGGCCGTCCGTGCCTGGTGTGGCCTTGACCTCGCGCTCGTACTGGGCGCGTTCCTTGCGGTTCAGATGCTCGAGCGTGCCAGCCCGGCAGTAATCCGAACTCATGGCGCTGTAGGTGTCGCGGCAACGGGCGGGGCGCACGTCGTAGGCGGTGCAGGTTCCCGATGCTTGATCCAGCAGCGGGCAGTAGCCGATGGTCTGGCGGTGGCGCTGAAAGTAATCGTCCCAGTTCGTGGATGCGCGAGCGTTCTGGATCACCCGCACGGCTCGGGTTTTCATGGATTCCATCTGGGCGGGTGAAAGCCCGGAGGCCGTCACCAGGGCTTCGATCAGGCTGACGCGCACGGGAAGGTTGCAGCAGTGAAAGCACCCGGAGCCGCAATGCACCGTTCCGCCTTGGCGCGTGTACTGGTCGATCCATTCGCTGGATTGCTGCCCGTAGCGGGCGTAAGCCCGAGCGATGG
>CAXTKV010000212.1:0-5799 GCA_964244895.1 uncultured Deinococcales bacterium
AGTGCGGGCAACATGACCGGCGGACAGGCAGCCCTCGCACTCTGGGTCGACATCGATCCGGCCGACGACGCGCAGTTCGAGCATTGGCACAGCCGCGAGCATGTGCAGGAGCGCGTCGGCTGTCCCGGCTGGCTGCGCGGCAGCCGCTTCAAGGGTGTCGATCGCCCCGGCCGTCGCGATCAGGTGCTGGACGTGCGCGGTCTGTATCAGCACCTGGCGGAACGCGCCATTCACCAGGGCGCGAGCCTGCGCGTCAAGGCCAGGGTCGAGGAACCGTTGCTGGATTCGGGCAGGGTCGTCGGGTTGCGCGCCCGCGATGCCGTCTACGGGCTGCTCGAGTTGCGAGCCAAGATCGTGATCGACGCGAGCGGTCACGCGGGGTTGATCGCTCACAAGCTGAACTTGCATCCGGGCGTGAAATCCTCCGGCGTGGGCGCGGAATACGACCTGTACGCGCCCGAATTCGACCAGCGAGAAGCCGTGCTGCTGGTCGGATCGCAGGTCGCCCCTCGAGGTTACGCCTGGGCTTTCCCGCACGGTCATCACCGCGTGCGCCTCGGTGTCGGCGTGACCCGACCGCACAGCGATGCCGACCCGCGCGCATTCCTGGATGAAACCATCAAACGCGTTCGCGGCCTCGAGCAGGCCAGCCCGATCGAGTACCACGCGGGCTTGTACCCGGTGCTGGAACCCGGCAGCGTGCCGTTCGCGGCGGATGGCCTGGTGATCGTCGGGGACGCGGCTGGGCAGGGTTCAAACCTGGTCGGGGAGGGCATCCGCTTCGCGATGCGATCCGGTCAACTGGCGGGCGATACGGTCGTGAACGCCATCACCGTTAACGACCTTTCAAAGCGCGGCCTGGCCGCTTACGAGAAAAGCTGGAAGCGCGAGTTCGAGCGCCCGTTGCGCGTCGCGCACGCCTTCCACAAGCGCATCACGCGCTACGACGACGCCATGTGGGAAGCCCGAATGCCGATCCTGCGCGCCCTCAAACCCCGGCTGGTGGCGGCCTTCCTGAAGGGTGATTTCACGGCCCGCACCGCGATGGAGCTGGCCGGAAGCCACATGCACCTGGCGGGAACAGTCGCGCGGTTGATCCTGCCGAACCTGGCGTCCCGGTTTGGGTCACAGAAAACACCGTCCCAGACTCGAGGTTAAATACACGGTGCCAGACGGTGTTCTCGCTTCAGGATTCGCGGGAGAACAGATTCGGGCGCGAGACTTCTCGAGCGCGAGGCTTCTCAGGCGCGAGGCCGAGCCTTGCGCTCGAGCCGGGTTTCTTCGAGCAAATCCTGCTCAAAGGCGTCCGCAGCGAGCTTCCCGGAGAGCATCACCAGCGGCAGGCCGCCGCCCGGATGGGCGCTGCCGGACGCCAGGTACAAGCCCTGGACGGTTCTGGATCGGTTCTGCGGGCGCAGGAAGGCGCTTCGGATGCCGTTCGACGACGTGCCGTAAATCCCGCCGCGCCACGCCCGGTAGCGCGTCTCGAGATCGGCGGGCGTGATGGCGTGCTGGACGCGAATCCGGTCGCGGATATCGAAACCTTTGCGGGCGAGCTTCTCGAGAACCAGGCGCGAATACGGGGCTGATTCTTTTTCCCAGTCCACCCGTCCAGTCGGCGGCGCGTTGACCAGCACGAACCAGTTTTCCATGCCCACCGGGGCCTGAGTCGGATCCGTCCTGGACGTGACAGAGACGTAAATCGTGGGATCTTCGGCGGGTGTCAGATCATCGAAAATCCGTTTGAACTCGAGCGGGTAATCGCGCGAAAAGAACACGTTGTGGTGCGCCAGTCCGGGCGTCTGCCCCTCCAGTCCCAGCAGCAGCGCGAAGCCCGACAAGGACGGCTCGAGGCTCGAGCGGCGCGGGTCGCGGTCTGCGGGCAGTAAATCGCCGTAGAGGTGCGCCGCGTCGGCGTTGCAGACGACCGCGTGCGCGCGCAGCATTCGTCCATCCTCGAGTTCGACGCCCTCGACTTCAAAGCGCTTGACCGGGTCGGGCATGATCGGCGCGGTGATGTCTTCGAGCAGCACGCGCTTGACGCCCGCACCGTACTCGAAGCGCACGTGAAGGGTCTTTGCGAGTGTCTCGAGCGCCTGTGCGATGCGGTACATGCCGCCCGCGATGTACCACGCGCCGAAGGCGTATTCGCTGTACAGCACGCTCGAGAGCGTTCCCGGTGCGCGGTACGGGCTGGATCCCGTGTAGGTCGCGTAGCGCCCGACGAACTGGTGCATTTGAGGATCACGGAAGTACCTGCGCGCCAGCCCGTCCAGCGTCGGCCACGGTAAAAGAGCCGTCAGGTCCGTCCACGGCACGCCGTTCTTCAAGAAGTCCAACGGGCCAGAGATCGGGCTTTCCAGGAACGCCTCGCGGCTGCCGCGCCAGGCTCGGGCGGCGTGACCGTAGAAGGCCATGAAATCCTCGCCCGCGCCGGGACTGAAGGCGTCCAGGTTGCTCATCATGGTCGGCAGGTCGGCGCTCGCGTCGAAACCCGTTCCGTCCGCGAAAAAGTACCGGCACACGGGCTCCAGGCGCACCAGTTCGAGGTGATCCTCGAGCTTCTGTCCCGCCGCGTGAAACAAGTCGCGCAGCACCCACGGCAGCGTCAGCAGGCTCGGGCCGGTGTCGAAACGGAAGCCGGAATCCTCGGTCAGGTTGAGCTTGCCGCCGGGACGCGGCAGCTTCTCGAGGACGGTCACGCGATGACCCCTGGCCGCCAGACGGATCGCGGCAGCCAGACCGCCGACGCCCGCACCGATGACGATGATGTCTCGAGGTTTGATGGTGGGGTTCATCGGGGCCTGATCCGGGCGGATCTCGCGCGCCACGGATCGCTCGCGCTGGTCGAAGCACCTCTCGGGGACACCGTCCTGGACGGTCTTTTTTGATGCCAAAGAACAACGTCTGGGACGGTCTTCGTCACGCCGAAACCTCGTCGCGGGCGGCGTCGCGGGCGTCTCGAAGGTCGTAGCGTCTGCCCTTCCACTCGACGCTCCCGGTGGCGTAGCACCTCCAGGACTCGAGCGCAATCGCCGTCCAGGACAGCACGGAAAGCGGGTGAAACAACCACCATCCCGGACGGTACCCGAAGCGCCAGTCCGACAGGATGCGCGGAATCAGGCTCAGCGCGACCGCCAGCCACGGCTCGAGAACGCCCGCACCGGACGCGAGGTTGGCGACCAGCCACGCCCACGGCCCGAGCGCGACCAGCCACACGACCGCGATCAGAGCGAGCATCGAGAGCGGCGTCGCGCCCGCACCCGGATAGACGTTCTTGGAAAAGCCGTGCCAGACCTCGCGCGCACCCGAATACATCTCGCAGGTCACGGTTCCGACGGCGCTCATCAGTTGAAACCGCAAACCCGCGCGTTTGACGTTCCGCGCCAGCGCCATGTCCTCGATCAGGCTGCCGCGCACGGATTCGTGACCACGGATGGCATCGTAAGCTTCCCGACGGAAGGCCAGCAGTTGACCGATGGCCGCCACCGCGACCGGGAAAGCCGCGACCGGAACCAGCAGGATCGGCAGAAACGCCAGCAGGCTCCACTGCTGCACGGGCTGCACGAGGCTCGAGAACCAACCGCTCGTCGGATGCCGTGGCCACGCGCTCAGCGCATCCGCGCGCGTGCGGGTCATGGCCTGCACGATCAGCCGCGCGCCGTTCGGTTGCCAGATCGTGTCCGCGTCGGTGAAGACCAGAATCTGGCCCCGAGCCGACCGCGAGAGCTGGTGGCACGCCCAGTTCTTGCCGAGCCACCCGGCGGGCAAAACCGATCCGTCCAGCGCGCGGAATCTGGGATCCGTGCCCGCGAAGGCCGCGATCACCGCAGCCGTCCCGTCGGTGGAATGATCGTCCAGCACGATGATCTCCAGGTTCGGGTAATCCTGCGCCGCCAGGGAAGGCAGCAGGCGCTCGAGGTTCCGGCGCTCGTCTCGCGCCGGAACCAGCAGGCTCACCAGCGGCGGGTTGGGCGGCATCGGCGATCGAACGTAGTCCGTCAGGCGGCGCAACACAATCGCGTTGACGACCGCGAATCCCGCCAGCGACGCCAGCGCGATCAGGGACATCACGAACCTTCACCCTGCGACCCGCGAGCCACCGGTTCGCGCGGCCCGATCAGGCGGCGAACCGCGTCCCAACCTTCCTGGGCGCTCGGGAAGCCGCGCACGATTTGGGTGTACGCACCCAACGCGCCATCGCGCAAGTCCGCGTCCAACCCGTCGGCCTCGAGGCAGAGGTCGTCGCGCAAACTGCCCGTCAGGCTGGCCAGCCTTCCGGACGCGACCGCGCGCGGCGCGCCGAGGCGCACGAAGACTTCCGGGCGCGCCTGACCCCGATGCTCGAGGCGCAAGGCCATCGCGCGAACGTTGACCTGCCCGAACTCGCGCGCGGCCTGCAAAGCCATCGAGGCCACGCCCGGATGGAACGGCATCGGGCGGCGGTTGGCGGGCAGGATCTCGCCGGAAGGGAACATCAATACGAATCGAGGTTGCTCGAGCTGCCGCGCGGCGTACCGAATCGCGTCCTTGACGCTGCCCGCGCTGCCGGGCGTGAAGCCGAACGCGCCGGAGAAGCGCAGGAAAGCGTACTTTTTCAACTCCGATTCCAGCATCATCACCCGCAACTCGAGCCCCAAGGCGCGCGCCACCACCAGCCCGACGTGCCCATCCCACCACGAGACGTGCGTGGCGTGAACCAGCGTCGGCGTCGGTACGGCATCGGGCTGCTCGATGGAGGCGCGCACTGAAGCGAAATGCCCGCGCACCGCGCTCAGGTTATACGCGTCCACAGCTGGCGTCCAGATCGGGTGCCTGGCGGCCTCGATCAAAGTGAACACCGTCCAGGACAGCGTTTTTGGTGTCTCAGACGACACCGTGCAGGACGGTGTCCCCCAGAGTCGAGGTGAGTGAAGGCGATCACCCTCGAGATCCAATCCCCGAACCCTGCCAGCTTCGGGCGAGCTTCAGTGCGGCGGGCACGGCGAACGCCCCCATGCCGACCAACCCGACGACCGCCACCAACGGTTGCCCCCACCAGAACAGGTTGACCACGAACGATCCGAACCACGTCCAAAGGTACGCCATCACCGGCAACACATCGAAAGCGGAACCGAAAGACCGCGAATCCGAACGCCGCACCGAAAACGCCCGAAACGCCGCGAAGATCAGCAGCGCCGTCAAGACCCAACCAAAGTAATTGACCCACGGAACACCAGCGTAAAACCCCGGCTCGAGCCACGTCCACAAGCCCGCCCGCACCATCTGCGGATCGAGAAACAGATCCCAGGCCGCCAGCGCCAACGCCGCCACCAGCACCGCCGACCTGGGGCTGAGCCATTCCGCCAGCCGCAACGCCGGGTAGCCCATCATGAACCAGCAGACCGGCACCAGCACGCTGACCCCGGCGATGGCCGGGCCAAAAACCGGGTTGTAGACGTAGCGACCAAACGGGAATCCGGTCGCCACCGACAGCGCCTCCAGGCCGCCCGCCAACAGCACGCACAGCCCGAACAGCGTCAGCGTCGCCCGAGCACCGCGCGTCACCCAACTGTGGGCAAAAGAGAACACCGCAAAAGAAAACACGATCAAGAACGTACCCGGCAACACCAGCGACACCGGCAACAGCGCGTAAATCGGTTGCGCGATCAGATGCACCCAGAACATCACCCAGACCACCGTCGCGGCGGGCGAGTTCGTTTCGAGCGGGAAGGCGCGCGTGCTCACGGGTCTCAGGATAGCCCCGCGCGCAACCGGGTTTTTGATGGCGGCACACAAACGCCAAATCGCTCAGCCGAA
>CAXTKV010000212.1:5899-8460 GCA_964244895.1 uncultured Deinococcales bacterium
CGCGCGCAACCGGGTTTTTGATGGCGGCACACAAACGCCAAATCGCTCAGCCGAAAAAGCCGCGCACGGTAGAGTGGCGGCGTGTTCCTGTGTTCATTCCCGGAAAGCCTGTCCCAGCCGCTCGATCTGGTCGGCCAGGAAGCCCAGACGCTCGGGCGATCAAAAAACGCGATTGCGGGATTCGTGTTCACCTCCCGCGCCGAGGAACAATTTTATTTGACCAACAACCTGCCCGAGCAACTGCGCCAGATTTTTGCGGGCATCAACCCGCGCAGGCTCGACGAGGACGCCCTGGAGGACGCCTGCACCCGCGCCCAGAAACTCGTCGCGGAATCGTTCATGCTCGAGGATTTCATTTCTCAAGCCTACCTGGCCTTGAAAAACCTCAAGCTCGAGAACACCGTCCTGCACGTCAGACGCCCGCTCAGCACCGTCCAGGAATTGGGCGATGGTCGTCGGGGCGCGCTCTTGGCGTTAAAACGCGTCTGGACCGGGGATTGGCGCTTCGAGCGCGCGCTCGAGCGGCTGGATTTGACGGGCTCCATCGGGCTCGAGGCTCAGCCCGCATACCTGTTTACTGGAACGGGTATCAAATAAGGATTTCCTGCCGTTAGAGAAGTGAAAACATCGTATGGGACAGCGTTTTCTAAGCCTCGAGATTCGCGTTCTGGACGGTGTTTTCGGGCGCGACCACCAATCACGATCAACCAGTTACTGCCAGCGCGCTCAAAGAGGCTCTCTAGTTTATGTTGCTGTTTTTCTTTCATTGGCGACCAGGATTTTTGGGGATGGTTATTGTTTTTATTTCCATCGGCTTCTTTTGTGCACTCGAAGAAAATTGTATCCCTAAACCAATTGATACAACTACAAAAATGGCGAAGGTCACAGGTCTTATGCGACCTCCTTTCAGAAAACTGATAATCCCTGTCATTGCAACGATGATTCCTAGGGCAATCAGGATATAGCCGAATGTTTGTTGTGAGATGTTCATTGACACATGATACCAAGTGGCAGCAACAAAGCGCTTTGCATCTTGGGATTTCGAAATTTCGGCGGGACAGAGCGGGTCTGAGCACGTATAGGACGATGTTTTCTAATGCTCGAGATTTGCCTGTGGGACGGTGTTCCCCATTCAGGGCTTGATGTGAAGTTCACTTCACATTGCACTATTGATCTCGAGGTGGACGTATGGAAATCACGCTCGAGACGATCAGCGCAGAGAGCTTTGCCAAGATTCTCAAACACGACCTCGAGACCTTCGAGGACAACCCGAATTTTCGCCTGAACTGCACTTCGCTCGCCGGATCGGAAGCCAACGCCCGAGCTTTCTTCGAGCCGCGCGGGGTGGGCATCGGCGAGTTCTCGAGCATCGTCGGGCTGCCCGTCTCGACCGTGCGCCACTACACCCGCATGGGACTGGTCGAACCGTTCGTGGTCAGCGGCAGATACCGCTTTCAATACTGGAATCCCGCGCAGGTCGAATCCGTGCGCTGGTGGTCAGACCTGGGTTTCACCCTGGAGGAAATAGTGCAGCGCAAAATCAATGCTCGAGCCAGACGACCCGGCCTGAGGTTGCGCGACGTGGTGCGCGTCCGCGTCGGAGATTTCGATGGCGTGGGAATCGCGTTGTTCTGTTGGAACCGGGTTGATCACGGTTTTGAATCCGAATCCAGCCTGTGGGTAAACGAGGAAGGGCCACAAGAACCGATCCCTCAATTCCCACCGGGCAATATGGACGAGGAAGCCAACCGCCAAATGCACGCCATCACCGCCGAATTGCTCGAGGAATACCGGGCCGCCCGCGACAAACTTGAGGCTCGAAAACGCGAGTTGGACGCGCGAATCGAGCGTGCCCTCGAGATCGAACGCAAGTTCGCGGACACTTCTATATAGTACAGCAACACCGTCCTAGACAGTGTTTTCAAAATGCGTGCTGGACGGCGTTCCTGGGGATTCAACCTCGAAAAACGCGCTGTGAGCAGGTTCGCGCCGGCGCATTCCATGATTCCGGCCTACCCGAACCGTTAGGATGCGCCATTCCAAAACACCAATCGGGAGGCCAGATGGATTTTTCCGGCAAGCACATCATCGTCACGGGCGGCTCGAGCGGCATCGGGCTGGCGACCGCGCGGCAGTTCGCGCAATCGGGCGCGAAGCTTTCCCTGATCGCGCGTGATGCGGCCAAGCTCAGTTCGGCGGCCACGGAGTTGCGCGCGCTGGGCAAAGGCAGCATCGAGACGGCCTCGGCGGATGTCAGCCAGTCCGATCAACTCAAGGGCTCCATCGCCGCGCTCGAGGCCAAACAAGGGCCGTGCGACGTGCTCGTGACCTCGGCGGGCATCACCTATCCGGGCTACTTCGAGCAACTTCCTGACCAGGTTTTTCGCGACATGATCGAGGTCGATTACTTCGGCACGCTCTACGCGGTGCAGGCCGTGGTTCCAGGCATGATCGCGCGGCGCGCGGGTTCCATTTGCGCGGTCTCGAGCGCGGCGGGTTTGATCGGCGTGTTCGGCTACACCGCTTACGGCGCGGCCAAGTTCGCGGTGCGCGGTTTGATG